>JAJZCF010000004.1:0-12500 GCA_021846265.1 Actinomycetes bacterium | reverse complement strand
TTCCCCACTGTCTCAACCAGAGACCCGGCGAAATTGAAGTACGAGTAAAGATGCTCGTTAGCTGCATCAGGACGGAAAGACCCCGTGGACCTTTACTATAGCTTGATGTTGAGTTTTGGTACAGATTGTGTAGGATAGGTGGGAGTCTGTGAAGCTGGAGCGCTAGCTCTGGTGGAGACAACCTTGAAATACCACCCTGTTTGTGCTGGGACTCTAACTTTGGTCCGTTATCCGGATCAGGAACAGCGTCAGGTGGGTAGTTTGACTGGGGCGGTCGCCTCCTAAATTGTAACGGAGGCGCCCAAAGGTTCCCTCAGGCTGGTTGGCAATCAGCCGTTGAGTGCAATGGCAAAAGGGAGCTTGACTGCGAGACTTACAAGTCGAGCAGGTGCGAAAGCAGGGCATAGTGATCCGGCGGTAGCGTGTGGAAGCGCCGTCGCTCAACGGATAAAAGGTACCCCGGGGATAACAGGCTCATCTTCCCCAAGAGTCCATATCGACGGGAAGGTTTGGCACCTCGATGTCGGCTCGTCGCATCCTGGGGCTGAAGCCGGTCCCAAGGGTTGGGCTGTTCGCCCATTAAAGCGGTACGCGAGCTGGGTTTAGAACGTCGTGAGACAGTTCGGTCCCTATCCGATGCAGCCGTAGGAAGATTGAGGAAGGCTGTCCCTAGTACGAGAGGACCGGGACGGACGCAGCTCTCGTGTGCCAGTTGTCCTGCCAAGGGCATGGCTGGTTAGCGACCTGCGGAAGGGATAAGCGCTGAAAGCATATAAGCGCGAAGCTCGTTCCAAGATGAATCTTCCCACAGGATAACCTGGTAAGGCCCGTGGTAGACGACCACGTTGATAGGCCGGACGTGTAAGTACAGTAATGTATTCAGCTGACCGGTACTAATCGGCCGAGGGCTTGGAGTTTACTCGTGCTCGCTATGGAGTCCTTAAAGGACTAATAGATTTGCGGTGACCAGAGCGGCAGGGTCACACCCGTTCCCATTCCGAACACGGAAGTTAAGCCTGCCAGCGCCGATGGTACTTGGGGGGAGGCCCCCTGGGAGAGTAGGGCGTCGCCGCAATTTATCGTGATCACAAGACCCTTCGGGGTCTTGTGGCATTTAACGCCCATTTTTGAGTTAGTTTGTTCGCTCTTCCCCCTGTTGCGGCCAGCCTTGCAGCAAGGGGTATTGCTTTTCTGGCTTGCGAACAGATCACCTAAGTCTGATGCTTACGTTTACGTTAAAGCTAGCTAGATTGTAACCTACAAAGATGTAGAAGTTACTGGGGTGATGGTGATTTGGGGATATTTTCCGGTTCTCAAGGGGGAGATGCGCCACGCGATTCAACTGCACCCTTGGGAGTAGTTTCAGCCAACTATAAATGGATAGCGCTGTCTAATACTACTCTTGGCGTGCTAATGGCGACGATCGATTCTTCGATCACGCTTATCGCTATGCCGAATATTTTTTTAGGCATTCATTTGGATCCGCTTGGTCGCGGAAACAGCTTCTATCTGCTTTGGATGATTCTTGGTTTTCTCGTCGTAACCAGCGTCCTGGTCGTCAGTCTCGGACGTTTAGGCGACATGTTTGGGCGCGTGAAGATGTACAACCTGGGTTTCGTGATCTACACGGTGGGCTCTTTGGCGCTAAGTGTGGACTGGATGTACGGTAGAGCCGGCGCTACGTGGTTGATAGTGATGCGCTTGGTGCAAGGGGTTGGATCTGCATTCTTGGTAGCAAATGCATCCGCCATTCTTACCGATGCATTTCCTAAGAATCAGCGTGGTATGGCTCTTGGCATCAACCAGGTGGCGGGTATTAGCGGATCTTTTATCGGGCTTGTGCTGGGCGGTGTTCTGGGACCAATCGACTGGCGGCTCATATTTCTTATTTCGGTGCCGATTGGACTGTTCGGAACTATTTGGGCATACCTCAAGCTTGAAGACAGGGGGGTAAGGAAGCCTTCTAGTATCGATTGGTTGGGCAACTCAACCTTTGCTTTCGGTCTAATCCTCCTCATGGTAGGTATTACTTATGGCATCGAGCCTTCGGGAGGATCTCCGACTGGTTGGACATCTCTGCCAGTTATTTTGGAGTTGAGCCTGGGTGCGGGGATGTTGGTGGCCTTTTTTTACATCGAGACCAAAGTTGCCAACCCGATGTTTAAGATTCCGTTATTCAGAATCAGAACCTATCTGTTCGGGACTTTTTCAACCTTTTTGGTTGCGGTCTCTAGGGGTGGACTGATGTTTATGGTCATTATTTGGCTTCAGGGTATTTGGTTGCCACTCCACGGATACAGTTTTGCCGCCACACCTTTGTGGGCGGGAATCTATATGCTCCCTCTTACCGTCGGATTTTTGATAGCCGGGCCGATGTCGGGTCATCTTTCGGACAGATTTGGAACTCGGCTGTTTGCCACTATTGGTCCGATTGGGACGGCTATTGCCTTCGTGCTACTTCTTCTGATGCCGGTGGATTTTTCGTATCCTTACTTTGCCGGAGTGCTACTTCTATCGGGTCTTTCTCAAGGCGTGTTCGCTGCACCGAATCGAGCAGCGGTAATGAATTCTCTGCCAGCGGAGAACCGGGGCGTTGGTGGCGCAATGAACTCGACTTTTCAGAATTCGGCGCAAGTCTTCTCAATAGGCATTTTTTTCTCTTTGATGATTGCGGGGCTTTCAGCTGTTTTGCCGCAGGCAATGGCAAAAGGATTAATCACCCATGGCATAGATCCCACCATGGCGCAGGGGCTATCGCACCTTCCGCCGGTATCAATTCTCTTTGCCGCTTTTCTCGGATATAACCCGATTCAGAGACTTCTTGGGGAAAAAGTCCTGTTGGGTCTTTCACATCAGAACTATCTGATTTTAACCGGCAAGGAGTTTTTTCCTAAATTGATTTCGGGGGCATTCTCCTCGGGGCTTCACGAGGCGTTTATTTTCGCCTTAGTGGCGTGCCTAATCGCTGCGGCCGTCTCATCCGGTCGGGGCAAGCAGGCGGCGAGCCCTTCTGGAGAGGAGAAGGATAGCCCCAATGAAGGGAACCAAGATTCGGCATCGATGTCCGTGCTGGGCATGCCTTGTTTAGCTGGGTCAAAGCTGTCAGAACCTGAATCAGGGGATAGCGTATGACCTCGGAGGATCTGATCTTGTCCGAGCAGGGACCGTGCGGGAGGGGCCTGAAGGGCCGTAGCGGACCCTCGGTGATCTGGTTGTGGCACTCGGTCGGTTTGTGGAGCTGCTGCCAGGTGAACTGGTCGACTATCGTTCGGGGAGACTTCTGCTATCAGAATCTTGCACGAATAGCCTTTTTCTTCAAGCCAGTTGGTGCGCTTACTGGATCGAGAGGCTAACTATGATTTCGTCGGAAAATAGAGGGACTATGGCCGCGAGAGATTTAGACAGGACAAATGCGCCTTCTTTGGCTGGCAGCGCTGAGTCGAACTATGATCTGGGCCAAGGAGTTTACGATAGAGGTGTCGACCAGCCACTATGTAGAGCGAATCGCAATTTTGGTTATAGCTGCAACACTATCTTCATTGTCGACCCGTGTGATGGAAGATCGACCAGGCACACCCAAGGACTCCAGCAGGGTGTCATTTCTATAGCAAGTCGGTTTAAACGAAGCAGGTCTCAGAGGGTTTTAGTTTTTTCGGCCCGGGAAGGTCGGAAGGATACTCTGGCTCGGGAGACTAGTAGTGTTCTTACGCTTAGACCTGGTGCTGTTGCAAATGAGATGGCGTGGCATTTGATATTGAGGGTAGGTGTCTAAAAATGGCAGCTTTGGAAGGCTCACCTGTCGGAGGAAGTGAAACTGTCACAGGCGAGAATTTGCACCCGGGGACTGGCGACGATTTGGGGTCAACGGAGCAAGAGGGTGACAACGAAGAGGGTATCCTTCGCATTGGTGAGGTGACTAAAGTAGCGGGGCTTACTTCAAGGACTTTGAGGTACTGGGAGGAGATCGGACTCATTGCTCCGATTGATCATGTCGAGAATAGAGAGAGGAAGTACTCGGTCGCCGTTCTCGAACGAATCGACGTTATAAGGAGACTCCAAGAGGTGCTGGGACTCTCCCTGCTAGAGGTAAAGGCCGTATTAGAGCAGGAAGATCGCCTTGTCGAGCTGATATCACGCTATCGAGCAGACTTCGATAGCGGGTCTAGGCTAGACATGCTGACGCAGGCAAAAATGGCTAATGAAGAGATCATTAGACGACTAGATGAACGGCTATCGGAGATAGGTCGATTCCGGATGGAGAGAGTTGAGCGCGGACAGAGGATTGAAGCGCTTCTTTCTCAGATGTTGCGAGACATTGGCGATTGACTTCGGTAAAACGGGTTCTATTCAGACCCTGCTAAGGCGACAACTTGTGCTGCTTAGCTGCACACTCGGTGTAATAGTTGTTGCGGTTAGATACTTGGATTTCTGATTCGCCGCATTTGACAGCGATTAGTCACTATCCTTCTTTGAGTCGACGCCGTAGCCCAATCTCACACATCCCCACTTCCTGCCTTTTATGTATAGCGGAGCAGAAACATCCTTTATGAGGGAGTAGTGGCCACCTCCGAGATCCCTTCGGTATATTTGGATAACGAATTGAGCCAGCGATTCAGCGGCCTTCTTCGCTACTTTGTCGGAATAGATGCGTCGGTGACGCGAAAATTGGTTGTTCCAGACCGGGTCCGACCGCTGTGGTTGAGAAGCGTTCCGATTGTGGATGGGAATATAGCCGTTGTTGTCGTGAAGAACCAGGTAGTCGATTGAAGAATTCAGAAGAGGAGGATCAATTATTCCAGGAAGGATTTCCTCTGAAACATAAGTGAATTTTGACAGGAATTGCTGCGGATCGGTTCCGGGGATGGTGGTGTAGTTTGTGTCGAAAAGTTCAAAGTCCTTCACTTTTCCATCTCGCAGCGCTCCCTCATATGCTTCTCTGATCTTCTCAACCGTAACCTGGAGGATGTCCACCATCTCCTTGTCTTGAGAGATGGCTCCCGAATCGACAACCTGGGCAAGAAGCCATTCAGAGACCTTAACCAGGTTTTCAACCTTGTCGCCTGTGTTTCTGAGTCGCTCACACATAACTCGGAATCCTTCTGCCAGGTTGATGTAACCAGCGCCGGCGACTTCGCTGAGATTGGTTGCTGAAATAATGAAACTGTTTACGTGGCGAATTCTTTTAGCGAGTTCTTCGAGCTGGCCGTTTACTCTAGCAATTGCAAAAATGATGTTTTTTGAGGACTGTTGGGTTTTGGAAGCCCTTTCTTTGGCGTCGATCGCCGATCCCCTGAGATCTTCGATGCTTTTTGCCAACGGAAGGATTGTATTTTCGATTTTCTTTGCAGCCTTAATTGTTTCGTCCGAAAGGTCTCGAACGGCGTCGGCTATTACGGCAAATGATCTTCCCTTGTCGCCCACTCGAGCCGCCTCTACCCTGGCGTTCAGAGCCAGGACATGCGTCTGTTGAGCTATCGAATCGATGCTACTGGCAAACCGGGAGATCTGAGATATTGCTCTATAAAGCTCATCGAGTTCGGCCTCTGCGGATTCGATCCAAGAGACCAACGCCGACACTTCGCCCTGAGAAGCATTGGACGCTTCGGAGGCCCATCTCATCTGCTCTTCGACCTTTAGCGTCGCGCCTATCAGCGCTTGGGCGTCGGAGAAAAGCACCCTGTTCGATTCGGCTGTTTCTCTAGTCGTTTCTTCGAGCTCCTCAAAGAGCCGTATCTGTGAGGTGGCAGTAGTCGTTAGCGACGTTACGTCGGCAGCGACTTCAGCTAAGCGCAATCCGAGTTCACTTGCAACCTTGGCAATCTCGTCAATGACTCTGTTGATGTCGCTTTGCGTAGTCTTGCCGATTGATGCTGGAGTTTCGATTTCAAGAGTTGTCAATTTCGACAACTTGGCATTCGTTGAAATTCCGACTCTAAGGGCACCCCAGTGTTCGCCATAGACATAAATAGGCGCTGAAATGTCTTTAATCGACAGGGTCCGGTCGTCCCCCTGCAGCGGATTCCGAAAGCTCTGAATGCAGAAAGATTTGGTGCTTGTGACCGCTGCGGTGGCTATTCGACCTTTGTCTAGGATCGGCTCAGTTTCGATGGCTGCCACTGTGGCGCCGAGTATATTCGAAGCTGAGTACTTCAAGTTTGCTGAAGGAATGACAAGGTTTTTGTCCATGGTGAAGAGATAAAGAATCGAGGAATCTTCGAGAGTAAGATTTTGAATTCCAGGCAGGGCTGGATCACATGCCTCGCTCGAATTACTTTTTGATTGGGCGCTGGCGAGTGGGGTCATTTGGGGGTCGTTGGTATTGAAGAGGTTTTCTTTTGAGATATCACCCGCATCGATGAGCCTTTCAATTTCATCTGCTATTCGCTTTGCGCAAGAGACGGCAAAGTGAACCGTATGCTCATCGACGCTATTTGCGCCAGACAGAGCCGCTTCCTCCAATAGCCAGTCGGCAACGGCAATCAATTCTGACGTCTCTTGTGAGCTATTGCGAAGCCCTTCCGTCGCATCATCAAATCCTGCTCTTAATGAGACAAAAGCGACTTCGCTCTTTGCTGAAAGCCTGCTTGAGGTTTGAACGAAACCATTGATACTTTCTATACGTTCTGACACTTCGGCGATCTGTTGCTCAGTCATGGCGACGTATTCGAGGATGTTTTTGGAAGAAGCTTCCGCTCGGGCTGCTTTTTGCCGGGCCTGAATTGCCGATTTTCCGATCGATGTTACGCCTTGGATTAAGGGCTCAACTATCTCAGATATCGATCCGGCCGCGCTAATAGTCTTGTCTGAAAGACCTCTAACCGAGCTGGCGATTACTTCGAAACCCCGACCAGCTACACCCGCCCTCGCAGCTTCGATCCTGGCATTCAAGGCCAGAATATGAGTCTGCTGAGCTATTGAATCGATGCTTGATGCAATGGCCGAAATCGAACTGATAGTGCCGGTTAGTGTATGCAGTTTTTTGTCAGTTGATGTGATCCACTCGGAGAGTTGAAGGATTTCGTCCTTGGTGACCTCTGCGATCTCTTTGGATAGGGTCATCTCTTTGGCTACTAGCGCGGTGGAATCTATGAGGGCGTCGGTATCGTCAGATAAGTCTCTGGCTCCTAATGCCAAATCCGATGTCGTCTTCGCCAGGTCGGAGAAGTTCGCAGTTTGACCTTTGGTCGTATCGAGTATTTCATCGAGTTCACCGCCAAGATCCGCCAACTCTATCGCAAGGTCGCCGCCGGCTTCAGCGATGACTCCAATTGCCTCTATCGCCTTGCGCTGTTTTTCTATATCTTGCGCCACCGGGAGAATTCCATCATTCGTTGATTCTTCCAACCTTTCAGGTTCGAGGGTTGGGCAATCTGCTAAAGACGTGCTGGTCGGAACTTTTTTGAGAGTCGCCATTTGATGCATTTCCGGATTCCTCATCTAAAAGGTGCCAATTTGCAAATGTGGAGTCCTGCAAAGGCACGATAGTTAAGACTTCGACTACGGACGATACGTGATTCAGCACTGATTGGAATTAGGGTCAATGGTCCCGTGGTTTGGGATGAGAAAGTTTTTTTGATATAGCTTGATCAGGACTCCTTGGGGACTGTAAATAAGTACTATTCAGCATGAATTGCAAAAAGTCGCTGTTTTCAAGGTTTGCTAGCAGGAGCGGGCTTAAAGTGCTCCTCCACTGGCATGATAAATGATTAGAGTAAGTAGTAATAAAGAATTTCAACAAATGTTGAATTGCAGAATTGATCCTCTATTAATTGAGAGGTATCTGAATTTGGTGAGTCTGGCGCATGGCTTGCTAAATTTGCCCGATGACCGAGTCCTCTCAATTGAAGCTAGGCCTTGTTTCGGAAAAGTTTATGACATCCGCGTCCTATCCTGATGAGATCTGGGGACTGCGGAGTGGATTCGCCGATGGTTTACTCATTGAGTGCGGGTTGATATCAAATTCCAATTGACTGCGTGGACGGACTGAGCAGGAATGGTTGTTGATTCAGCTAGGCGAACCCCCGGTGACGGAAAATGCCACGTTTCATTCAACTTTGCAAACTAGCGCCGTATGTGTCTTTTTCATGAAATGCGACGATTACCTACGCTCGAATCGCCTTCAGTGACACCAAAGATGACTTGACCAGCACGGTGGGCCCTATGGGGGGCTGAAGCGCTTTACTGGAGTGGATCTATGAGGTTATCTATGACGTGGGTCCAGGCTTCAACTACCGTGACAGGGACTCAAGCGACTTACTTCGCTGACCGCCCAAGGGACTAGTTCCCACTAATCCACTAGTTAGCGCGGAGTTGTTCTATTCGCAGCACACAATGGAGTAGCGTAGGATTCTTGGTCTCAAAACAGTAGGCCCGATGGACGCCCGCGTGCCAGGGTGATCAGCTTTTGAAGGTTTCGAGCAATCGGCTGAGCTCAAAAAGGGCCGAGAGAAGGATTGCAGAGCTAGAAGTAGAGCTGAAGATGACCAAGGATGCCTCCGATCTGTCCAACTCCGAGTTGCAGCTAAGCCCAATTCGAATGATTCCGCCGAGGGATCGGGAGCGGATGAAGCGACGATCGAGTGACATAGCCGTGCCAGAAATTTCTAGGCCTGCACCCCAAAAAGCTCTTACCGCATACCCTTGCCAAAACCCTGACCGTAGTCGTAGCGAGCGCTGGCTCGCTCATCCAGGCCGAGAGCGTCACGCCTGGCTCCTAGTTGTCGAAAAGCCTCATGAATTCAAAAGTCGAAATTGTTAGTTCGTCATTCATAACCGCAATTTGCACACTTGTAGTTAGAGTGCCAAGTGTGTAAATCTCATATTTTAAGGAAAGACCCGCCTTCTTGCCGGGCTGAATCGCTCGCGGTAGACCTACAACAAGTTCCTCGCTCCCTCTGATACTTCAACAATTGCGTCTTTTGCCCAAGAGACATATTCGCTGAGGTCCATAGTCAATTGCGGGGAACCTATAAGAGGTGCCGCAGAGTGCCAGCTCTTGAGATCGAGTCGGGATTCGTGGTGAACAGGGACTTGTGGGCTTTACAATGGTTGAACTTGGAATATCCGGGTTTAGCAAGTTAAATGCTGAATAAAAACTTGGCAAAACTCCAACAAGCGAAGACTTGATAGCTTCTGGCCAGAATCAGATCTGGCTGACCGATATTATACATAGCGCCCTACGGTAGGGTGATGAAGCATACATTCCTCGTATACCCGCCATGCTAAGGTTCGCTCGAACTGGCTGTAACATATATTGTTCGATAGAAAATTAGCCATTTTCAGCCGACTTTATTTTCAGTAGTAGGGCAGGTCCAAGCGATCTTGGTCAGCTTAACTTTGAGTCGTTTGATGGGAAAGGGCGTCGAGATTTTGCAAGGTAGTGGTTGCCGAGTGAGGGTCTCTACTCTGATACGGCTGACGCTTTTCGCAACTGTGCTTGTCAGTATGGGCGAGGTCCCTTCGCCAGCTAGTGCTAGCCAGTCAACGCTACAACAGCAGGCATCCACCATTGCAAATCAGATTGCCTCGGATTCATACGCCGTCCGATCACTTGTTGTCCAGCGTGGACAGATTGAAGTACAGATCACACAACTGCATTCGGAGATTGCTAGTTCTCAGGCTGATTTAGCATTGGAGCGACAGAAAGAGAAACAACTCGAGAACAGCCTGACAAGAGCTGCGATTAACGTTTATGTCGGCGGGTTCGGGTTAACTTCCTTGGGCAGGCTGCTCTCCTCGACTCAGCAGGACTATCTCTTGAAGTTAGACTTTGAAAACCTTACCTCAATGTCGGTTTCAGATACGACCCAAGAGCTGCGCTATTTAGGCTTGCAAATTGAACAGCAGAACGCCGCCCTAGGCAATCAACTTGCTTCCTTGAAGACAAAGCTGGCAAACTTGGCAAACTCGGAGGCACTATTATCCAACAAGGTGAGATCCGAGCAGTCTGTGCTGGCTCAAGTAAATGGGCAGATAGAGACCCTGATACAGCAGGCTTTAGCGAGGAAAGCTAGCCAAAACACAGTTCAAGGGTTACCATCTCCTGGCGGGATTAGAACGATCATACAGGGACCCCCGCTCAACCAGAACTCCACCCTGGCGAGCGACTTAGCCAAAATTCGAGACTGCGAATCTGGTGGTAACTACTCGGACAATACCGGCAATGGCTATTACGGTGCATATCAATTTTCCGAGTCAACCTGGCTCGGGCTAGGATTTTCTGGATACCCCAATAGCAACCCACCGTCGATACAAGATCAAGCCGCAGCGTTGCTTGCTAGGCGATCGGGTTGGGGACAGTGGCCTACTTGCGCTCTACTTGCTGGGCTGATTTCCTAATCCACGCTGGGCACCGATTTATTCCACACTGGGCTTAATAGACATATATTTGTTGAGCTTCACCTTCTGAGCTTTGCTATAGTTCAACATTGGAATATTTTACGACTTCGAAATGGACCAGTGCAGCTTCACGGCTGGACTAATCGAGACGAAAATGTTTCACTTGATGGGTGCGCAATGGAGCACGCCTATTGACCAAGGGAGGGTAATTTCATTGGAACCAAATGAGTCGATGGTCCCCGGAAAGCTGTCAGCGACGGAGGTCGAACCTCAGGCGTTCGCGCCTCCGCACCAGCAACATAGATTGCGTTCTGGTTCGTTGGGCATAATCGATATTTCGGCCGCAACGATGGCCAACATCGGACCGGCCATGAGTTTCTTTTTCGGATTTGGCTTTCTAGCGATTACAGCTGGAGTGGCGTCCCCGCTAACTATTGTCGCCGCTGGAATTGCTATTGCCTTTTTAGCCAACACTTTGTCTGAGTTTTCTAAGGCGCAGCCTTCTGCTGGAGGTTTCATCACCTTTGTTGGCAAGTCCTTCGGACCAACTAGCGCGGTGACGACTGCAATTTTGGCAGGTGTCGGCTACATCGTCGCCATGGCTTCGGTGATTGCAATCTCGGGAGGATTTCTATCTATTATCCTGAGTCACTATCTTAAGTGGAATGTACCTTGGGGCATACTGACGGTCATCCTGACAATTTTGGCAGTGATGCTGATGATCAGAGGAGTGTCGGTTTCCACTAAGGTTGCCGGTTTCTTTTTCGCCTTTGAAATATCCGTTCTTTTTATCGTCTCGATAGTGGCAATTATCCACAGTGGGGGCCACCTGTCGTTGACTCCATTTGAGCCGAGCCACATTACAAATGGCATGTCTGGTCTTGCCGCCGGGTTCCCCCTCGCAATCTATCTATTTATTGGTTGGGAAAATTCGGCCGCTCTCGCCGAGGAGACGAACGATCCGAGGAGGAATGTTCCTAAGGCGGTATTCGCCTCGGTGGCGATCATGTCCATTAGCTACATTGTCTTTGCGTATGCGACTGTGACAGGATTCAACTACAACGTCACCAAGCTTGGGAACGCGGCAATTCCATTTATAAGCGTTGCAAATGGTACCGTCGCCGTACTAGCCTTTCTCGCTTATTTGGCGGGCATGACTTCGACCCTTGGAGCTTTAGTTGCGGGTACCAACTCCCAAGCCAGGTTGATTTTTTCAGCGGGCAGGGAAGGCTTGTTGCCTTCCGTGATCGGCAAGGTGCACCAGGAGCG
Source organism: Actinomycetes bacterium (assembly GCA_021846265.1). Lineage (GTDB taxonomy): Bacteria > Actinomycetota > Acidimicrobiia > Acidimicrobiales > Acidimicrobiaceae > JABEUN01. Next base: position 893 of record JAJZCF010000004.1, on the reverse strand, counting down.
TCGTACGCCTATGAATGCAATTTTGGTGTTCGTCGGTATCTCCGTCCTACTTATTGGCGGCTGGGCGGTTGCTCACCTGGTTGGTTCGGGCACGATGGATCCCATCAACTTCTTTGCTGAGTCATCGACGATGGGCACCATTCTGGTACTACTTGTGTACCTTTTGGCTAATCTGGCTCTGCCTGTTTACTACAAAAAGCACAAGCCGGCTGATTTCAAAATGGTGAGGCATGGCGTACTGCCAATCCTCGGCGCCTTGTTTATCGTAGTGCCTTTGTACTACCTCGCAAAGCCAGGGCAGCCTACACCCTACAATTGGTACCCATATATCGCTCTGATCGTTGTGGTCTTGGCTGTCATATATGCGGCCGTTCTGTCAAAACGAAATCCTGGACTAGCCGACAGGGTGGGGTCAATCGTTGCCGATGAATAGTAAGTTGCTGGGTATCTAGACCTTTGTCAGTAGGTCCGGCCGGATTGGCCGGACCTATTTATTTTGAGTTCAAAATTGAGAATTTTTTAGAGAGTCAAAACAATTGAGAACGCCTTTAGCTCCGAAGGAGAACGAAGACGGCATTGGCTGCGGATTTTTTAAAGAAAGGGGGCCAGCGGTTCGAACCTCGAGCAAAATAGCTGACTTTCCCTGGTGGGCAGCCCTCGTACCCGGCGAGGCCTTGCGTACTTGGCGTCCTGTTCCCTTTGCAACTTTGGGATAGGATTAAGCCAGCTTCAGGGCCAAAATCAGGAGTTGGTCGAGTGTCGCAAGGTCCAGTCCTGAGGTGCTTCGCTGTATGGCGGTGCCAAGGCATATCTGTGTTTTCGGTCAATTTCGCATTTGAAATCGAGGTAAAACGAGATGAAACATGATCTCATGAGTATTGATGCTTTGGGCC
>JAJZCF010000093.1 GCA_021846265.1 Actinomycetes bacterium | reverse complement strand
TGCAGGTTAACCGTTTCCGATCACGGGCCCGGACTAAATCAAAATGGTTTGGAGCACTCCTTTGACCGATTTTGGCAGGAGGACCCTTCAAGGTCGAACCAGGGAGTTGGTCTGGGTTTGTCTATAGTTAAGAGCGTCGTAGAAGAACACAGTGGCAGCGTAACGGTGCACAATTTATCGCGCGGCGGTGCCCGCTTTGAACTGGTATTTCCTCTTTATCCTCAACCAACCTCCTGCGATGAGGCGAGCAGCCCTGTTTAGCGGGTAACTGACCTGACAAATTCGGCCAATTCAGCACTGTACCTGCTGCAATCCTCGGCAAAAACAGAGTGTCCAATCTCGGCATAAATGCTAAGGGACTTTGTAGAGGAACCGGAACTCACCAACTCCATTGCAGGAGAAACGTTTATAACTGAATCTCTTGCTCCGATGCTCACTAAGACTGGCAGCTGGAGGTTGCGGTAGAAGGCCTCGACATCGACGTCTCTGGACAAGCTAGCACGCCTCACCGCCATGGAAGTCAATGAAGCTCCGCCAACTAAAGCCAGTTTGAAAAGCGGTAGATCCCGCCCACATATAATGTCGGCGAAGTCAAGCAGCGTCTCGGGTCGCGCCGATTTTTCCAAAGAGAGCATCGACCGTAGCGACCGACTAAACCCTTCTCCAGCTCGCTCAATCGCCTTTTGGTTTCCAGCGACAAACGATGGCCCTATCAGATTGACGCCGCAAGAATTGACTTGCGAATCCTCTTTTAAAAACTCTGCAATTGGGATTGCGCCAAGGGACCACCCTACCCAGACCAACGGTTTCCCTTGAGTAAGGTTGGCGACCCCTTTGAGGTGATCACCCCTGAAAAACAGATCAGAGCCTTGCCCCTCACCCCAATGGGAAGTGATTGATCCGCCATGGCCTGGAAGATCAACCGCTATCAAATCGAAATCTTCCAGCGCTGCAGAGTCAAACACTACATCGAACAGATCACCAGAGCCACAAAATCCGTGAACAAAAATTATCGACGGACCGGCCGTCCTTCGCCTTAAATAGCGAACACCGTCGACAAGTCCAACCTCTCGGGCGCCATTAGTAGCAGTTGGTTGAATCAACTTTTTTCGACTTCCTATTCCGAGTCCTGCGAGCCAACCAAAGGAACTAGACCTCCAGGTAACGGCGTACCGCTATCATCGAGCCGCCCGCACCCACGACAATCCCGACGGCCAAAACAAAAATCTCGGTAAAAATTACGTCAGAGCTGGTTATTACGAAGCCGCTCAACAGCTTGACCCCAAAATGATTAATTGCGTAGTTGAAGAGTGATTGAAGTCCTAGCACGCCCGCTGCGGCTACTACCGCTCCGACCAATCCTTGAGTCAGACCTTCGAGCATGAAAGGTATCCTAATGAACCAGTTTGTCGCACCGACGAGCTTCATTACCGAAACTTCTCGCCGTCGAGCAAAAATTCCAACTCTGATTACGTTAAATATAAGGACAGTCGCCGACAAAAGTAGAACCAGCGCAAGGGCAATAATAACGGCTTGAGCAATTGATGAAAGGTCCAGCATTGTCTTAATCGCACCAAAGTTATACTCTGTCGTCTTTACTCCTGGCTGTCCAGCAAAGATCTTGCCCAACGCTGGAGCTTCTGCTGGGTCCTTCAACACCACGCGATAAGAGGGGGGAATTTGATTTTGCGTAACAGCATTTAATAGATCCGGCTCGTTAGCCATTAGCCGCTTAAATTCTTTGTACGAAGCCGCCCTGTCAACATAAAAAAAGCTCTTGACCTCAGCCATCTGCTTAAGCTGAACCTCAACGGAATGCTTCTCACTCGTCGGGGCGTTGGGATTGAAAAATATTAAAAGCTGGACTCCGCCTTGCCACTGTGAAGTAGCTGTCGAGACTCCCTGCTTTATAAGCAGAGCAGCTCCGACCAGCGAAAGGCTCACGGCGACTGTCAACACTGCAGCCAAACTCATAAGCCGATTACGCCATAAGTTTCCAGCGGTCTCTTTGACAACATATTCGACGGAAATCGCCAAAACTAAGACCCCTCAACTGTATCGGAGCAGGACTCCCAATTGCTTCTGCCAAGATTAAGAAAACCCACCGGGCTAAACACCAATCCCATATATTCCCCTGTCTTGATCGCGTTGTATCGTCCCGTGATCGAGTTCGATTACCCGACGTCTCATCGAATCCACTATTCCTACGTCGTGGGTTGCCATAACGACCGTAGTCCCTGTGCGGTTAATCCTTTCGAGAAGCCGCATGACCCCCCAAGTAGTCTCCGGGTCGAGATTACCAGTCGGCTCATCTGCCAAAAGAACTAGCGGCCTGTTCACGAAGGCCCTAGCTATAGCGACCCTCTGTTGTTCACCACCCGAAAGCTCAGACGGGAGCCTGCCCATCTTGTCAGAAAGTCCGACGAGATCGAGAATCTGAGGCACCTGGGCCGAGATAGTCTTCTTCGACTTCCCAATCACTTCCAAAGCAAAAGCTACGTTCTCGAATGCCGTCCTATTTGGAAGGAGACGAAAATCCTGAAAGATGACACCAATATTTCGCCTAAAGTACGGGACCTTCCAAGGCGCGAGCTGCCCCAGGTCTTTTCCTGATACCCAGATGCGGCCCGCGTCGGGCCGCTCTTCTCGCAAAAGTAAGCGGAGCAACGTGGACTTTCCGGAGCCAGAAGAACCAACCAGAAAGACAAACTCCCCTCGCTCAACATCGATATTGATGTCACTTAGGGCCATAGGCCCTGCTTTGTATGACTTGCTTACGCCCTCTAGCCGGATCATCGCACCGCACCTTCCGCTTGCATTATGACCGCACAGCTAAAACCGGCAGCCCGTAGTCGACAACACATTCTAATGCAAAACCTTGATTTAAAGCACCAACCAAACTATTCGACCTGTGATCGTCTCCACATTAAAAAGCTACTTACGAAACCCTCCAGATCGCCAGCGAGAACACCGATAACGTTGCGATCCTCGAAATTAGACCTGTGGTCCTTCACCATCTGATATGGAGCCAACACGTAGGAACGGATCTGGTTGCCCCATGCATTGTCTACAGCTGGCCCTGAAATTGCGCTTAGCTGATCCTTGCGCTGCTGCCTTTGAAGGTCAGCAAGCTTGGCAGCTAAAATTTGCATCGCTTTCGCTCTGTTTTGATGTTGCGAACGCTCATTCTGGCAGGAGACCACTATTCCACTGGGAATATGAGTAATGCGCACTGCAGAGTCCGTCTTGTTTACGTGCTGTCCTCCAGCACCGGAGGAACGATATGTATCAACTCGAAGCTCCTTTTCATCGATATCCACTTCGGCAGTGAGATCCTCGATGAAAGGAATGACTTCCAACCGGGCAAAACTGGTCTGCCGTCTTTTCTGGGAATCAAACGGTGATATTCGAACCAGGCGATGGACTCCCTTTTCGGCGGAAAAAACTCCATAGGCATATCGACCTTTGACAATGAAGGTCGCCGAGAGTATTCCCGCCTCCTGACCCTCTGTAACCTCATCAATTTCAACTTCGAAGCCGCGCTCGCTTGCAAAGCGGGTATACATCCTGAGCATCATTTCAGCCCAGTCTTGTGCGTCAGTGCCGCCCGCGCCAGCGTGAACCTCGCAAACGGCGTCTCCTTCGTCAAATTCACCATAAAGTAGCGAACGCGTCTCCAAGGCCGAAAGATCCGAACCAAGTCTTTTGACCCAACCCTCTATCTCCTCTTCGAGCTCTTCCGACTCTTCTTCTGCGGCTAGCTCGACACCGGCCTCGATATTATCGAGTTCAGCCTGTACCTTCAGGACAATCCCAAGGTCGTCGCTCACCTGGTTGAATCTCCTATTGACTACTTTTGCTCGATCTGGATTACTCCAAAGCTCCGGGTCGGAGATCTCTTTCTCTAAATCGTCACGCTCCTTCAATAGCCCATCGAAGCCTAGGTAGGCCTTGGCACTATCAACGCGAACCAAAAGCTCTGCTATTTCAGATGAAAAATCCCTCAAAGTAGTCCCTTGTGCCGAGTGTCGAAATGGAGCTCTAGCGTCCGTGACAATTCTTGAACTTCAACCCACTACCACAATGGCAGGGGTCGTTCCGGCCGATCTTCTCGCTGTCTGATTTTCGAATCGGCATTGAAGCCTTTTCGCCGAGTTGAACTATGTTGTCGGGCATTGGAGATTCCTCAACGCTTGCAACTCTGCCTGAGGGCACGTGATCAACGGCATAAAGTAATGAGATGTCTCCGGGATCAGTAGCTCCAAAGTAACTCGCCTGCGAAAGGTCTATCTGTACCGGTTCAGGCTCTACGACTTCGACCTGCATAACATATTGCAAGTACTCTTCGTCGATCCGGCCCATTAGATCGCCAAACATCGCGAATGCTTCTCGCTGCCAAGCCACCAGCGGATCCTGCTGGCCCATTGCCCTCAGGTTTATACCTTCACGCAGGTAGTCCATGTCGGCAAGATGCTCCCGCCACTTCTGGTCTATCACCAAGAGCATTACCTCTCGTTCGATCTGCCGAGCCATATCGGGCCCACCAGACAGACGAGCAACCTTCCCTTGATAATGTTCGAGTGCTTCCTGATGAATTGACTCGATTAACTGCTCTTTAGTCACCGCTTCGGAAAGGTCTTCAACCAAAAACTTCGTCGCCCAAAATCGCTTCATAGCAGACACCAGGCCCTCAAGGTCCCAGTCCTCTACATATTCTCCGACGCAGTATTCGCCTACCAACGAATCGATGACACTTTCCAGCACTTCAAGGGTCTTTGCTGAGAGATCCTCACCCTCTATTACCTGAAGTCTTCTTTGGTAGATCACTTTGCGCTGCTCATCTAGAGCCTCGTCGTACTTGAGGACGTCTTTTCTAATCTCAGCATTTTTTGCCTCGACCGTTGTTTGCGCCTTTTCGATTGCCCTCGAGACCATCTTCGCTTCTATAGGCATGTCGTCTGGAAACGTCTTGTCCATCAACCAGCCAACGGCGGCTCCAGAAAATAGCCTCATAAGGTCATCCTCTAGCGAAAGGTAAAAACGACTCTCACCGGGATCACCTTGACGACCTGACCTACCCCGTAGCTGGTTATCGATTCTTCGACTCTCATGACGTTCTGTACCAAGGACATAAAGCCCGCCCAAGCTCCTAATTACTTCGGCGTCTTCGGCACATTTGGCTTTGATCTCGCCAGAGATCTTAGCCATCTGCTCAAGCCCCTCTTCTGTCGATAAGTCGATTCCCTCTTCCGCTGCACGGTTTGCGGCCAAGGCTTCAGGATTTCCACCTAAAAGAATGTCGACGCCTCTACCAGCCATGTTGGTAGCAACCGTGATGGCCCCTATCCTTCCCGCCTGCGCAACAATCTGTGCCTCCTGGGCGTGCAGCTTTGCATTCAAGACGCTGTGCGGAATTGACCTCTTGGCCAGGATCTGAGATAGCGTCTCCGACTTGTGCACTGACGCAGTTCCAACGAGCACTGGCTGGCCCTTAGAATAGCGCTGCTCAATATCCTCCGCAATCGCTTCGAACTTTGAGGCCTCGGTCTTGAAGATATAGTCGCCTAGGTCGGCCCTTTTTACGGGCAAGTTTGTGGGGATCGGTATTACTTGAATACCGTATGTAGATGCAAATTCTGCCGCTTCTGTTTCGGCGGTACCGGTCATTCCAGACAGTTTCTCGTACATCCTGAAGTAGTTCTGGAGAGTGACAGTCGCCCAGGTGTGGTTCTCTTCCTTTATCCTCACCCGCTCTTTTGCCTCTACGGCCTGATGTAATCCTTCAGACCACCGACGTCCTTCCAACGTCCTTCCAGTAAACTCGTCGACAATTTTAACTTCGCCCTTTTCGACGATGTAGTCGCGGTCACGGTGATAGAGCTCCTTGGCGCGCAGCGCCTGATTTAGCTGGTGAAGCTGAATCATCGCCGAAATGTCGTAAAGATTATCAAGTCCGACTAGTTGCTCTACCTTAGAAATGCCCTCTTCAGTCGGGATGACGGTCTTTTTCTCCTCATCCACCTCATAATGCAGATCCTTTTTCAACGATCTAACAATCCCGGCAAACTGGTAATAAAGTTGAGCGCCTTCGTCTGATGGCCCAGAAATAATCAGCGGCGTTCGGGCTTCATCGATGAGAATAGAGTCGACCTCGTCGACTATGGCGTAGTAGTGAGACCGCTGAACCCTGTCGGCAAGGGAGGTTGCCATATTATCTCTTAGATAGTCGAATCCAAACTCGGTATTCGTCCCATAAGTGATATCGCAGTTGTAAGCGGCACGCTTTCCTTCCGGCGACAGATCGTGCGATCCTACCCTACCCACGCTTAAACCAAGCGCACGATAAACTCTGCCCATCCATTCTGAGTCACGCTGAGCAAGATAATCGTTCACCGTAACGACATGGACCCCCTCACCCAAGAGAGCATTTAGGTAAACCGGCAAGGTCGAAACTAAGGTCTTGCCTTCGCCAGTCTTCATTTCGGCAATACCACCGAAATGAAGCGCCATACCACCCATTAGCTGCACGTCGTAGTGACGTTGACCTATAGACCTCTTCGCCGCTTCGCGCACGACGGCAAACGCCTCTACAAGAAGATCGTCAAGGTCCTCGTCACCTTCCAGTCTTGCGCGAAACTCGACGGTCTTGCCCGCCAGTTCATCGTCAGACAAAACCGTCATCTCTTGCTCTAGCTCGTTTATCAGGGGAACAACTTCCGCGAGCCTCTTGAGCTTACGCCCCTCGCCGGCGCGCAGAACTTTAGTGAAAATACTCATTTGCCTTCCATCGTAGTCATCCAAAAGCACGACTGCCGTAGTTAGGCTCTTTGGTAGTTTCGATTACTCAGCTACAGCGGCGTTTATCACGCCAGCGCTGCCATCACCCCTGAGATACACTACTGCCGGTTCGCCAGTCACGCTATTTTTGAAAAAGTAAAAGCTATGGCCGAGCATCTCCATTTGGAAAACCGCCTCATCTGTAGTCATATGGGCGATTTTGAACTGCTTCGACTTCGTAACAGTAACGTTCAGTGAGTCCGACAGCGCCTGAGGATCGACTACCTTGGCTGCGCGATGGTGCGGGTGGGTACGGCGCACCAACTTCCCCTTTAACTTCTCGAGCCTGTGCTCTAGGCGCTCATAGGCCCTATCGTATGCCCCAAGCAATTCAGGTGCCGCCGCTTTCGCCCGAACAACATGACCATGACCGAATAGGGTCGCCTCACAAATCTGGTTATCTGAAATGGAGGGATTAGGCTCAAGGGCAAAGGCAACCTCTGCCCTTTCTAGGCCATCGAGATACTTTCCCAACCGCTCGGTTCTCTCAATGACTATTTTGCGAGCCTCCTCGCCGAGATCACATCCCTTGTTCCGGATCGAAACCTGCATAGCACCTCCTTGGATCGCTCACCCAAAGCCCCGTTAGGCCTCTACCTTTAAAGATACCGCACAAACCTCTCCGGAGCATTGGGTTAACGAAGTGTCGGCTGAGAAGGCCAACTCATAAAGCCAAATCTGCTGCGCAAGCTCTTTCAGCTAGGTCCCAACCGTCCATGAAGCCAAATATTCCTCTTGGGCTGCGCTTAGGACGTCAACCTTTACACCCATCGTCTCGAGCTTGAGGCGAGCTACGTCCTTATCTATCTCGACCGGGACCTGATAAACTCTCTTTTCGAGCTGCCCAATCTGTGTTACTAACCACTCGGCGCTCAGCGCTTGGTTTGCAAAGCTCATGTCCATTACCGCCGCCGGGTGACCCTCGGCAGCCCCTAAGTTGACTAGACGGCCCTCCGCTACGACCATTACACGGTTCTTCGTGCCAGCAACATTGGTAACCAGATACTCGTCCACCAACGGCCGAACCTTTCGGCTTGCCTCACCTGGAGCGAGCTCCCGCAGGGCATTTAGATCGATCTCAACGTCGAAGTGGCCCGAATTGGCGAGGATTGAGCCGTCTTTCATCTTCACAAAATGTTCCTTAGTCAGAACGTCGCGATTGCCCGTAACCGTGACAAAAATATCTCCTTGAGAAGCCGCCTCTGACATTGGCATAACTCTGAACCCATCCATAGAAGCCTCAAGTGCCCTAGTCGGGTCGATCTCGGTAACAATTACGTTGGCGCCCATACCCGATGCCCTCGAAGAAACTCCCTTTCCGCAATATCCATATCCGGCCACTACAATCGTCTTTCCCGCCAGCAGAACGTTGGTAGCCCTGATAATCCCATCGAGGGTGGATTGGCCAGTGC
>JAJZCF010000092.1 GCA_021846265.1 Actinomycetes bacterium | reverse complement strand
AATTGTCCAGGCTTATTTGTTTTGCGGGTGTGGGCCTTTCTGAAGCTACTTGGAATGACAAAAAGATTTCCGGCGTTTCGCAACGCCGCAGGCGCAACTATGCGAGCTTTCAGTTTCAAATATTGTTGAGCGATAATCAAAGCCAGCTGGTTGATCTTTTCAACATGAGCGGGACTCTAGATCCCGCTGTAGGTCGACGATTAGATGTTTCCGGGATCAACGACATGGACCAAGCTACAATTTTTGACGTCGAGATGCTGGAAACTGCGTTTATTAAGACTTTGGTCGGATTAAGGCTCTAGCAATAGTCGGTGGAAAAATCGAGTCGAAGTGCCTGAGACTCCGAAAAGTGGCCTTTAGAGACGTCAGAGACTGATGCTTCGGCTGGTGCGCCTGCTCGAAAAGGTTCAGGCATTTATAGGTACTTCTCTTGGTGGGCATTGGCCACCTGGTCCCGCTTCCTGATTCGTCGGGTATTCCGAGGTTTTCTTCACCATAAAATCGCTCCAAGAAAACTGGTAGCTTTAGCCACGAGGGGAATTGGAACTCGGGGCTTTGTTCCGACATACCCGATAGGTGTCACACCCCTCTGATAAAGGTATGTTGCTATTTTAAATGCTCTTTTTTACCGCAATGCCGGCATAACATGTGTCCACTTTTGCTGGATAACCTCAGTTTGAGGGTGCCTTTATACAGGGAACGCACCCAAACCTCGACTCTTAAGTGGCGACGAACATATTTATCGAATTACAGGCTCGTAATACATGAAGTATCAGGTCCCAATCAAGTTTGGGTTACCGACATTTCCTGGCTGCGAGGTCCAGTGAAGGGATTGTTCTATTACTTGTACTTTGTAATGGATCTGTATTCAAGAAAGATCGTCGGCTTTGAGGTCTATGAAACAGAATCATCAAAACACTTGGCCGACGTAGTGCAAAAAGCTACATTGCGAGAAAGGACAACTACACCGCAGATTCTCCATTCCGACAACGGTTCGCCTATGAAAGGGAGTGACCTCCTAGAGCTGTGCTATTCACTTGGAATCGTCAACACATACTCACGACCCCGAGTGTCCAACGATAATGCCCATATCGAAGCAATTTTCAAGACCGTGAAGTATTGCCCGACTTATCCATACGGAGGATTCAAAAACCTCGACACTGCACGAAAGTGGACCTACGAATTTGTTGATGGCTACAACACCTATCACCGACATTCAGCGTTGAACTACGTCACCCCTGGCGAGAAACACGATGGAAAGGATCTAGCGATTCTCCAACAACGCCATGAGCTGTACTGCAAAACACAACTTGCAAATCCAAATCGCTGGATCAATGCGAAAACGAGGAACTGGACACCTACCGAAATCACCATCATGAATGCTGGCAGAAAGGATCAGAAAGTAGCGTAGGAAAATTCAGATTTAGGCGACAACAAACTTGACAGGTTCCGAGAGAGAATGTCGGCCTCCTTCGCGCTCTCCGAGCCGATAACGGCTCGGCATCAGTTTGACCTGGTCATCGAGGCGGTGAAGCATATCACCCTATCGTTCGGATTTCAGGGAACAGAGAATGAGATTGCGCGACTCAAGAACGCTTTTTCGTACGAGTTTCGTGGCTGATTCTGCTTTTGCGGCAGCGATCGCGATCTCGCTTCCAGCGCACCGCCCGACAACATCGGCAAAGAGGTGAGCAGCTCCTGCGAAGCCGAGAGGATTTTGGAAGAGTTGACGGAGGATCCTTTGAAGTGGTTCTCTATACCGAGCGCCGCAAACCCGTGCGACCAGGGAACTCCGATGCTGATTGCGCGCTATTTCTAGCGCCGTGCTGGTTTCTCGCTGGTTATGGCGTCCCATCTTCACGTGGTCATAGCTACCATCTGGGTATGCGCCATATGACATATTGCGGCGTTCGGTACACACACTGATGCTCGTGCACCACAGATAGACGAGCCCGTCATGCTATCGCAGCCAGAGTCGCGGTAGTCCAAGCGATTCTGGTCGGTCGAGAACCCGCGGCACTACTTCTGGGTGAAGACCCCCGACCAGGTTCCGACCTTCCTTGCCCGACACGGCGAGCGGGTATCAGACGCGCTTTCCGCCGCGAATCAGGTATGATACAATTTCCCTCCGAGCTTAAGGCTGGGGACACTGGTTGCACTCTCCAAGTCATCCGACAGATCTAAGGCGATCCCGCTGTTGCACGACAGTCAACCTGACCACCAGGGAAAGCGAGGCGGCGAATCCCTCCCCATCCCCTCGCTCCACATATACCTCTAATCGAATTCCGCGAGGGGATGGGGAGGGATTGCTAGTCTGAGCAAAGTAAACCCGAGGAACACTCACACATCAGGTTGATCAACTTTCGGGGACCCCTCATTTGGGCTGCGCGCCAAGTCGCCTTGCGCCCTCAGAGGTTGCTTGGAAATCTCCTAGAGAAACTTTTCCGCAGACCAGGTTGACTCAACGAATCAGTTAGGTTACGCTCTTTTCAATCCACTCCAGAAGTTGGTCACCCTAGGGAATTTGGGTGATCGAGTCTGGGGAGTTTACTTTGATCCTCAGCAGAGTGGCTCATATAATAAGGAGATGACGCTGATGGCCGGGTTCACCGCCACCGCCCAGACCGAAATCGCCACCACTCCCCAGCGGGTATGGGCTGCGCTCACCGAGCCGCACGAGATTGCGGCGTACATGCTGGGGTCGCGGGTTACCACGACCTGGGAGGTCGGCTCTCCGATCACCTGGGACGGCGAGTACGACGGCCGCTCCTATCAGGACAAAGGCGAAGTGCTCACCTACGACGAGCCGCACGTCCTCTCGGTCACCCACTACAGCCCGATCATGGGTCAGCCCGAAGAACCGGAGAGCTACCACACACTCGTGTACACGCTTACCGCCTCGGGCGACGGCACCCACCTTGAACTCACCCAGGATGGCTGTGACACCGAGGAGCAGGCAACGCAGTTCTGCCAGAATTGGCAGGGGATGCTGGATGGACTGAAGGCGCACGTCGAGGATTGATCACCGGCCCGCAGCCGGATCCCGCTGCCGACACCGACTCAGTTCCGTCGCCGTGCTCGATGGCCATGAGTGCGGCGGTCAAGGGCGCCACTGCTCGCCAGTCAAGGGCACCTACCGATGGTACGAGCCCCGCATGACCCGCGGGTGGTGCCCCCGCTGAGCCGTGATGTCACCGATGCCCGGAGCTCGATCGGGTCGCGGTCTCATGCTGATTGCCTGTACACGCAGCCACAGCCGACCCGAAGCGGGTCGAGCCGCAGTTCACATGACGCCCCCACGTGGGCGGATTCAGCTCGTGGGAGTGAAGCGACGGTGCTGGTCGATGGGGCTCATGAGGCCGACATCGTTGCCCGCCGGGTCGCGTACGACCGCGTAGCGGGCACCGAAGAAGGCGTCGTAGGGTTCTTGGCGTCCGAGGCGGCCGACAGCGGTAAGGGCCCGATAGGTGTCGTCGACCGCCTGTCGGGATGCCAGGGAGAAGCCGAGGACCACCGGGCGGTCTTCGACGTTAGGGGCGCGCCAACCGCGGTGGTAGATCCTCGCCATCGCCAGGTTGTCGAGCTCGAAGATCGCACCGTCGCCGTTGTCGAGCGCGACGTGACGGGCACCGCTTCCCGCCGGCCACTCACCGCCGTCGAAGCGCACCTGCATGCCGAGCGCCCGGTAGAAGGCCAGAGCGGCGTCCACGTCCTCGACCACGAGGTTCACCTGGTTGAAGGTCGGTTTCTCGCTGCTCACGGCTCCTCCACTCTCGATCTGAGTATTCCGAAACTCTTCACCGCCGGATCCAGTAATTCTTTACCAGTCAATCCAGCTATTCTTTACCAGCCCACTCAATGTACCACATCTGACGGTTCGAGTCCGCTGTAATGCCCCGCCCCTGAGGGCAGTCCCGCCGATATCAAGGTGTCCTCTCAGCTATCGGCCATCTCCTTCCTTCCCTTATTTTTCCTCCCAAAGTAGAGAGATTGTACGCTCTATTCAAAGCCAGGGACTCCTCAGGGTGTCGGTGGAGCGAAGCGACTAGACCCCCGCAGAGTCCCTGGCTATCATTTAGGTGGAATCTCCCTTCGGAGGTTCCACCTTGGGGTACTGCTTGGGCTCGGCTCGAACCCCCACCTCCGCCAAGGACACGCCGCAGTATCAGAGATAATCCCCCTCGGCCTCTGGAAGCAGATCGAAAACTGCTTTCGGCTCCTCATGGCAAGGAGGAAGAAGGGCGTGGTCTCCTCACGGGCAATCTTGAAATCGGCGTTGACGCCGGTTGCCGTATCCGTGTGCTTCCCACAGATGACGATGACTTGATCTGCCCGCTTGATCCTGGTCCGGGCCTTGTCCTTTCGATCAGCGGATGCGTCCTTGATGGACCAGTCATCGATGAAGAACGGCGAATCGTCATTCTTCGCCTGGCCGACGAGGAACTCCTTCAAGGTGGCATCGTGGTCGTAGTCGAAGCTGATGAAGACGGGAATCTTCGTGTCTGCCATGGGTAGGGCAGTACGTCGAAACGACCCTGCACCCGCTCACAGGATCTGCATATCCATTGTATCACAACAGGTGGACCTCCCCGGATTTCTTGGAGACAGGTTCCGAAGGAAAGGCCATCACCGGCTAACTACTTGAATGTCTAACCGCTACTTCCAGCAAGTACTCTGACGGTATGGTCAAGCGAAACGATAGTCTCACCTGCACCAGCGGCATAACACGTGGAGAGCCGGATGCGGCGAGAGTCGCACGTCCAGTCCGACCCTACACCTGCCTTCCTGGTTCCATCAAGGGTCTCTTCTACCATCTGCACTTCATCATGGACCTGTACTGGCGCAAGATCGTCGACTGCGAGATCTACGAAAATGAATCGTCTGAGAATCTGGCTGCCGTCTTGAAGAGGGCCACCTTCAATGAGGGTTCGCTCGCTCCCGCCGTGTTGCATTCAGACAACGGCTCACCGATGAAGGGGACCACCCTGGCGGCGCTGTGTTACCTCCTCGGCATAGCCGCCTCCTACTCACGCCCAAGGACCTCGAATGACAACGCCCACATGGAGTTGATGTTTCGTACCGTCAAGTACTGCACTAGCTATCCCTGCGACGGCATTGCCTCGCTTGAGGCAGCGAGGACCTGGCTTGGGGAACTCGTTCGATTCTACAACGACCAACATCACCACTCCAGCCTTAACTTCGTTACCCCACACCAGAAGCACAACGGTGAAGACCTAGAGATCTTGGCCAAACGAGCCAAGGTCTGCGAGGGGGCCAAGGCGGTCAACTCCAGACGATGGATCCGGGGTACGCTTCGGAGCTGGGATCCCGTCGCCTCTGCCTCATTAGTCACCACCAATGCGAACACGAAAGGAAAGGCCATCACCGGATAGCTACTTGAATGTCTAACCGCTACTTCCAGCAAGTACTCTGATGGTTACCGGACGTTTACTGCTAGGTAGGTTAGATACTTATGGTCACGTGTTTAGGAAAAGCAGGACCGGAACACGAATTGGTGGGCCTTCCGCTTGTAGACAAATTGCTTGCCTTCGGGTGAGTTATATTATGAAACGCTAGGCTTTGGCCGTCAGGGAAGTCACAGATAGCAACCCAAGGTCTGATACCGGGCTTGGGTTGGGAATCTATATAATATGGGCGTGATGCCTTATGCCCAGCACCTCGATCGCTTTCGTGTCCTCGGTAGCCGTTGTCGGCGGCGTGGATGGGATCCACAAGTACAACGCGAGCCAGCGCAGGTGAGTCAAACCTGTCGATGGTTTCACCCGTTGGTCGTGGTGGCCAGCTCGAAGTCTTTGAGCAGCGAGCACCCTGTGCTTCAAATGGCAGCGTCGAAAAACCAGTTACCATGCGCGACCGGACAGAAGTAATGGGGAGTTCAGGTGGGGATGATCCCGCGATGCCATTTGCTGTTAACCTGCTGGGAGTGCACAAGAGCTTCGGTACCGTCCACGCAGTAAAGGGGGTCGATCTTGCCGTCCGGCCTGGTGAGGTCGTAGCATTCCTAGGGCCCAATGGGGCGGGCAAGACATCGACGATCGACATGATCCTCGGCCTGACCCGGCCGAGTGTCGGCAAGGTTGAGGTGTACGGCATGGGCCCACGCCAGGCGATCAGTAGAGGACTCGTCTCGGCAGTCATGCAGAGCGGAGGCCTGCTCAAAGACTTCACGGTGGCAGAGACGGTGGCCTTCACGGCCAAGCTGTTCGCCATGAGCCGTCCCGTTTCGGAGGTTCTAGAACGTGCCGGCATCTCCGACATCGCCGGGCGCCGCGTCGGCAAGTGCTCCGGGGGTGAGCAGCAACGGCTGCGATTTGCTATGGCGCTGCTGCCAGATCCTGAGCTGCTCATCTTGGACGAACCCACCCAGGGCATGGACGTGGAAGGTCGTCGTGACTTCTGGCGGTCGATTCGCCACGACGCCGATCGGGGTCGCACCATCGTCTTCGCGACCCACTACCTCGAAGAAGCCGATGCGTATGCCGACCGGATTGTGCTGATCCGCAAGGGCGAGATAGTCGCGGATGGCACCGCTTCCGAGGTCAAGGCCCTGGCGTCGGGCCGCACAGTGAGAGCCACTCTGCCCGGGATGGAGGAGGCGGCTTTTCGAGCGGTTCCCGGAGCGGAAGGTGTCGAGGTGCGCGGCGATACCGTGTTGATCCATGCCTCCGACTCTGATACGGTTGCCCGCTACCTGTTGACCAGCACCGCAGCACGGGACATCGAGATTACCGCCAGGGGGCTCGAAGAGGCATTCCTCGCCCTCACCGGCGACGGCGACAACAGAGCCGACGACCGACTTGACACACCGACAGGAGAACGGCGATGACAGCTTCGCCAACCAGCGCCTCCGAGCGCAAGAACCCGCAGCTCGGAGGCTTCAGCGTGGCGGTGCTGGGCTTGGAGGTTCGCCGCCTCCTGCGCAACAGGCGCACGATGCTCTTCACCCTCATCTTCCCCGTCTTCTTCTTCTTGGTCTTCGGGCTGAACGCCGCATATGCGAACCAGCGAGTCGGGCACGGCAACGTCTCGGCGTTCATCATGATCTCCATGGCCCTCTATGGTGCGGTGCTCGCCACCACCAGCGGAGGGGCGATGGTCTCTGTGGAGCGTGCCTTGGGCTGGAGCCGCCAGCTTCGGATCACACCGCTGTCACCGGCCGCATACATCGCGATCAAGATGCTGACCGCCCTAGTGCTCGGGTTCGCCTCTGTCCTAGTCGTTTACGCCGCCGGGCTGATTGTTGGCAAGCCGTCCATGCCGATCTACGCATGGGTCACCACCGGGATATGCGTGTGGATCGGGTCTCTGCTCTTCGCCGCCTTCGGGCTGTTCGTCGGCTACCTGCTACCCTCGGAGAATGTGATGCAAGTGATCGGCTTCTTGCTGATGTTGTTCTCCTTCGGAGGAGGGCTGTTTATCCCCCTGAGCCAGTTCTCATCGGGACTTCGCACGGCGGCGGAGTTCACCCCGCTCTACGGACTCAACCAGCTCGTCCACTACCCCCTCGTCGGTGGTGTCCTCCACTGGACATGGGTGGCCAACCTGATGGTATGGCTGGCAGTCTTCGTCGCGGGGGCAATCTGGCTGTTTCGTCGTGACACGGCCAGGGTGTGACGACGAGCAGGATGTTCGCAGAAACGACACACTGAACGGGTGGGCCATTCACGCCAGGGGTGTTGCCGTCACCCTTTGAGCTCGTCCATGCTGGGTTGACACACCACCAGCCGATGCCGGATCGCTGGGCAAGTTCATGCTGGCTGATCCCCAAATCCAGGCGTCTGCCTCTCAGGGCTCCCGTTATGTCACTAACGGAGTGACTTCTATGACGGCTAAAGCCGCCAGTCCCCTCGGGACGGTCTGATGGTTTCCGCGGACTCACCGCTATAACAACCCGGACCTTCGAATTTGAGCAGGGAATATACCGAGCGCCGCAAACCCGTGTGACCTGGGAACTCCGATGCTGATTGCGCGCTATTTCTAGCGCCGCGCCGGTTATTTGCTGGTCACCGCGATGCTTTGCTGTCGAATACTGAAGTTCTCATCACTAGAACGCTTACTAGGAGATAACAGGCTTCGAGTCTCAATCACGTCCATAGAGGCTATGTTCAGGTGGTTGAAGTTGTAGGTATTCCCATATTTGGTTCTCCATCTCGGTACAGTAGGACTATGCGATGCTCCAGAGGAGACCGGTGGCGGGCAGGGACTACTCAGGCTCGTACGTCGACCTGCTGCGCCGGTTCTCCAACGACATCGCTTGCCTCTGCTGGCTCCGTTGGT
>JAJZCF010000091.1 GCA_021846265.1 Actinomycetes bacterium | reverse complement strand
GTTGACTGTCGAATTCTGTCACTTAATTTTGTCGTATGCTACACCGTTATGTCAGCTGAAAAGAGGCTGCGTCAACGGTTTGCGACGATCCTGACCCAACCATGTCGAACCAGTTTGCACGGGTAGGCCCGATTAAAAGATGCTGCTCTTTTTCGGCAAGGCAATGAGAAAAATCTGGCGGTTGCCGAAGATGATCACCACTTTTGAAGTTGAATCGCCCTTTGTGCTGTGGGCTACCCTGGTGGTTCTGACATTGCTATAGCAGCTATTCTGACTTCGGCGACGTCGATGGATGGCTAATCTCAATCCGTAAGGGCCGAGCCCATTGTGGGCTTCTATTCTGGATGGATAATGCACCTTTTGTTTCTAGTACTCGTATATCTAGCCGCCGTCCTCGTCGTTGCCGCCGGAGGCGTATACATCTCTCGCCAGCGCAGGTCAAGGCTTTCGACTTCGTCAAAGAAGGTACTGTCGGCTCCGCCTGGAGTAGCGACGAGGCCCCCCGACACGACCCAGCCAACGATTGAGGTCGATCTAAAGCCTGGGCAAATCGAAGGCTCGGCATTCGATGCTTCACCAAAAACAGAAGAAAAAGAGGCTCCAAAGTCTTTATCGGCGGGTTTGTCCAGGACCAGGGGAGTAATCGGTGCAGCGCTATCGAGGATGAAGCTGAGGGGTGGCCTGTCTGAGGAGTTCTGGAGTGAACTCGAAGAGACTTTAATCCTAGGCGATCTCGGACTTGAAATTTCTCGCGACCTCACGTCAAAGACGCGAGATGCATTTCGCCAGACTGGCCTTAACTCGTCCGTCGAGGCGATCGACCTACTTCGACGCCAGATGCTGGCGGACCTAGTTGGCAAAGACAGATCACTCGGCCTTTTGGGTGAGGCTCCAAATTTGATTCTTCTCGTCGGGGTCAATGGGGTAGGCAAAACGACGACAATTGGGAAACTAGCGAACTACCTAGCAAACAATGGTTCTTCGGTTATTCTGGCTGCCGGTGATACTTTTAGAGCCGCAGCGTCGGAACAGCTTGAGCAGTGGGCGAACGCCGCCGAGGTTGAGATCGTAAAGGGTAACTCTGGAGGCGACCCAGCATCGGTGATTTTCGATGCAGCGTCTCGCGCAAAAGCCATCGGTGCCGACGTAGTCATTGCTGACACCGCAGGGAGACTACAGACTAGTTCCAACTTGATGGGAGAGTTAGCCAAGATACACCGGGTCGCCCAGAAGGCACCAGGGACTTTGAGTGAAGTTCTTTTGGTGATAGACGCGACGACGGGACAGAATGGACTTTCTCAGGCCAAGTCTTTTTCCGACGCCGCCCACACCACTGGTGTCGTCCTCACTAAGCTCGACGGCTCCGCAAAAGGTGGTATAGCCTTTGCCATCGAGAGGGAACTAGGCATCCCGATCAAATTTGTCGGCACGGGTGAAAAAATAGGAGATCTCGTCCCCTTCGACCCCGAGACATTCGTAGATGAAGTCTGTGGTTAGCCTCAATCGGCCAGATATAGAGTTGACCTTTCCCGGGGGCCTTTTAATTTCAATCACTTACGTTGGTAGAGCTATAGGGAGTTTGAATGTTTGACGGACTTGGTAACAGGCTCGATACCGTACTGAACCGCATCAAGGGAAAATCGCGACTCACGCAGGCCGATGTGGACGCTGCCCTTGTCGAGATAAGGGCAGCCCTGCTCGAAGCCGACGTAGCACTTAGTGTTACCAATAACTTTGTTGAGCGAATCCGGTCTGTAGCGGTAGGGGCTGCGGCTTCGAGATCCTTGACGCCGGGACAGCAGATAGTCAAGGCGGTCGATGCTGAATTAGTGCGAGTCCTAGGCGGAG
The DNA here is from genome assembly GCA_021846265.1 of Actinomycetes bacterium. Lineage (GTDB taxonomy): Bacteria > Actinomycetota > Acidimicrobiia > Acidimicrobiales > Acidimicrobiaceae > JABEUN01. The sequence goes on along the minus strand of JAJZCF010000091.1, from coordinate 6,543 downwards.
AGTCGCTCAAGATCAGTTACGCTTCGAAACCCCCGACAGTCTTTCTTTTAGCGGGCCTCCAAGGAGCTGGAAAGACTACGACGGCGGCAAAGCTAGCCCTCCACTTCAGGAGGAATGGTAGGAGTCCGCTGCTCGTCGCTGCTGACCTCCAACGCCCCGCCGCCGTGGAGCAGTTAAAGACACTCGGCGATCGAGCATCGGTTCCCGTCTTCTCTACACCGACAGATCCCGTTTCTGTTGCAAAAGCAGGAATCGAGGAGGCTCGGAGGGTCGGGAGAGACATCGTCATTATTGACACGGCGGGCCGGCTGGCTATCGATGAGAGTCTGATGGCAGAGATATCTTCGATCTCTAAAGCCGTACAACCGAACTACACCTTCTTGGTGATAGACGCGATGATTGGCCAGGACGCTGTCAATACCGCTAAGGCATTCAATGACACCCTCTCGCTCGACGGCGTCATAATGACCAAACTCGATGGAGATGCTCGGGGAGGCGCTGCACTATCGGTCAAGGAGATCGTTGGGAAGCCGATCGCCTTCGGATCTACTGGCGAGAAGCTGGAAGACTTTGACACCTTCTATCCCGAACGTATGGCCAGCCGAATCCTCGGGATGGGGGACGTGCTAACCCTCATAGAGCAGGCGGAGCGGACCCTCGATGAGGAGGTGACAAAAAAGGGCGCTTCCCGGATGATCGAAGGCCGTTTCGACCTCGACGACTTTTTAGAGCAACTGCGGCAGGTTAAGAAGATGGGTCCATTGAAGGGGATAATGGGGATGCTTCCTGGAGTACCCAAAGAGTTGAAGGATGTCGATATTGACGACAGGGAGATCAACAGGATCGAGGCGATAATATCATCGATGACCATCGATGAGCGGCGCAATCCAAAGCTCATAGACGGTTCGAGACGCCAGAGGATCGCCTCTGGGTCTGGGGTTCAGACCCACCAAGTGACCGGACTGCTCAAACAGTTCACCGAGATGCAGAAGATGATGAAGCAGATGGGAATCGGCCCTTCCTCCGCCACTAGGAGGCATAAGACAAAGTCAAATGCCCGTAAAGGTAGAAGGAATAAACGTTAGGCAGGGTAGAACTTATTTAACGTTAGACTGGCTCTGCTCAAGTTGGGGACGTGTGCCCCTGCGTAAGGATTTCATTTTCGGCGTTGGCCGACGGCAAAAGTAGCGAGGTAAGTAAGTGGCAGTTAAGCTTCGTCTAGTACGGACGGGTAAGAAGAAGCAGCCTTCGTATCGGGTAATTGCGGCTGAGGCGACGTCGCCTCGCGACGGTAGGTTTATCGAAGTGATAGGTCATTACTCTCCTCGCTCTGAGCCCTCAGTGGTACAGATCGATAATGACAAGGCTCTTAAGTGGCTGAAGAACGGTGCTCAGCCCACGGAGACAGTACAAAAATTGCTGGTTATATCGGGCGCCTGGGCAGAATTCAAGCCTGCAAGCAAGGGTTAGAGATGTCGGACGAACAGGATTTCAATACCGTAGAGCCAGAGCCGACGCAGGCGATTAACCTCTTGACCTACCTGGGCCATTCTATGGTTTCTTCGAATGAAGAGGTCGAGGTAGAGTGGACTCGTTCCGGTAATGCCGTGAAGTTCACGGTGTATGTCCCTTCGGCGGATATGGGCAAGGTCATTGGCAAGGGCGGACGGATAGCAAACGCTATAAGGACCCTTGTGCGAGTAGCCGGAGCAAAAGACGGAGTCGAAACCTCGGTCGAGTTCTCCGAAGCGAGGTAATTCTGCTGGATCGGGCCGAATCCAAGATGCTGATTGAGGTGGCGAGGATTACGAAGCCACACGGGTTGGCTGGCGAGGTCCAGACGGTGGTCATCACCAATGTGCCCAATCGGCTCAAGACTGGCCTTCGGGTTGTTGCCAGACTCGCGTCTAATGAGATAGAACTGACCATTAGGAGCGTCAAAGGTACTGATGCGCACCCAATAATCGCCTTCGAGGAGGTCAGGGATCGTAACGAGGCGGAGAAGCTCCGAATGGCCAGATTGCTGGCTGAGGCCGAGAGCATCGATGGAGAACTGCTTGTACACGAGCTAATTGGTGCGGTGGTTAGCGAGGAGTCTGGACGGGAATGGGGTACCGTCACAGAGGTGATAGCAAATCCAGCTTCCGATATCCTGGCGACCGATCTTGGGAAATTTATCCCTTTAGTTTTTGTAGTCAGCCTTAAGGAAAACAGGATAATCGTCGAACCCCCCGAGGGCCTCTTTGATCTTTAAAGATTTGCAGCCGAACCCACCTAGGAGTTGAGCGTTTGCGGATAGATGTCTTTAGCATCTTCCCCGACTTGATTAGGGGTTACTTCTCTCAGACAGTGGCGTCGAGGGCAATACGCTCTGGGGTCTTTGAGCTCAATGTAATCGATATTCGCACTAAGACCACTGATGTTCATCGCTCGGTAGACGACGCTCCATTTGGCGGGGGAGCGGGGATGCTGATGAAACCGGAGCCGATCTTCGCTGCGGTCGAAGATCAAGACCCACCGAGGCCGCTGTTTCTCCTTTCTCCCTCTGGTCGGAAGTTTGATCAAGGATTTGCCCGAGAACTGTCTTTGCTCGAAGGATTTTCGCTGATCTGTGGCAGGTATGAAGGATTTGACGCAAGAATTGAAGATGAGCTTGCAAACGGGGCGATCAGTATCGGAGATTACGTCCTTGCCGGTGGCGAAATAGCGGCGATGGCGATCATCGAAGCGACGATACGGCTGCTTCCCGGAACCCTCGGAAATGCACAGTCGGTCGTGGATGAAAGTTTTTCCACTCCGCTGCTTGAATACCCGCAGTACACCCGTCCAGCTGACTTTAGGGGACTACAAGTTCCCGAGGTCCTCCTCGGGGGTAATCACAAGCTGATCCAGGAGTGGAGGAGGACCATGTCGATAGTTAGGACCGTTCGACTTCGTCCCGACTTGATTGAAAAGCGAGGCGGACTCGAAGAAGCAGAGGCTGAACTGCTGACCAAGCACGGCTATGCTTGGATGGTCGAAGTGCACACCAGGAGTCAAGAGGACAGATGAACCCCACCGACATTATTGACAGAGACTCTTTCCGAGAAGGAATTCCAGAGTTCGCCCCCGGAGACACGCTTAAAGTGCACGTTAGGGTCGTCGAAGGAAACCGCGAGAGGGTTCAGATTTTTCAAGGCGTAGTTATTCGTCGCCAAGGTAGCGGAATACATGAGACCTTTACCGTCCGCAAGGTTAGCTTCGGTGTCGGAGTGGAGAGAACTTTCCCGCTGCATACGCCGATCGTATCCAAGATCGAAGTTTTGACTCGTGGCGATGTCAGAAGGGCCAAGCTCTACTACCTAAGAGACAGGGTAGGAAAGGCCGCAAAGATCAAGGAGAAGAGGTAGGACGGGGCTGTGCCCGCCTTGAGCATGGGCCAGACCCTTCTTTTAGGGGATCGATTTTTCCGCTGGACATTTTCGTGAGTTCAGAGGATCTGGAGCGCTTTGAAAGCGAAGTCGAGCTAGCCCTTTATCAGGAGTATAAAGCCGTACTTTCTCTATTCAAATATGTCGTTGAAACCGAGAGAAGGTTTTACCTGGCCAATTCGGTCGAGATCGATACGGAATCGATATCGGTGCAAGGTTATGTTACCTTTCGACTAGTGGACGCCTGGGTTTGGGACATGTACCGTCCCGTCCGCTTTATTCAAGAGGCCAGAGTGATAACTAGGCGAGATGTCAATATCGAGGTCTTGCCGACGCCAGAGTGACGTAGCTTGTGGTGGATTGTTCCTGTGATGTGAACTTCAACGGCTGAATTGGAGAGTGGGAGGACAGTTCGTGTTTGACTCTGGCTGGTCAGATTCGACCAAGGCAGTCTCGATGGGGCGTAATCAGCAGATTATTAAGTCGGTAAATACCCCCGTAATCTTCGCGTCAACCTATCTAAAGAACGAATCAAGTGTTTATGGGCGACACGACAACTCCACTTGGCGTGCATTCGAAGAGGTAATCGGAGAACTCGAAGGGGGACACGCAGTCTCATTTTCCTCTGGACAAGCAGCCACGAGCGCTGTCTTTTCGCTGCTCGACTCTACTTCGAGGCTTTTTCTGGTCAACGATAGCTATAACGGAACCAGGCTTCTAGCAGATTCACTCCAGAGCAGGGGGGTTCTCAAGCTTGAGCTGCTTACGCCGGAAGTTTCCGCCGATCCATTTTGTCTACTAGACGAAGCTCCGCCGATTGCTGGCAAAGCGGACCGCAAGGACCTGTACTGGCTTGAAACCCCGTCCAACCCGATGCTGCGGATCTACCCATTGGATAAATGGGTAGCCTTCAAGGAAGCGGCTGGGGCGATGCTTGTTGTGGATAATACCTTTGCATCGCCGGTGCTGCAGAACCCTCTTCGTATGGGTGCGGACGTGGTGGTGCACTCGGCAACAAAGGTAATATCCGGCCACTCCGACGTGATAATGGGTGTCGTGGTGGCGAAGGATGAGCGCTTAGCCGAGGAGTTGAGGGAGATCAGAACCCTCGCGGGTTCGATTCCTGGTCCCATGGAAACATTTCTGGCCTTGAGGGGAGTGAGGACCCTATTTTTGCGTTTTGACCGCCAACAGGAGAATGCTGTCGCGCTTACGGACCTACTGTCAAGGCGCCTCGGAGCGGACAAGGTTTTCTACCCAGGACTGCCAAGTAATAGCGGATACGAGTTGGCCAAGAGCCAGATGAGGGGTAGCGGGTATCTCATTAGCTTTGATTTCGGAGACTCAGCTTTGGCTGAGAGATTTTGCGATTCGCTAAAGCTAATGACCTACGCTACGTCTTTGGGTGGAGTTGAAACTCTTGTGGAAAGGCGGAGTCGTCACCGAGGCGAAGAGGCCACTCCACCGGGCCTCGTTAGGATATCCGTCGGGATTGAAGCCATTGAAGACCTACTTTTTGACCTTGATCAGGCCTTGGTGGCTGTAGACCGCTAAGTCTTGAACTTTTTTGGGAGCTGGAGCCAACAGTGTCGATGCCAGTGCCTTCGCAGGTCTGGGTATTGTAGTGGAACGACTACAAAATGCCCCTTACCCGGCTCGATGTCTCCACCACACCTGGGGCATACGTAATACTTTCGAGCTTGGTATGGCTGAACATAGCGGACTTCGGCTTCAAGGCCGGTTTCTGGGTCCTTTGGCCTATCGTTCGGAGTCTCCACGCCGAGATGATAATAGGAACCATAGACAAGGTGAGCGATTTGAGTCTGCTGGCGACCGACTAATTGTTTTTGTTGCCTTCGGTGAGGTTCTTGCAGCGCGCAATACCTTTGTAGGTTGAAATTGATTTGACCGGCCCAGATCATGCGGTGCGCCAGCTGATTGGGAATATGCGGTTCGCCACTTTCGAATTCGAGATGACTGGAATAGTGGAGCCGCTATGACAAAGCCATTGCTTTTTAGAACGGTGGCGATCTGGTGCGTGGTAGATCTGGACGACGGGGCTACCGGACAAAGAGAAGCAGCAGTACTATCATTCCTATGGTGGATTACCAGTTTGGAACAATTAGCTATAGCGTTCACGATGGAGTTGCTGAGCTCTGCCTGAATAGGCCGGAGATCAAGAACGCATTCAATTCGAAGATGTGGCTTGAATTTTCTAGCGCCCTCGAAATTTTCTCGTCGAGTGGCGACCAGAGGGTTCTGGTTATTACCGGAGCGGGAGGGGCATTCTGTTCCGGGGCGGAGCTGACCGAGATGGTTCCGGATACGTATACTCCTTTGAGCTGGATGAGGGGAATCAGTGATATCGCACTGAAGCTGCACCAGCTACGAAAGCCGACCATTGCCAAAGTGAGGGGTATAGCGGCTGGTGCTGGTGCGAATCTTGCCTTTGGTTGTGATCTCGTGTACGCAGCAGATTCGGCAAAATTTTCGGAGATCTTTGTTAAGCGTGGCCTTTCCGTGGATTTTGGTGGAAGCTGGCTCTTGCCGAGGATGGTGGAATTACACAAGGCAAAGGAACTGGTTTTTTTTGGCGACATTGTCACCGCCGAGAAAGCGGAGCAGATGGGCCTTTTAAATCGGGTGGTTGCTGATGAAGACCTCGATAACGTTGTGGTCGAAGCCGCCGAAGCCCTCAAGAACCTACCACCAACCGCCCTTTCATTAAACAAGGCACTGCTGAACGACTCTTTGTCAAGGTCCATGGCGGGGGCGTTAGAGGCCGAAACCCAGGCTCAAGCCGTCAACTTGTCTACCAAAGACCTAAAAGAGGCGATATCGGCGTTTTTAGAGAAGAGGACCCCGAAGTTCACCGGCGAGTAGAAGGTGAAAAAAGGTGTTCTAAAGTCGAGCTGGCCTGGCAGTAACTAGCGGCTGATCAGGTATGGTCCGGCTGGAGCCCGCCCATCCTCTGGATTAGGGCCGCCTCCTTTTTCCTGCCAAAGAACCACAACAATATGCCGAGAAACGATACACCCACACCTAGTAGGGCTGTACCAGCGTATTGAAAGTTCGCATAGGTCACAGTTGCTAAGGCCGACCCGATCGCCCCGCCGATGAAGTATGTCCCCAT
>JAJZCF010000090.1 GCA_021846265.1 Actinomycetes bacterium | reverse complement strand
ATCGAGGCCAAAGGGGTTTTGAGATCGTGAGAAACGGAACCCAAAAGGGCGCGGCGCCAGTTATCCAACTCCTCCAACTCCTCGGTCCTCCTCGCCTTCTCGCGCAGAAGCGCCTGGTCTATCGCTAGGGCTGCGCTGTTTGCAAAGGTCTTTAAGAGCTCGATCTCGTGCGGACTTCCCGTACCGCCTTTGACTACTAGAAGTCCGACCGGGTGTGACAGGGTCTCCATGGCGAGCACATTTAGCTTGTTGCCGTCCTCGGTTTCGAGGTTGAATAAACTCGCCGGCCTAGGTCGGTCGGGAACTACCAGGGAGATCTCCTTCTGGGTGAGAGGTTTACCGCTCGGCGAATTGATCTCCAACCCTGTCTCGGAAGGAAGAAAGATTGCCACCGAGAGGTACCCGAAGTTGTTAGCGAGTGAATCAGTAACCTTGGCCAGAAGCGGCTCAAGACCGCTAATTCCGATAAGGGCTTGGGAGGTCTGTGCGAGCCGATAGAAGTCGTCGCCGTATATCTTCGCCTTCAACTGTGCTTCTTTGAGTCGGGAGACGACCGTAGAAACCAAGACGACTACCACGACGTAGACGAATAAGGAGACGAGGTTTTGAAGAGCTCCGACGCTCAGCGTGTAATAGGGAGGGATAAAGAGGTAGTCAAATATCAAGAATCCAAGCAGGGCTCCCACGACTCCCACCCAAAACCCACCCACCACCACTCCGATAACTACGGGGATAAGGAGGATGAAGGCCGGAGTGGCAATATCTAGATGACTCCTTAGCATCACCAAGGCGACTGTCAGTAGGAACATAGAGGCAAGCAGGTAGGCGAGACCAGTCGGAAAACCCTGCGACGCCCTCTTCGCTGAAAAGAAGGTCATTTGAGTTATGTTAGACCTATTGAACAGAGTTTCTTGTGACGACCTAGCGGGAGTCGAACTCTCTTGTTGATAAGGAGGGGGAGTTGGAGGAGGATCAGCGACAGAAGATCGACGAGCTTCCTGATATGGTCGCACCGGCGGGAAAGTTTCGCCTTTACCTTGGTGCCGCTGCCGGGGTCGGCAAGACTGTGGCGATGCTCGACGAGGGTAGGAGGCGAAACGATCGAGGTACGGACGTCGTTATTGGCCTCGTAGAGTCCCATGGTAGGCCCTACACGATGTCAAAGTGCGAGGGTCTCGAGTCCATACCTAAGAAATTGGTCAACTACAGGTCGACTGACTTCGAAGAGATGGACCTGGATGCTGTGCTTTTAAGGAAGCCAGAACTCGTTTTGATCGATGAGCTCGCCCACACCAACGTGCCTGGTAGCTCTCGACACGAAAAGAGGTGGCAGGACGTCATGGAGATCTTGGAAAATGGTATCCATGTCCTTTCCACTCTCAATATTCAGCACCTTGAGTCGATAGCGGACGTCGTCGAATCGATCACAAAAGTTAAAGTTCGTGAGAGGGTTCCAGATTGGGTGGTGAGGTCTGCAGATCAGATCGAACTAGTTGACTCATCGCCCGAACAGTTAAGACGCAGGCTTATTCACGGAAATGTATATCCCAAGGAAAAGGTCGCCGACGCTCTGGTGAACTTTTTTCGGACTGAAAACCTCTCTGCCCTTAGGGATCTTGCACTGAGGTTTGTCGCCGATGAAACCGAAGAGGAGATGCTGAGTTACCTCGCCCGTATGGGTTCGACGGGAACATGGGAGACCAGAGAGAGGGTCATGGCTGCTGTTACCGGCGCTCCCGGTTCCGAATCGCTGCTGCATCGTGCGGCGCGGATAGCGAGTCGATCAAAAGGAAAGCTGTTGGTGGTCCACGTTAAATCGTCAGACGCCAAAAGGATGAGCCCAGATGTTGCGCAGAAGCTCGAGAGACTGGCCCAAGATTTGGGTGCTGAATACCACGTTATAGTAGCGGACCTTGTCGCCGGAGCCCTTGTCTCCTTCGCTCGGTCCCAGAGGGTTACTCAGATAATCATGGGGGCGACGAGCCATTCAAGGTGGAAAGAATTTGCCCATGGATCAATCGTTTCTAAAGTTATCAGGGCGGCCGGAGAGGCTGGTATCGACGTGCACGTGATTGCGAGGCAGGAGGACCTTGGCCTTCTGAGTGAAAAGGAAGATTACGGCTCGACAGGTGGCTGAGGTCTGATGGAAGCTGCCAAGGCCGGTTAGTTTCGCTGAGACTTCTCCTTGATTGCGCCCTTCCTAACTATTAAAACTGAATTCAGAGGCCCTATTTCGCTTTGAGGTATCTTAGAAGAATGATGATCTGGCTGGCCTTAGCAAAGTTAGACGAACCAGTGGTACCAAGATGAGATTCAGAATTTGGCAGAGCTGTATCTAGTTGCGCTCTGGTAGGCTTCGATCCAGAAAGGGACAGTTGGTAGGTACTTAGTCCATATGGGCTTGCTCTAGATGTGTTGCCATCTAGAAGTATGGAGTCTGCTAGCTCAATTTCTAAAGCGTTGCTGCTTTGGGTCGAATGCGATTTTGCATGATCCGTTGCACCAGGTCGTTTGGCTGATGAAAGCGCGTACTGACGGAACCCAGGGAGGGGGCTAGGGGTGGAAGACGAGAATCACCATGACGATCTTCGAAGCGACGAATCTCAAGCGATAGGTAAGTCGCCACGTGTCTCTAGCTCAATTCAGCTAGCTCGAGCGGTGTCGCGGGACTTCACAACCTACTTCTACGAAGTTTTTGCTCACCAGCCAGAGGTAGAGAAATTTTTCAGTCATCTGAGTGAAAGAGAAATGAAGCATCAGCAGGTCCAATTCGGGACGCTGATATACGAACTGTTGAAGTCCGATCCGGATCAAGAAAGTCTCAATCGGCGTCTAGGACTTCTGCACCACATGCATCGAATGGTGGGTCTCGACTCGGCGTGGTTGGTCAGGGCGATATCGCCTTTGCTTTCGATGATCAAAAAGACCTGTGACGAGGACCCTTCTCTCTCCGAGGACGCCACGGCGCTAGAGAATCTCGCTAGGGAGCGGGTGCTAAAGCTGATCGAGGGCGCACTCTCCGCCGAGGCCAAGGAGGCCGAACACTTGGCGGCGATCACTAGTCGAATCACCAACATATGTAACTCGGTCACCTATGCATCTGATCTTTTTTTGAAAACCTTTGAAGTCCTAGATTCGATCGTAGGTATAGACGGTATCTACCTTTCGAGGCCCGATGTCGCTGGGTGGTTAGAACCAGAACATATCGTCGGTTTCGCCTTCGCCAACTTCAAATCTCTCTCTAAAGCGGGGCTGATCGCCAAGGAGAGCACCAGGATCGACCTACCCGAAGGGCTCGGTGTTGATGGGAAGTCTTGGAGGAGCGGCGAGATTGAAACTTGCGCGAACATAGACGTTGACCCGTCCATGGAACCGTGGGCGGGAGTATATGGAGCGATGGGAATTCGTTCTGTGGCTGCGGTTCCAATTACCGATTCAGCTGGCCGTCCAATAGCACTATTGTCGTGCCATTCTCGCTGGCCGGGGTACTTTGACGTATCTACCCGACGATTCTTTCTCGACACCGTCCGTCAGAAGCTTGGCGCCGCACTAAGCGAACTCGACCAGAGCAAGGTGTTGTCGCACATCACTCGAATGGAGTATCGAAACTTTCTCTACAAAGACCAGGTTAGGATGCTCTACCAGCCCATTGTCAGTCTCCGTGATGGCGCGGTGGTCAAGGTCGAAGCGCTGGCGAGGCTGGTTGATGACTCTGGCAAGATTGTCTCGCCTGCGGCATTCCTTCCCGCTTTCGGAGCGGACGAACTATTTCATCTCTTCGGTATCGGGCTGAAGGCGATCGGCGAGGCTCGCTTGATCTGGAATGCCGAGGGTTTCGATCCGCGTGTATCTATCAATCTACCTCCGCAAGGACTGATCGATCGTAGGTACCTGGACGAGGTGAAGGTCGCGATCCAAGAGATGAACGTCCGGCAAGAGAAGCTGACTCTTGAGGTGACCGAAGATGAAGAGCTCGATGAGCTAGAGGATCTCGGCTTGATCATTGCCGAACTTAAAGCACTCGGAATTACCCTCTCCCAGGACGACCTTGGAGCGGGATATAGCTCTTTGACTAGGCTTGAGCGGATAGGTTTTGATGAAGTCAAGATTGACCAAGGTCTAGTTAGAAAGACCGCGGATCCTACTAACGCTATATCTCTGATCGAGCACCTAGTCGATTTGGCGCATGATCTCGGGATTCGGGTCGTAGTCGAGGGTCTTGAATCCGTTGGACTGGTCGAGGTCGCTTCCGTGCTCGGCGCCGACTTGGGACAGGGCTACTCAATTGCTGCTCCGATGGAAGCCAAGGCGATGCTCGACTGGATTGCCACTAAAGAGTGGGTGGTAGACCCTTCCTATCCCAAGACTCAGTTTGGAATGCTGGCCGCCCTTGGAAGACTTATCACGACGATAAGGCGGACCGGCCCCATGATGGCGCAACCGATGGCTAAGGCCGCGCTAGAAGAGCTGCGACTGCTATTCGGCGACTTCAAAAGCACAAAGTTCAATCAACTTTTAGTGAGGATTGAACATGCCGTCGAAGACTACACACCGGCTGAGATTGAAACGGGGCTCGAAGACTTAAGGGGGCTCGTTCGCCAGGAAGCGGTCGATTGGGGTAGTAGGCCGTACGTTCCCCCTCGCAGTTGGCCCACCTTCGGGTCACGGGCAGAAGACGGTGAGATTACCCAACTGGCCCTGACACTGACCCTACGAGGGTTTCTTGAATACCTTGCTACCTATCCGAGCAGAATAGCTGCGGCAGAACGACTCTGTCTCGAGGTCGAAAAGCTCATCCCTGATACTCGAATGACAATCTTCGCCGTCAAGGGTGGATTTCTCGAAATGCTGGTTAGTCCGAGCATTGCTTCGAATATCAGGGGCGCACTCCGATCCATGCCGATCGAGAATGGATGGGGGACCTCCGCCAGCGCGGTTCTCAGGCGATCACCGATACTAATCACCGACGCCAACGTCAACCCTGCCTGTTCCAAGTTTGTCGAAGTTGACCCTGTGCTGCGCAATATCAGGGCGAGCTGGGCTTATCCAATTTGGCACGGCAATTCCGAAATTGTCGGTGCTATTAACTTGGTATCCAGTGCGGAGATGTTGCCGACCCCACTGCAGAACGCAATGTTAGAGGCGATTGGCGCCTTGGCCTCGCTTACCATCTTCGAAGGTTCAAAAGTGTCAGAAGAGAGCCTGAAGGACGATAAGGCAATTGGAATTTCGGACTGCTGGTTCAGCTTTTCCACATCGACATGGCGAATTATCGAAGTATCCGATGGAGCTTGCGCTCTATATGGGTACTCCAAGTCGGAGTTTTTGTCAAACACAGTCTTTGATCTAAATCCGGTTCTGAATGAACGAATTTTATTAGACCTGATTCGGGTGATGGGTCCAGATAACTCGGCACACCTTTCGGTGGTTCACCGAAGAAAAGACGGGGAAGAGCTCCGGGTCGAGTACTTAACGAGGATTAGCGAAGCCAATGGTGAGCAGTGCCTTCATTCTCATCTCATCGATCTCTCTGACCAGGAGCGTGACAGTTACAAGCTGGGCACTGAGCAGATTGTTATCGAGAGCATCCTCGAATCCTTGGATGGCCCGATGATATTACTTTCGCCGATCTTTATCGTTCGTTCGATGAACCAGGCGGCTGGAACTATTTTTGGGTGGGATCCATCACGCCTTGGTGGCTCGCCTCTGCCTATCCAGAGCAGGCTAAGTGCCGGAGAGATCGAGGAGTTGATAAATGGTTGCTCTCTAGCCGTCTCGAGCCGTTCGACCCAGCTCGTTGAGATGCACATCCGGAAGCCCAATGGTACAACGGTGGACGTCGAATTTAGGCTTGATTCGATTTGGGATCAAGACGGATCGCTGGTGGCAATATCGTTGATCGGTCAAGATATTACCGAGACCAGGAAAAAAGCCGTTGAATTGGGGCGGCAACAGTCATTTTTCTCCGAAGTGATGGATTCCATGAATTCGATCGTGATCGTGATGAGTTCCTCTGGGGAGATCGTCCAAGCCAACAGGGCTTTTGAGGAATTTACCGGTATTAGTTTGGAAGAGGCCAGGGGTAAGCCATTTCTGACCCAGGATCTTTTGCCGATGGAATTTCGCCACCTCGGACTTGATTGGTTTACCAAGGCAATTGAGGGGGATGTGGCCGCCGAAACGGCCATCACTTGGATCGACAGGAACGGCTCCCCGCGAACCATACGGTGGAAGTCCTCGGCGATCTACGATCCTGAGCGTAGCGTCAGTTTTATCGTTTCAGTAGGTACCGATATCGAAAAGGAACGAATAGAGCGAGACCAACTAGAACAGGCGCAGATCATTTTTGAGCACTCCAACGAGATGATACTTGTGGCAGATAGAGATGCAATCTTGCTAGAGGCCAACGAGGGCTACCTAGAGGCGACTGGTCTGAGTCGTCAGGAGGTAATTGGCAAACGTTTAGACCACCGCATCTCGTCTCGACACGATCAGGCTTGGCGAGACGGTGTCCTCGAAAAGGCGATCCGTTACGGTGTCTGGAAGGGAACAGTCTGGTTAAAACGAAATGATGAGAGTGAGTTTCCTAGTTACGCTAAAATCCACGCGGTAAAAGGCCCTTCGGGTTCACTTAGGAAGTTTGTAATCCTCGCCTCTGAAATCTCGGCTACCACTGAGTGCTAGGCAGGGGCAGAAATTTTAACATCTAGCCCACTAAGACGAGCACGCCGCTAGAAACATCCTCAGGGCTGGACTGGCCCATCTTGTAGCCGGCCAAGCTGCGTGAAAGGAAGCTGGCGGCTTTAGCCGTCAGAGAAGTCAATGATGATCCGGATCACCCGATGGAAGCCAACCCCGGAGAGCCTAGATAAATCTCACAATTAGCAGAGATCCGAATGCGAGACAGTAGGCGGCAAATGGGTAGAGGTTGTTCGACTTAAAGTATCTTGTTAGGAATCGAACAGAAAGATACGCTGCCACAAAGGCTGCGAGTGAACCGAGCAAAATTTGGGGGCGCACTCCCGCTGCTGCGGCGCTAAAGAGGTGCGGAATCTTATATAGCCCGGCAGCTGCGATGATCGGAGTTGCGAGCATAAAGGAGAACCTTGCTGCGTCTTCGTGAGTTAATCCTCGCAAGAGACCGGCGACCATCGTGATTCCAGAGCGTGATATGCCAGCTAAAAGGGCAAAGATCTGCGCTACTCCAATGATGACCGCCTCTTTGAAGTTCAGCTCAGCTATGGTGCGAGAATCCTCCTGCAGTATCGGGGCCGTCTTTGAGTGTTGGCGTTTTTCAGAGCGCAAAACTTCGGCTTTGCGAACCCTCTCTCCGACGAGTAACACTAGGCCATTGATGAATAAGAAGATAGCGGCGGCTAGCGGCTTGGCGAAGAGCGAGCGGAAGATGCTCTCGAAAAGCAAACCTACGATCCCAGCTGGAATTGTCGCCAGGATTAGGAGCCAACCGAAATGTGCGTCGAAATTATCGATTCGCCTTGTGAAAATACTCTTTATCACTGCAGAGATTATCCGGATCCAATCGTGGCGATAGAAGATGAAAAGAGCTAAGGCCGTTGCGACGTGGAGCCCTACGAGAAAGCTAAGGAAAAATGAGGATTTGGCACCTTGTGCCTGTGCTAACTGGTGCCAACCGACAAGCTGAGGAAGTACTACAGAGTGACCGAGGCTCGATATGGGAAAGAGCTCAGAAACGCCTTGTAAAAGGCCCATCACCAGTGCTTGAAAATAGGTCAATAAGTGCTGATCCGCGTGCATAAGTGCTGCCTATATATCCCTTTTATCTTTAAGTTCTTTGCCCAGCCAAGAGAGTCTATGCGAATTTGATTGAATAGTCCGACCCAAGCCATACTGACTTGACCGAGCTGGCCCGGTTTCAGGCTAAATCAAGTCAGTGAAAACCATAGACATCTTAAGGGGTCATAAAGCAACTACTTGACTATTGGCAACTACGAGCAAGGCTCGGCTGGTGGATGGTGTTATGTTGGTCACCTCTTGCTACAAGGCTGCCAAAGGGTTGCCAACTGTTGCCAAATCCACTACCTACAATGCACCTTAGGGCACCGCACTAACGATACACATTTTGCTTAGTGGGTGCAATCTCAAGGATTAGCTGGTATCACTGGCTATCACTGGTTCCGTGATGGAATACGGAACAAAGCGCGTCGCTGACGCCAACCGGGTGGCGTGAGGGTCTATGTGCGGCTTTTAAGACAGCGAATGAGTAGGCCCCGCCATTAGGCGGGGCCTACTCATTCGTGTCATGGTGAAGTGAGGATCTAATTATCCTGCTGGGTCTGCTGGGTCTGAGAAGAATCGCTAGAACCCGACATGTGGGCGTGAATGACGTTACCCTTCGAATCGACTACCAGATGGATTACCGATCCATCCGCGAAGGTTGCCTTGACCGAAAAGTAACCTGAAGTCGACTCTTTGGGAGAGACGTGGTTGATGGTCGCAGCTCCAAAAGAGGAATAGTTCGTGCTTAAGTAACTTTGTACGGCCGTCGCTAGCACCGAACTCGTCGAGGTTGAGAAACTCAGATCTG
>JAJZCF010000089.1 GCA_021846265.1 Actinomycetes bacterium | reverse complement strand
GTTAATGGACGGCAGAAGAAGGAGTGAAAAGGAGGCAAGATAGGACACTACCCATGTACCCAATATCGCAAGAAGTATCCCGGCGCCTTCGTATGCGAGGAGTCGATCACGCCTCTGATAGTCCTTAATCAACCGGCCAAGAACCCGGAACACGAAAGTCACCAGGCGATATGCAATCTTCGATTCTCCGGATATGTATCCCCGAGGAACTAGCAGGGTCCGCACAACGTTAATCGATACCGAAATAAAAGCAACGAACCCGACTAGGGCTAACGCAATCCTGCCGAGCAAACTATCCCCCCGCTAAAGTACTGATCTATCGATTATGCACCACAGAACTTCAGGCGACTTGGCCTAATTGAAAACTCCCTGAGCAAATCTGACCTTCACGAACTAGCCATTCGAATTAAAACTTGGCAAGCCAAGCTAAAGAAGGCTACGGAAGCTGAGCGGAACCAATATTTGAACTAGCCGCATCTACAAAGGTAAGGGTGTCAGCCGAAGTCAAAGGTGACATTCCAGCCTGGGAGATCAGCCTGACATCAACGGTGCCGGCTGGATGGAGCGGCGTCTGAACTTCAATTCCCCCTTGTCCTGCGAAATAATGCAAGACTGGAGAGGTAACGCCACCAAAAGACACTTCGTTCACCGAAGCTAGATTGGTTCCGAAAACCCAGATCACGCTGGACGAGGATCCAGACACCGACTGCAAATTTATTGAAGTGACCGTAGGGAGAACCACGGTAGCCGCAGCTGCTGGAGTAGTCGCAGCTGCTGGGGTGGTCGCAGTTACCTTAGGAGTAGAGGTCACCTCGGAAGCAGGCTGCTGGCTGCTAGTTACGGCTGGCGCTGGATTGCTAAGGACGGTCACCGCTGCAGCCTTAGACTTCGTCGACGAAGTGTTGGAGCTTGTCGGAGCGGTCGGTGCGGAATCAGTAATCAAGGGGGTATTTGAGACCGCTGCCACTGAAGCGGAGGAGTTTTTGAACGCAATAGACGAATGTCCCGTCAGCAAACGGAGGGTCATCCCTGTCACCAGCCCAACAAGAATCACTCCGATTACTAACGTGGCGCCAATTCGCCTCATCCGTTTTCTCCTCCACTCCGGCCCTCATCCATACCGCCTACACCTAGAGTGGCACATAATCACTGTGAGTAGCAAGAAAATTTCAAAAATAGCTAAAGAAATTTTCTTATGTTGCCGATAGGAGCTATTTCCACACTCCGTCCCCATAGGGACGATTGCGCTTCGGAGCGGAATCTCTCTTCCAGACCATCACCTTGCGTCTGAAATAACAAACCTCAAGACCGTCCTGGTTAAAAGCCTTGGTCTCCACTTTGACGATCCCGCGATCTGGTCTTGACTTAGATTCTTGGGCTTCGAGAACCCGCGTCTCGGCGTATATCGTGTCTCCGTGGAATGTTGGATTCTTATGTAGGAGGCTTTCGACCTCCAGGTTTGCTATCGCAGAACCTGATACATCCGGGACGCTCATTCCGAGAGCAAGTGAATAGACGAGATTCCCCACTACAACATTTTTTCCCTGCACAGAATCGTTCTTTGCGAAGTATTCATTTGTATGCAACGGGTGATGGTTCATCGTGATCATGCAGAAAAGGTGGTCGTCATATTCCGTTATGGTCTTTCCCGGCCAGTGCTTATAGACATCACCGACGGCAAAATCCTCGAGATAACGACCAAATGGCCTATCGTATTCGGTCACAGGAATCTCCTAAACTGCCTGAAGCGGAACTGGTCTAGTGGTAAATGTTGTCACCCAATCCTCACGACTCTCGCCGTTGATCACTAGCCTCCAGGTATATCTTCCACCCGGGGTCAATGGCAGGGGTCCCATGTTGATCGCTAGATTCACCGGGACGTCAGATCCTTCTGGAACTCCCTGCGGAATGCCAACTTGGAAATCACCCCTAACTTCTATCGGTTGCATCTCGCCGTCGGGACCCTCGAAGGCGACTTCTCCACCATCTTGATCCACCAGGAACAACTCCCAGTGGTGCGCCTCAGGCGCCTGAGCCCAATCGACGTCAATCCTGAGCGCTACGGCCATTGGTGCCATACCTGGCCCAGTGACCGACCACCCTCCGCCTAGGATATATAACTTTCCCTCGGCAACCTGGGCCGAGTCACATAGCATTATGGAAGCCTTCACGAATGACCAAACTAGCGTGAGGATATGGTTTCTCGTGACCTAATGGACCTTCGGGATGATGTTTACAGAAGATCCTTAAAAACTGCCTTCGATCGAATTGAACTTGCGGTCGGCTCAAAGTGTGCAGACGTCGGTGCCGGAGCGGGCGATATTGCGATCGAATTGGCCCATTGGGTAGGCGATGCAGGCAGAGTATACGCAATCGATATCGACCCGAAGCGAAGAAATGAAGTAGCCGAAAAAGCCGCCCGGTTTTCTCAAGTCATCGCCATCACTCAGGCCTCCGAGGAGTTGGCGCTACCGGAGTTGGTGGACCTCGCCTTCTGTCGATTCCTGCTGGTTGGAGTCGAAGATCCCGCCCTGGCAATAGCTGGCATGGCGAAAATCATAAAACCGGGTGGGTGGCTAGTGGCGCAGGAGCCAGTTACAAGTTCCGGCAGAGTAGGCCACTTTCCACTTCGGGTAGACACCGAAGTAATTAAGCACCCAGACGTCGGGCTGGACCTAGTTCGACTGCTGCTGGGCGCCGGCCTCGAAGTCGTCGACACCTGGGCGGAAACACCATGCGGATTCGGCGGGTCTGACGTCGTCAATTACCTAGAACTCATGACGGAGGCCGAAGTCGACAAGGACGACACCGTACTGTTACCTCCACTAATCTGCGTGGTTGCGAAGAAGCCGAGCTAGCTCAAGTTCCCCTACCAAAACTGCTTGGCGGGGCCCCAAAGTCAGGCATCAACCTTTCTAAGCTGCCCCCAAGCGTCAGGGTTGGCCGATTGCCTGTTCAAATTGCGATCATGCCGATCTGGGATCGAGAATCGCACTCTGGGAACTGATTTGGTATTGTTATTGGCTATGTCCATGCCTGATATGCAAAGGGCCGCTAGCGCACTTGAGTTCGCTAAGACGGCAGTTGAAGTCGCGATAGCCCACCTCGCCAGCTTCCAAGATCTAGACCAGCACCAAGTAGTCGCATACGACCTTTCTCATGCTGCAGCGGGAATAGAGGCTGGGAGGTCGCTGCTTGACTACGGAGCGAAAGGCGAAGTTGAGGCGGCCCTCGCTTGCGCCTTCACAGCAGATGCAATACACGACTTTGCCACCCGACTCCTCGGGCGAGAGGCTGAATTCGGCCTGACATCGGGAGTCCTCGCCGAAACTTACGACTTCCTGCGAGATTTCCGTGATCCGGAGTTCTTAGCGTCCTTAGCAGAAACTCCCGGCCCCAGGCACCTTGACCCCGAGTTTGAGATGGTCCAGGACTCTTTCCGGCGCTTCGCCAACGACAAGATCGCACCCGCAGCGGACGAGGTACATAGAACTAATGGCGATGTCCCCGAAGATATCATCTCGGGACTCGCCGAGATGGGGGCATTTGGTCTTTCCATTCCAGAAACCTACGGTGGATTCGCATCTGAAGGGGGCAATGACTATACGGCGATGGTAGTAGCGACCGAAGAGCTCTCACGTGGATCTTTAGGGATAGGGGGCTCTTTAATCACCCGGCCGGAGATTCTTGCTCGGGCCTTAGTCAAAGGTGGAACCGACGAGCAGAAGCACCATTGGCTGCCCAAGCTAGCCAATGGAGAGATCATGAACGCCGTTGCGGTTACTGAGCCCGACTACGGTTCGGACGTCGCCGGACTCACGACAACGGCTACCCGTAGCGGAGATGGGTGGTTAATTAATGGTGTCAAGACGTGGTGCACCTTTGCGGGAAGGGCCGACGTGTTGATGCTGCTGGCGAGGACGGACCCGGACCGATCTAAGTCACACCGGGGCCTGTCACTTTTCATCGTCGAGAAAGAAAGGGGCTCGGGACACGGGTTCGTCCTCACCCAAGCGCCTTCCAAGGATAACCCAAACGGTGGGAGGCTAGAGGCAAGGCCGATCGACACCATTGGCTACCGAGGAATGCACTCCTTTGAGGTCGCCATCGAATCACTCTACGTTCCAAATGAGAACCTTATCGGCGGTGAAGGTGGGTTGGGCAAGGGCTTCTACTTCCAGATGGGCGGGTTTGAAAACGGGAGGATACAGACCGCAGCGAGGGCCGTCGGCGTCATGCAGGCCGCCTATGAGGCCGCTCTTGAATACGCAAAGGGCCGAAAGGTATTTCAGAGCCCAATCATTGACTACCAGCTCACGAGGGCGAAATTAGGCAAAATGGCGGCAATTGTCCAGGCATCAAGGCAGTTCTCCTACCATGTCGCCAACCTCATGGCAAAGGGGCAGGGTTCCGTCGAAGCTTCAATGGCCAAGGCCTACGTCTGCCGAGCGGCCGAATGGGTTACCCGGGAAGCAATGCAAATCCATGGAGGGATGGGATACGCTGAAGAGTTCCCAGTGAGCAGGTACTTCGTCGACGCTAGAGTCCTTTCGATCTTTGAGGGAGCAGACGAAACCCTTGCGCTAAAGGTGATTGCGAGAAAACTGGTTGATTCTCAGCGGTCATAGAACTGTGTTTCTGGCGGGAATTGGTTTGGGAGCAACTAGACCAAGGTTGATCTAGGTACAACTTGGCGGGCATAAGCTTCCAAAAATACCGTATAATCGGGCAACGGCTGGAAATCCAAATTACCAAAGTTCCCACACCCAGGAGAGGTTGATAGTCAAATGGGTGTTTCTATAACGAGACGGGCGGCCCAGGTGACCGCCTGCACTCTAGCTCTCTTTTCTGCGGGCTCAAATCTAAGGAGGACCTTTGAGGACGATCAGGAGGCTGTTTAGCACCTTATTGGTTTCTTTGGGGTTGCTATTTGCGTCTTTGGCCATTTTTGTGCACTTGACTCAAATCAGTCTCCTGCAAACAGGACGACTTCAAAGCCAGGCTTCAACCTTGTTGCAAAACCAGGCCGTCCAGTCGGCGATTGCCGACTCGATAACCACGTCACTTAACGAAATACTTCCGCAAGGTTATTACGTTCCTACGGCGTCGCTGGATCAGGCCGTGGCGAGTTTTTCGAAGAATCCAACGGTAATCCAAGAGTTCGCCTCGGCGATGGGACAGGCCCAAGCCCGTCTGCTCGGGCAGTCCACTAAGCCGATAATCATAGGTGGCCCTCAAGTCTCGTCGATAGTGGCCTCGGCGATAGCTCCTTACTCTCAACAGGCCGCAACCGCAATCGGGAGCAACGGCCTCACTCTGACGATCCCGGGCGCTAACTTACCGAACATCTCCTGGTATGCGAGGCACGCAGCAACGATTCTCACCGTAACAAGAGATATATCTCTTCTGCTTCTAGCGATAGCCCTCATCATTAGCCCGTCCCGGAAAAAGGTAATAAAACACATCAGCTTCTGGCTGATGGGGATGTCGTTCTTTGGAGTCTTCATCTTCTGGTTCGCTCCGACGTATATACTTCCCGCCCTCGATACAAGCTGGTCCAACTTCATCGCGGCCCTCCTTAGAATAAGCGGTGCACAAATAGCCAGATTCTTCGCCCTACTCTTCGGCTCTGGGGTGGCTGGATACATAGTCTCAAGGCTCCTTCCAAGTATTTAGCCCGAAAAGGCGCCTAGATCACTGACTTCAAAGTAAAGCCCTTATGGCCACTCAGCCATAGTTCGGCTATCTAAGTCGTCGGGCCACTTCAACTATCTCAAATGCGCCCGATCGACCTCCACAATCTGGAATCCACTGCCACAAGCCATTAATGATCAGCTATTATGCGACCGCTCGGCAATAAATACTTTCAGCTCGCATGAAGCTAGTAATCGCCTCTCCGCCTCTAACAAGTCGCTTGTTCTGTTGACCGAATGAGCACCTATGACGTTGCGGGCACCATCAAAAGACGTAGTAGTAGTGACGTAGGCCGCCGGGGGCAGCCGCAGTCTTATCTTCCGGTCACAAGAGCGTAATGAGCTTGGCGCTAAACCATCGAGAACCGAAAAACGTCCCCAATACCACGCGACCCAGATTGCTGGCCGCTGATTGTGCCGTTGGCGATTAACCGCAGATGAACATAAGCCGACCCTTAGCTTAACGACTCATGAACAATTGGTTACGTATACACTAACGTAAGGTAAACGGATCCGAAAGAATAGTTAATGACCGATCTGCTGATTATTGTGGCTGCGCTATTCGCTATTGCTGCCGGCGCTAACGATGGGAGCTCAATATTAGCGGCTGGATTGCGGGTTCCTGGATTGCGGCCACTGGCGAGCATTTCGATCTTATTGGTGGCAATCGTGGTGGGACCCCTCTTCCTTTTTGGTACGGGGGTAGCTGCCACTCTGACTCATCGGCTGGTTCCGTTTTCACTATCAGGATCAGGGAAGGCCGCCCTGCTCGCTGCCACACTTGGCGCGCTTTGTGTAATATTTGCCCTCAACCGGGCAGGTCTTCCGTCAAGCTTGACACTGGCTCTAATAGGAGCGATAGCAGGAGCCGGAATTGGGTCTGGCCTCCCAGTAAGTAGATCGACGCTGCTGGAGATCGTCGCCCTAGGTTTGCTCGCACCCCTCTTGGCGATGGCTATCGCTTTCGGCGTCGCCCGCATGGCGTTGCGGGCTTTAGAAGGGTCTCAAGTCACACGACGCACCCGCTCTCTGCACGTGGTCGCATTCGCCTTGCAGTGTCTTGCGTATTCTGCAAATGGTGGGCAGAAGATGCTCGCAGTTTCCGCCATCGCCGTCGGCGCCGTCACCGGAAGTTTCATCGGGAATCCATGGTGGTTGGTTATCGCCGTCGCCATACTGTTTGGTATTGGTGTTTTGACGGGATTGCGACGTATCTCAGCCACACTCAGCCAGGGAGTTCTGGCTGTACATTTGCGCCACGCACTAGTAGCAGAGACCTCGTCGTTCGCAGTCGTCATGAGCGCCGGCCTTATGGGTGTCCCCCTGACGATGAGCCAATCCGTTGCTGGGGCACTTGTCGGCGTCGGAGTGAGCGAAGCTCGCAATCGAATCCGTTGGTCAGAGGTAATTAGGATCTTGGGGGCTTGGTTGATTACCTTGCCCGCGAGCTTGGTAGTGGCGACTTTGATCGCTGCGGCATTGAGGTGGAAGTGAAAACGGCTCGGTCAACTGCCCTAAAGCGCTGGGGAGCGCGGGCGACACGCGACTTTACTGGAAGGTCGAGTGGGCGCCTAATTTCACTCCTTGGTGAGCAGCTTTTATGCACTACGAGGGGCGCCCATCTTGTAAAAGAACTTAGTGCTTCACACATCTCTATCTCCAGTGCGCACGACAAAATGCGCGAGCTGGAGCACGAAGGTGACGAGGCTCGCGGACGCTTAGTCACTGAGCTAGGCCGAGTATTAACTGCACCGCTAGACGTCGAAGATCTCTTTCGTCTATCCCGATCGATCGACGACGTACTCGACAATTTAAGAGATTTCGTTCGAGAGGTCGACCTTTATCAGCCTTCTAGCCTCGACTTTTCGCTTCCATTAACCCAGACCCTCGTCGATGGGTTGGAGTCATTCCGGCCGGCGATCTCTCTGCTTAGCGAAAACCAGGATTCGGTTAGGCTAGCGACACTTGCAACTCGCAAGGCGGCTGGCCTAACCCGTCGCCTCTATCAACACCAGTTAGCGGAACTATTTGATGAGCCAATTGACGGCGAGTCGCTGAAACGGCGTGAGCTGTTGCGCCGGTTAGATGTCGTCGGACTGCGTCTTGGAGAAGCCGCAGATGCTCTAGCGGATGGTGCCTTGAAGCGCGGTCGCTAAAACCTCACCTAATGGCCAGGTGACTTCTCAGATAACTAAAAGCTTCTTTTCACCCAGCTTGATCGGCTGCGAGAAGAACCAGTCCGGCTCTGAGGATGTTTCTAGCGGCGTGGGTGCCCTGGAAAGCTTCATTTCTACAAAATCAATGCTTAAACACCGCTTGAATGACACGGTTCTTTTTAACGCTTTGCCCTCAGGCTTCGCAGCGATCCGAGGTGTGCCGAAAGTCTACTTCAACCACTCGCCCCACAGCTTCTTCCGCTTTAGCCCAACTTTCGATTTCCACCCAAGAACTCCCAGCTCAACTGGTTAGTCCCAGTGGATAGGGCACTACAAACTGGCTACTACCTTGGCTCGTCTGGGTAAGGGGTCACCAATCTGGAGGGAGTCAAAGATCTGGCGTTGATCGGGATCTGGAGTAGTGGAGACTCGTAGGTGATGAACCTTTTGCTCTGCGTCAGTCAGGGTGACGGTGGCTCTCATATGGGTAGCTAAGCGTTCAAAGATCGTCGAGGGACGTCTGGTATCTGACTTGTTAGAGAGTTCATAGCCGATTGCTCCATAGAGGTGATAGGCAAGAACGGAGATAAACAGATGCGCACTCGTGCGAGCAGCAAGCTGATGATAGACAGGTCGAAGGCCAAGATCGCTCTTTAGCGCCCGAAAGGCCTCCTCGACTCTTGTGAGGGTCATATAGAGATGCCAGATCTCCTCTTTGGAGAGAC
>JAJZCF010000088.1 GCA_021846265.1 Actinomycetes bacterium | reverse complement strand
TGATACTGCTCATAGCTTTTGTCTCTAAGTGATGAGTCATCTCGCCATCTGAAATGCCGCCTGTTAAATCGACCCGGAAACGAACGGGGGCTGGTCTCAAGCTGCCAAGGGCCTATGTAGGAACTTGTGACTATCTCCGATAAGAGCTGATCTGGCTCCGGTGACCATCCGGTCTATCACTTATCCATGCCAAGTGGCCCGAGTCGACGCTGGGGCCACCCGCCGATTGGAATAGGGCTTATCATCCGACGAAGATGCTCGGGCACAGATGACAACGCTACTTTTCCTAGAGAGAGGTGTCTCTAGGTCACCAACCAGAATGAGCTTGTCAACTTTAGCTGCAAACACGCACATCTCCCCAACACGAAACCACTGATATGCCGCTTGAGGATCGATACCTCGAGATTGCACCCACCCAGGCAGGTTTTGAAGGAACTGCCCTTGATAGATTTATTCATCCGCGGTTGGCGCCCACCAACGGACACAAAGATCCGTTCCTAGCTATACGAGAATCTGGGGCCGCGTCGCCAAAGCTCCTGCCTTTGCATGATAAGACGATCTCGCCATTGGGGACGCCTCGACGTGTGCAAAGCCCAAAGCGTACCCATAATTCCTGAGCTCATCGAACTCTTCGGGGGTGTAGTAGCGGGCGATTGGTAGATGGTCTTCGGTCGGTCGAAGGTACTGTCCAATTGTAACGATATCCACACCGACCGACTTTAAGTCAAACAGAGAAGTTTTGACCTCATCTATAGACTCGCCAATCCCTACCATAATTCCAGACTTTGCGACGAGACCAGCCGCCTTAGCTCGGGCCAACACCGATAGCGACCTTGCGTAGCTCGCTTGGGGTCTAACCGCCCTCTGCAGGCGTAGGGGGGTCTCGATGTTGTGGTTCAGGACCTCTGGTCTGGCAGCAAAGATGGTCGAAAGCGAAGCCTCATCCCCCTTGCAGTCGGGTATCAGCACCTCGACACCGCAACCACTATCCAGTTCATGGATTGCATCGATGGTCGCCCTAAAGGCATCCGCACCGCCATCGGTTAGATCATCCCGAGCAACTGCGGTGACTACCGCAAAGCTCAAGCCCATGTCTGAGACGGCTTGGGCGACTCGGTTCGGCTCTTCGAGATCCAACGGGAGCGGCTTAGAAGTATCCACTAGACAGAATCCACAACTCCTAGTGCATCGATCTCCGTTGATCATGAAGGTAGAGGTCCCCTGCTGCCAGCACTCATAGATATTCGGGCAACCGGCTTCTTCGCAGACGGTGGTGAGTGACATCTTGCGCAAAAAGGACTTCAGCTGTCGGTACTCGGGACCCATCTCGGCCCTAAGCCTTAACCACTCCGGCTTCCTCTCGGATATCACTAGGCCGGAGGCCGGATCCACCCCGGCTCTCTTAAGCCTCTGATTTAGCTTCGAGGCTACTTCGCTCTTGCCTAGCCGACCTTTACCGGATGGAGCGACCAGAGATGACCCCCGATCGACCCCAGCGTAGTTGACCTCCTCGAAGCCAAAAATCCGTGAAAAGTGCGCTAGAAACTTCTCGCCCACCTCGGCCAACGGCGCATCGACTCCCTCTTGGGCCATTGAGGTGACCGCCATACCGGTTAGTCCACATGGGACAATATAGGAGAAGTAGTCCATATTCGTCGAGACATTCAGCGCAAATCCGTGCATAGTTCGACCACGGGTAATCTTCACACCGATAGCGGCAATTTTCCTCGGATTATCGCCATTCGCTCCCACCCAAACCCCAGGATACCCATCCAATACAGCGGCCTCTATCCCGTAGTCAGAGAGCGTCTGGATGATGGCCGTCTCAAGGGAGTGCACGTAACGTGGCGTCATATCTGACCCAAAATCGACATTGATTATTGGATACCCTACGAGCTGGCCTGGACCATGGTAGGTCACGTCACCGCCCCGGTCGACATCATAAACCTCCGCGCCTACCTCGATCGGATCGACCAGAATATGATTCTTGTCCGCCCGCACTCCGAGTGTAAAGACGTGGTTATGTTCACAAAGCAGGAGGTATTCGCTAACACTTGCGCTAAAGAGCGCCTTTTGCAACGCATAAGCATCTTGATACTTAGCTCGACCGAGCCACCGAACCTGTAATGTCATCGACTCTCCTCTCATTCGTCAAGCGCAGATCTCCGAAGTATTTGGGAGCCCAAAGGCTTTGCCCGACCCGACATAGAGCCAGGTCGGGCTCTTAGCTCAAAAGACCCGATCAGACCTCTTGGGCCCAATTCCACTCTTCGACTATCTTTTTGATCTGAGCCAAGAAGGCCGAGGCGTAGGCGCCATCTAGAGCCCGGTGATCAAACGAGAGTGCGAGCAATCCAACCGAATGGATTCCTATGCTCTCTGTCCCATCTGGGTGTGTGACAACCACCGGCTTTCTCTTGATTCCATCGGTTGAAAGAATCGCTATCTGCGGCTGATTGATAATCGGTCCTGTCATAAAGGTGCCGAAGGGTCCCGGATTGGTAATAGTAAAGGTCCCGCCCGAGATATCGTCGAGGCTCAACTGGCGAGCTCTCGCCCTATCTGCTAGGTCCTTTATCTCCCTCGCAATTCCACGCATCCGCTTGGTATCGGCATTGTGAACGACGGGGGCAATGAGTCCCTCGAGATTAAGGTCCACCGCAATCGAGAGGTTGACGTCCTTATGTACTATCAAAGAGTCGTCACCAACCGAAGCATTGACCTTGGGATAGTTTCTCATCGCCTCGATGACTGCCCGAGCGACAAATGGTAGGTAGGTGAGCGAGAAGCCCTCCTCGGCCTTGAATGTGGCCCCGGAGTCCCTTCGCACCTTTTCCACGGCTTCAAAGTCAACCTCAATAGCGACAAGGGTATGCGCAGAAGTCGCCTTCGATCGCACCATATGCTCTGCTGTCCGGCGCCTAATGTTGTCGAAGGGTATTATTTCATCTCTCGCTCCCGCTCTGACCGCTGGGGCGTGGGACTGCTGCACTGGAGCTGGCGTTGGTGGTGCTGGAGCTGGCTCTGGCTTCCTTGACTCGGTAGTAATCACCGCTTGTGCCGGTTCGCTTCGTTGTGGTCTAGGGCCACTTCTATCCAGATAGTTCAATACATCACTTCTAGTAACGCGGCCCCCTGCACCTGTACCGTCGATGTCTGCCGGATCCAATCCATTCTCGTTTATTAGCTTGCGCACTACCGGAGAGAGCAGAAGGGCGTCCGCCGAAGACGCGGACGTTTCGACAGGAACAGCGTTTGCCGGACGAAAATTACTCGGGGGCGGTGTCGCTGCGGCTGGAGCCGGGGGTGGTGTAACCGGCGCTGGCGGAGGCATATAGGCAATCGGAGCCGGAGGAGGTGTCTCGACTACTGGTTGCGGAGCCGGGGGTGGTGTAGGCGGCGCTGGGGGAGGCGGCGGTGTCGCGGCAACTGGTTGGGGCGGTGTCGCTCCGGCCTCCGCCTCTACAACGGCAATGGCCGTACCGACGTCGACGGTTTCTCCCTCTTGTACCAGAATCTGTGTCAAGAAGCCAGTGGCCGATGAAGGCACCTCTGAGTCTACCTTGTCAGTAGAGACCTCAAAAAGAACTTCGTCTTGAAGGACGGGGTCGCCAACCTTCTTCATCCACCTAGTGATCGTTCCCTCGGTGACGGTTTCTCCGAGCTGTGGCATGACAATTTCAGCCAACGTGCAGTCCCCTTCCTGTTAGTGCTAACACTGTCTCTCCGAAAGCTTCCGACAAGGTCGGATGCGGTTGAATATACTGGGCGATCTCGTCTGGAGTTGCCTCCCAGTTGACGCTTAGGTAGGCCTGGCCGAGCTGTTCAGTCACCCAAGGACCGGCCATATGTACGCCGAGGATGGCGCCGGCCTTCCCGTTAGAAAGCCTCTCTGCGATGACCTTCACCACACCATCAGTCTCGCCAATAATTCTCGCCCTGGAGTTTCCGCCAAATGGATCCTTCTTAACGATGACGTCGTAGCCGGCTTCCTTCGCTTGAACTTCAGTCATTCCAACAAAGGCCACTTCGGGGTGGGTATAAATGCACCACGGAACCTTTGAGTAATCCACCGGCAGTGCGCTCTCCCCGAGGATCGTCTTTATCGCCAGCACAGCTTCGGCAAATCCTACATGGGCCAATTGGGGCGTAGCTATCAGATCTCCAATAGCAAAAACTCCCGGTTCAGATGTCCTCATGTACTCATCGACCAAGACAAATCCCCGCTGATCGACTTGGACCGAAGAAGCTGGTCCCAAAAGGCCATCCGAGAATGGACGGCGGCCGACGGAGACGATGATCTTGTCTACCTCGACACTCTGATCATCACCGAAAAAGACCGTAGTAGATGCACCATTGGGCGTATGACCCTTAACCGCTGAATTCACAAAGGTCTGGATATTGCGCTTCTTGAATGAACGAACTACGACGTCTGTAACATCCTTATCGCAACCGGTCAAAATCTGTGGCATCGCTTCGATAATTGTCACTTCGGACCCCATGTCCGACATCATCGATGCAAACTCACACCCGATTGCTCCGCCACCGATAACTGCGACCTTAGATGGAATATGATCCAAGGCTAGGACTTCGTCAGAGGTGAGTACGTATTCGCCAACTTCAAATCCTGGAATGGACCGAGGAGCGGACCCTGCCGCCAGGATGATATTCTCACCCTCGATGATCTCGGCTTGATTGACCTGAACCTGACCACCACCCAGATAACGACCGAAGCCTTCATAGGTGGTAATCCCGCGACCCTTCATCAAACCCGAGAGGCCCTTCCAGAGCTGATCCACGACCTTTTGTTTGCGAGCCTGCGAAACCGAAAAGTCAACCTTCTCGACCGGTGCCGAGATGCCGAACTCCGAAGCTCCTTTGACACTACGCAACACAGAGGCGGTCTCTAGAAACTCTTTGGCGGGGATGCATCCTCGATGAAGGCAGGTCCCGCCGACCTTATCCTTTTCGACAACTGCTACCTTGAGTCCCGCTGAAGCTCCGTACAGAGCCGCTGCGTAACCTCCCGGTCCACCACCGATCACGACTACGTCGTATATCTCGGCCGTCTCAACCACCTCCTAAAAACTGCTAACCCTTGAGTCTTTCCTAAAATCGTCGATTCTCAAAATCGCAGCCACCTTGCTAGCTAGACAGTGTGGCTTTGACGGACACTGATTTAACTAAACCTTAGGCCAAGATATTGCACAATTTTCGCTGCTTATCGCCGGTTAGCGACAAAGCGGGACGAAAAAGCGCACCACAATAAGGCGAACACCGCTCCTTAGGTGCGAGCCACGGCAGATATTGATAGCTGATATCTCAATCTGGCCCAGCCGCTCACCACATTTCTTAGATTTCTGAGAGTCTAAAAGGGTCGGTAGGAGGCTAGTGTCTCCCACTGCTTATCGCTTAGCTCAAGATCCGCCGAAGCTGCGTTCATTTCCAACTGCCGAATAGCGGAAGCGCCTGGAATAGCTACCACATTGGGTTGGGTGACAAGCCAAGCCAACGCTACCTGCGACACGGTCGCCGACATCTCATCGGCTATCTTCACCATCTCCTCCATCAATGGAGCCGCCTTAGCAATCCCCTGTGGCCTCAGAAACTTGTTTACCCGTCTCACTCCGGTCTTTTTAGAGTGCACTCCGTACTTACCGGTCAACGCACCCTGTTCGAGGGGCGAATAGGCGATAATCACCCGAGAATTTGCCTGAGCGTATGGAACGAGTTCTAAATCGGGTTTCCTAGAGAGGAGCGAATAGTGGACCTGATTGGACAGAATCGGATGCCCTAAAGCCCTCTCTGCTCTCAACCACTGGGAGAGCGAATAGTTCGATACACCGACGTTTTTTATGAGACCACGCTCCAGTAGGGTACCCATGGCCCGAATCTGCATCGAGATCGGAAAGGCGGGGTTCGGCCAGTGCATCTGGTAAAGGTCTATCTCCTGCACCCCGAGTCTGGAGGCGCTTTTGTATCCATGAGTTATTGCCACTGCAGGCAGTGGCAATAGTGGAGTGAACTTGGTACCGATGAAGTAGCTAGCACGATCAGATGCGATAGCACTTCCGCAAATCCTCTCGGAATTTCCCCTCCCGTACATCTCAGCCGTATCGATTAGGTTTATCCCGAGTTCCGAAGCACGCTGGACAAGTTCCAAAGCGGTCTTTTCTGCATAGTCAGAACCGTAACCCCATTCACGTGAACCGAATTGCCACGTACCGAGCCCAATTACCGATAGCCGGGCATTCAATGCCTCTACAAACCTCACAGGCTCATGCTAGATGAAAACAGAGACGAAGCGTTGGTATACTCCAACCAATCAGGCACTTTCTAAAATCACATCGACCCAATGGTGACCACTTTCCACTGAGGGGCTCTCAAATAACTAAGCCACCCATAATGTGAGATGTTCCTCCAAAATAGGCTATGGAACAATGGTGGACATGAAGTCGAAAAGGCATATCCCCTTACAGTTGATAAGAAAACTGGCCGAAGGCGACAAGCTTCTCAAGCGTTGAGACAACGGTCGGCGAGGTGGCTCGTCAGTTCGCCATTACCGAGACCACCTGGTACCGCTGGAAGAACCAGTACGGCGAGATGTGTGCCAACGATGCCAAAAAGCTCAAAGAACTTAAGAACCGATCGGCTTTCAATTTAACTGAGTCTCCATTAAACCCGGGGCATATCAGTCCGTCATCCATTCGAAGGGATTGGTAGGCCGACGCCGTTGCGTTACGCCCTCGCAGGCTGTTGGTCAAGACGAATAAACGAAGAGCACCGACTTGTCTACTTGATCGACGGAGATGACATTGTAATTCGTGAACCTCCCCGCCCTTACAGACGGGGCTTCTAGCTCCGCAGTATGGTCGAGGTTACCTGACATCGCTCCCATCACGCCACCACGACCAACTGGTCTGGTACCGATGAATCGGTACTGGTGAATGAGTTTGCTAGTATCGGCTTGCTGATCTGAGTTACGTCAGACAAGGCCCGGTTCTGGGCACTACTCAGGGCTCTGGCCTTTTGGCACTGCACCTTGCGGTGTGCTTTACGTTGGTCAAGTGACCAGCGTTCGACAGCCCGGAGATACGTGACACGGATAGTAGCATCCGGTCCTATGGGTATGTATTCCCCGTATATCGCCTTCTGGAGAATGTTCACTGCTCCTACGGCGTCTCGATGACAAGTGAATCCACAGTCGGGGTTCTTGCATCGGTAGTATCGACCCGAGGGTCGGTTGGGTGTTAAACACGCCGGACAGGTTTGGCTGGAGTACGACTCGTTTAAGTGTTCTATCTCTACGTTGGTCTTCTCGCTGAGATAGCCTTCCTGACGACCTCTTGACCACTGGGATAGTTGCTGGCGCTGGTGACGATTGGCACTCCTGCGCTGTTTCGTCTTTTTCTCGATGCCTCGCACGTCGCCAACTACGAGCCTGGTGGTGTTGTGGTTGATGACATGATTGGCCGCCTTGCGTGAGACCTGGTGATCGAAGTCTCTAAGGGCTAGTTTGGTCTTTCCATTTATCTTCTTCCTCGCCATAACCAGACGGCGGTGTTTGCGTGAACCATTCTTGCACCGGCTGATTTTACGCTGTATCTGCCCTACAGACTTGTTTCTCTGACGTTTGATAGCTCGACCTTCACGTCCGTTGATGATCGTTACGTCTATGGTTGTGTCATCTACCCAGGTAGCTAGGGTCATTGGGTTGATGACGCCTTCGTCGATTGCGGTTACAGCGTGACCGGTAGAGATCTCACGCAGCGTCTGGTAAGGGATATGTAGGCTGAACCGTCTGTTGTCTTGGTCCCAACAGAGTTGAATTTCACCCCATAGCTCAGGATCAACGTTCTTGTTGGTTGCGGAGTCAACAATGGTTGGAATTGCTACATCGATACGTGGACGGCCTCTACCAAGAGATAGGTGGAGTTGATCCTTGGAGATACGCCAGCCGAAGTTTTTAGTGAACGATAGAGGTCGGTAGTTCTTCTTACGCCAAGGAGATCTAACCTTCATCCCGTTCTTGCGGTTGGCGTGAGACGTCTTAATCGCCTCATGTAGATCGTGGGCGATTATTTCAGTGGTGTGGGCGTGTAGTGGACGATCTTGTCGATCTAGCGAGTTGAGATGCGCTTGGATATCGTACTTACTTGGAGAACGTTTGGCTTTCCATTCACCATGGACAAAGTCCACAGCTTGGTTCCATAACAGCGCTGCTGCGTGGCATGAGTCGTGAGCTAGGCGATAAGAAGACCCTGTCAAGGTGACATGTACGATAGCTGTTCTGTACTCGCCTTTATCAACCATTCTAACGGCTAGTCTAGCATTATTTATTCCGTACTATACTCCATTACATGAATGATGATTGGTCGCTTGACCCCTCCCTCACAGAAGGGGATTGCGCTCCCGTTGGTTCAAGCTCGTTATCACTATGGGTAATGCACGGGAGCTTTCCCGCAATCCCGTAGAAAACATGTGACTAGTCCTGCATTATGCAAAGCCAGTCGAACGATTCGCTTTCATTCGTCCCCACTCAGACGTGCGAGGCGTCTCCAACGCCGCCGATTCGCCGTCTCCGCGGTTCAATACCTACGAACCGTGGAGACCTCAGCAGCTAAAGAGCAAAAAACAAGAGGCCGCCTAGGATCGCCTAGCTATCCTGGAGTGGATCTCCGCTTGCACGATCGGAGACTGGCTGGATCGACTGGTCCTTCTCCCGTCTTTCGGGCAGCCCTACTTAGGGGCCATCCTCAACGCTCCGTCTAGGCGTATTACTTCGCCATTTAAATAGCCATTGCGAACTATCTCTAGCACCAAACTTGCATAGTCTGAAGGTGTGCCTAAGCGCTGAGGAAATGGAACCCCGGCTG
>JAJZCF010000087.1:4669-8924 GCA_021846265.1 Actinomycetes bacterium | reverse complement strand
GGCACCAGTGTCGACAATCAGCTCTTGCAGTTCCAATATCGCCTGGTCGTCCATGTCTGCGTGACCCAAAGCCTCAAGGATTCGACTCGATCTAGTCCCGCCTGCCTCCTGTGCCGCCAAGGCAACCAAAAGCGTAGGCTTACCCTCTCTGAGGTCCTCCCCCACTGGTTTTTTGGTAATACTGGGATCGCCGAAAACCCCTAGCACGTCGTCCCTGAGTTGAAAGGCTTCTCCGAGGGGGAGTCCATATAAAGAAAGTTGTCTGCTAAAACCCTCTAGCTTGCCGACGAGCGCCGCACCCAGATGAAGGGGCCTCTCCACTGTGTACTTGCCGGACTTATAAATAGCGACCTTCCTGGCATACTCTTCGGTCAGTACTGACCTAGCCGCACCGGAGATATCGAGGTACTGGCCCATATTGACCTCAAGGCGGAGTTCGGTAAATACGTCTTGGGCCGATCGGGTCGCACCCATTAACATTAGATCGGCATAGACAAAGGCTAAATCTCCGACTAACACTCCAACGCCATCACCAAATCGGCGAGATTCTCCCTGCCACCTCGCATCTCTGTGTTTTGAAGCAAAGGTCACATGCACCGCATCCATGCCGCGCCTTGTAAAGGAGCCGTCCATTATGTCATCGTGAATTAGTGCGAAGGTATGCAAAAACTCGAGGGCTGCTCCGGCGTCCACTACCTCTTTTGAATCGGGATCGCCACCAGCTCCGACAAAGGCCCAGTAACAAAATGCTGGCCGAAGCCTCTTCCCTCCGGCCAAGACTATCTTAGAAAGTTGCTCGAGTGGCTCGACCAACACCTCGTCGACTGCACGCCAACGAACTAGCTCCCGGGAGATGACCTCTTGAATGCGCGCCTCGACCGCTGCACCGATCGCCTCAAGACTCGGAGGTGCCTCCACGGAACTCGATCTCGACAAAATTACACCCTCTATTGACCAGCCAAATACAAGATCTTCCCGACCCACCCCAGATTTACAGCTTAGGGCCCACACGATCGAACACAAAGATCTGGCGATCTAATCCCTAGATCAGATAACAAGGATCTAATCGTTCTCTCCAAAGCCGTCTGGATGGGCCCTGGTAACCGACCATCGCATTTTAGCCCGGGGAGCCTTATCGAAGAGCCGAACTAGCCGCCTACTGGGCCATATACCTGGCTGAACGTGCAGGGACTCGCATC
Source organism: Actinomycetes bacterium (assembly GCA_021846265.1). GTDB lineage: Bacteria > Actinomycetota > Acidimicrobiia > Acidimicrobiales > Acidimicrobiaceae > JABEUN01. The sequence goes on along the minus strand of JAJZCF010000087.1, from coordinate 7,725 downwards.
TCCAGATTTATCGGTTAGTGAGGCTGCACGTCCCAGTCAGTTCGTTAGTAGAACCAGCGAAAGTTGGAGGTCCGGACTTACTCCGGTGAGGGTTGTCGCCTTGTAAAGCGACCAAAGAACCTGAAATAGCACCGCCCCCGAGAGAAAAAAATCAGGCAAAGCACCTTCGAGAACCCGACCCATGGGTTGAAACTAGCACTCCACCTCTGTTTCAGAGGACTCCTTTTGACGGCTTCTCTGCCCCATCGCGAATGCCGGTGCACCGAGGAGGCTCAAAGCAAGATTGATGGTATAAACCAGCAAACCAAGTTCGATAGCGTGGGAAGTAGAAACTCCAAGGGGTCTGAGAAACAAAATAAACGCACCTTCTCTCAGCCCTAGTCCACCAAAAGTGACGGGAACAACTTGCAGGATGGCAACCGCCGGGACAAAAGCCAACATCACTGTCCAGCTCAAAGAGAGCGACATCGCGTTTGCAATCTCGAATGCGCTCGCAACCACCACTAGCTGGTACATTAGCGAAACGGCCAAAACCTCGAGCACCCGCCTTGGAGATCTCACCACACGTATAAGTCCCAGCCTGATCGACTCTATGTACATCCTGACCTTGAAACGACTTCCGCCGACTTTCGGTCCGGACCAAAATGCAAAAAGAACACAACCAAACATCGCCAAAAGAGTTACGAGAGCCAAGACAACTGCGAGTCTCGTCGCCGACCCAAGACGAAGTAGGTGGGGATTGATAACAAGTCCGGCGATCGTTATAAGCGGCAGAACAAGCCAACCAGAAAATCGCTCGAGGACCACAGAAGCCACCGCATCGCCGTCCCCCGGAATCTGCAGCGACAACCATGATGCCCTAGCGACGTCACCGCCGATAGTGGAGGGCAAGAAATTAGAGACGAAAAGCGCCGCAAAGTACATCTTCACCAAGCTGAGTGGTGAACGTTTTATACCCAAAGCCGCCAAAACCCTCTGCCATCTCAGGATCGATAGAAGTATTCCCACCAATGCAATGAGTGTCGCAAAGAGCAGAAGTTTGATAGCTGCCTTGCCCTGAGGGAGGATAGTGCTGAGTCGAATGTGTGGAATAATGAGCACAAGCATGATCGCCGAGAGCAAAAAGCGCAGCTTAGGCCAGTAGCTCCTGAGTTCGCCTAGAACTTTGGCGCGACCGTCTAAGGCCACTACGGTGACTTTTTGATTATCAATCGGCTCGTATCCTTCGACGCCAGCCATAACGTACGCTCCCAAAAAATGTCGCGCTCAGCTACTAGAGTCTAGAACTAGCTAGATCTTTTCCGGAGGACACATTGGCGAAGCAGTTACTTGACTATGAAGTGGCACAGAGGGTACTCGGGGCATCCCTAGCAGAGGGGGCCGATTTCGCGGAGGTATTTGCCGAGGATTCGATGAGTTCAGTGGCCTCCCTCGACGACGCAAAGGTAGATGAGCTGAGCGCCGGACACTCGAAAGGGGTCGGGATCAGGGTGATCTATGGCGATACGACTGGATTCGCCTACACCTCTGAATTTGACGAAAAATCACTGATAGAGGCAGCGAAGGCGGCTCGAGCGGTCGCTAAGTCGTTGAACAAAACTAAATCGATCGAGCTCGAAGCGGCGAAGGGCGGCTTCCGGGGCGAAAGAGTCAGGATAGACAAGGCTCGCCAAGTAGAACTGCTACGTCAGATGGATGATGCTGCCCGCTCGATGGGCAAGGAAATCACCCAAGTGGTTGCGGTGGTCGGCCAGTCGTCGAGGAGAATGACCGTCGCCAACTCGAACGGACTTTTCGTATCCGACGAACAGACACGCTCCCGACTCATGGTCAATGCCATCGCCAAAGGCGACACTGGCCTCCAGAGTGGCTACGACACGATCGCCTTGACCATCCCACTTGAAGAGCTGCTCGAGGAGATGGATATCGACAAGATCGCCAAAAATGCGGCAAGATTGGCCCTGTCCAAATTGGAAGCTAAACCCGCCCCATCGGGTACCCTACCCGTCGTGATAAAGGGTGGGAGCGGCGGAATTCTATTTCACGAAGCGTGTGGCCACGGTCTCGAAGCCGACCATATTCAAAAAGGGGTATCGGTCTACGCAAATCGAATTGGAGAGAAGGTGGCGAGCGATCTGGTGACCCTAGTCGATGATGCAACGGTGAACAAGGAGTGGGGCACATTTCACTTCGACGATGAAGGCCATCCGGCGAAAAGAAATGTCCTAATCGAAGATGGGGTCCTCGTCGACTACATGTGGGACAGAAACCGGTCGAATAAGTCGGATCACCCCCAGACCGGCAACGGCAGAAGGCAGAGTTACAAGCACCTTCCAATGGTCAGGATGACCAACACCTATATGATCGCCGGCCAAGAAGATCCAGAAAATATCATCTCGTCGACCACCAAGGGTGTCTATGTGGCAAAGCTGAGCGGAGGCCAGGTAAACACCGCTACCGGTGACTTCGTCTTTGGAACCTCCGAAGCCTACCTTATCGAAAATGGGAAGATCACTACTCCCCTTAGGGATACCAACCTCATCGGCAATGGACCTGAAATCCTCTCCCTGATAGACGCAGTCGGTGACGACTTTTCCATGACCCCAGGAACTTGCGGCAAAGACGGCCAGAGCGTCTCGGTAGGTTGCGGCCAGGCTACATTGAGGGTTTCGCAGATGACGATCGGAGGAACCGCAGATGCCTGATATCGAAGAACTCGCAAGAAGGATCATAAACGACGCCAAGGCCAACGAAGAGGTCGAGGTAGTAGCGAGCCGTTCCGTTGAGACCGAGATACGGATCTACGAAAAAGAGGTCGAGTCCCTCACCCGTGCCGAATCGAAGGGTGTAGGGATAAGGGTTGTAATGGACAACCGGGTCGGTTTTGCGCACTGCGGCAGCTTCGACGAGGAGTCCATCAGAGAGGCCCTAGAGTCCGCACGAGATAACGCCAAGTTCGCCACTCCGGACGAGTTTGCCGGCCTCGCCGACCCCGACGGAATCGCAGCAACGCCCCTCGATTTGGTCGATGCCGACTTCCATAGCGCCTCGACAGA
>JAJZCF010000087.1:0-4569 GCA_021846265.1 Actinomycetes bacterium | reverse complement strand
TACGACTCCTACACCGCTCGCAAAGAAAATAGGGCTTCCACCGCTTCGGCTACTAGAGGATATTCCTCCACGCCGTCTCCGGGTCCCATGGCACTTATTCTCAGGCCCGGGACAAAATCGCAGAGCGAAATCATTTCGGAGATAACAGACGGGATCTTGATCAGGTCCATCTCAGGAGTCCATTCCGGGGTGAATCCTATATCAGGCGACTTTTCCGTCGGCGCTGAGGGCTTTTTAATCAAAAATGGCCAGCTAGCTTCGCCGTTTAAAGAAGCCACGATCTCGTCGACGATCCAGAAGATGCTCATGGGAACGATTGAAATCGGATCTGATATTGAATGGCTCCCAGGAATCTCCGCTGGTCCAACCATCGCGATCGAAGAGATGAACCTCTCCGGGGTATAGTTGCAAGCGCCGGGTTTATCAGAAACAGAGCAACTCATCAGCGTCGATTTCCATTCGCACACTATGTACTCTGGCGATTCCACGACGACGCTTGAAGAGTTCGGCGAGGAGTTCTCGCGTTCCTGCTTAGACAAGGTGGCAATTACCGACCATTTGACTTGCAGGGGTGCTAGAGAGTTGCACCGCGTCTTTGGGGACCGGGTAATCATAGGCCAGGAGTTCCGAGTCAAGGAGGGGGAGATGATTGCGCTCTTTATAGAGCGGGAGATCCCGCCGTCATTGGACGCAAGAGAGGCCTCAAAGAGGATTCGATCCCAAGGTGGCCTCGTCTACATTCCTCATCCGGGAGACAAAAATAGATCATCCATGGACTTCGAGACGCTTTCCCAACTTTCCTCCGAAGGCTTCGTAGACATCATCGAGGTGGCTAACTCAAAGATCCAAAATCACCTTCTGATGCGAGAAGCGACGGACCTGGCCCAAAAGCATGAAATCGCAATGGCGGCGGGATCAGATTCTCACGTTCCTTCGAGCCTTGCCAGTAGTTTCGTAAAACTCAAAGGCTTCCACGATTCGTCAAGCCTCCTCGCAAGCCTCTCAGGAGGAACACATATCCACTACAGCTACTGCGATCCTCCGAGGACTTGGAGGGCACGCATACTGCCATCTGTAGCCGAAGGTGAATTATAGAATCTGCTCGGGGCGTCGGCAAGGCCCCTAATCACAGAGGAACAATCGCCGATTAGGCGGCGTCGGTAGACCCCTTCGCTGGTGAGGGGGAAGCTGATTCGCTTGGCTTCGTTGATCCCTGTGTCTCCTGGGTCTTGCTCTCCTGGCTTGGCTTGCTCCCTTGAGTGGGCGCTTGAGCCGGCTTTGCAGAGCTAGTCGAGGACCTGGAATCGTTGCGGTAAAAGCCACTTCCTTTGAAGGTGATCCCGATGCTCCCGAAGACTTTACGCAACTCGGCCCCACAATTGGGGCATTCAGTTAGCGGATCGTCTTTAAAAGACTGGACAACCTCCAAATGCTGGCCACAACCTTTACACGCATACTCATAGGTTGGCATCACGCCTCCACCGTTAGCACTTGAACCCTTAGAGTGCTAATTCTAGACGGTCCGCCTGAAAGTTGGACGCCCGTGATCCGGTTAAGCCCGCCCACAAGGGGAAAATGTATTTTTGCCACCGCTCGAGCCCAAATAACCTACCCGAGAGGAACCGTCTATCATTAGTTTCTATGTTGAAGATCAACAAGGTAGTCATACCAGCCGCCGGATTAGGAACCAGATTCCTCCCCGCCACCAAGGCCCAGCCAAAAGAGATGCTTCCGATTGTCGATAAACCGGCCATCCAGTACATCATCGAAGAGGCAATAGGCGCTGGCCTGGACGATATTCTCCTAATAACGGGTCGGGGTAAAAGGACCCTTGAGGACCACTTCGACAGGTCCTTCGAGCTCGAATACTACTTAGAGACGGCGGGCAAGCTCAGTGAACTGGAGCTAGTAAGGTCAATCTCAAACCTGTCCTCCATCCACTATGTGCGACAGGGTGCACCGTTGGGCTTAGGCCATGCCGTCCTGGCCGCCAGGGCACACGTACGCGAGGAACCGTTTGTGGTGATGCTCGCCGATGACATCATGGAGGAATCGTCGAACCTTCTCGAAAGGATGCTCTCCACTTTCTACCATCATGGAAGATCAGTCCTTTCACTAAAGCGGGTCTCCAAGGATGAAATCTCTTCGTATGGAGCAGTCGGGTACGACGAGGTCGGAGAAGGAATCGTCAGGATTACCAAGATCGTAGAGAAACCGACAGCCGAGGAGGCTCCGTCCGACCTAGCGGTTATGGGTAGGTACGTCTTCACTTCTGAAATCTTCAACTGTCTCGATACGACTAATCCGGGCCACAATGGGGAGATCCAGCTAACCGATGCAATAGCACAACTATCGGGGCAACAAGCTATCTACGGCGTGATCTTTGAGGATGGGCGATATGACATCGGCTCCAAACTCGATTACCTAAGGGCGACGGTTGAATTGGCTCTGAAGCGTGATGATCTTGGACCGGCTTTTAGAGAAATCCTCCTAGATATCATGGCGAAAGACGCAGGTGAGCAGCTCAATATCGCCATGCCGCCAGGTGGTTTCGCAAAAAACAGGCCTTGAACTATATAGATGAGCAGTTGCGATGCTGGCCTTTACAACTAGGCACTTAGAGCAGCTAGCTTTGAAGACATGATTCCTCTCGAAGAGGCGCAGGCCCACGTATTTGCTCAAATCACTCAACTCGACGTGACTTCGGTTGAGTTGTCCGAGGCGAGGAGCCTATTTACCGCCGTTCCCCTAAAAGCCAGCGCTTCCGTTCCTCCCTTCGATAACACCGCAGTTGACGGCTACGCCGTCAGGTCAGCGGACCTGAGACGTGCCTCATTAGAGAATCCGGTGGTACTTCATATACTTGGAACCCTTGCCGCCGGGGAATTGAGCGATGAAAGCGTCGAACCAAATACTGCAATACGGATTATGACCGGCGCTCCGATTCCAATGGGTGCCGATAGCGTCATCATGGTCGAAGACACTTCCAGGGGCCCAAACGATACCGTCCTGGCCTTCAAGTCGACAACAGCGGGAGCAAATATCCGAAAAGCGGGTAGCGACATCGAAAGCGGAGACGTCGTATTCTCCTCATACACAGAGATCACACCGGCGGTGTTAGGCTCCTTGGCTTCGATAGGCCTGAAGATGGTTCCGGTGATCAGGCGACCAAGGGTAGCCGTCATATCGACAGGCTCGGAACTGACCGACGAAGTGCCGCTTCCCTTGGGCAAAATCCGGGACTCTAATAGGCCAAGCCTGATGGCAGCGATCATCGAAATGGGCGCAGAGCCAGTCGACTACGGCCCAATACCAGACGACTACGAAATACTGAAGGAGGTCTTCGTTCGGGCAAGCAAAGAGTGCGACGCAGTCGTCACGTCGGGAGGCGTCAGCGTGGGCGACTTCGACTACTCAAAAAAGGTACTCGAAGAGATCTCCTCGAATCAGATGAGGTGGATGCAGATATCGATCAAGCCGGCGAAACCCTTTGCCTTCGGGATGATCGGATCCAAAGCACTTTTCGGCTTGCCGGGTAATCCGGTTTCGGCTCTAGTAAGTTTCGAACTCTTTGCCCGACCTTCGATAGCGATGATGATGGGAAATCCTAATCCGTTCAGAACGGTTACGAAGGCTTCCGTTGAGGCTGGGATAAAAAGGTCCCCCGACGGAAAGATCCACTTCTTACGCTCCACGGTAAAGTTCGACCAAAACGGCAAACTTCAATGCCAATTAAACGATGGGCAGTCGTCCCACATGCTCAACTCGCTTGCTCACTCTAACGCATTAGCGGTCGTCCCAGACGGTACGGGGATTGATAAGAAGGGTCTGGTCGAAGTAATGCTCTTGTCGAGGGTCCTCTAAGGACGTTTGGTCTCAGAATGTAACCCGGCAACCAATTTGCACCTTGGGAGAGCCGATAGATTCCGAAGCACGGACTCGGCATCGCTGCAAAAGAGCAGCTAGAATTGTATTTATGTAATTACAAGCGGATCTTTATGCGCCAAAGCAACTAATTACAAAATTCATCGGCAAAGAAAAAACCATCTCCCCAAGTCACGGCGTCTGCGTCGCATCGTAGCAAAAGTTCTACTTCAGATCCCTCTCGCACCGACCGATCATGAGAGACATCGGAGGCGACACTCTCATGTCGCCCTTATGGATATTCTGGGGCACACGGATGGTTGATCTAGGGAACAAAGGCGTCTCTGTCCTGAAACAAAAGGCGCAGCCGAAAAAGAGGGAATCTTCAAGTCAAAGAACGGTCTTGGAACAACTCTCTCGGCGCGAGGAGATTATCAACGCCACGAGGTATCAGATGCTCAATGGTGGCACTGACGCAGTAACGATCAGGGGCGTTGCATCCCGTGCGGGCGTTGACCCCGCCCTCGTTTACCACTACTTTGATTCCAAAGAGGGACTACTTCAAGCTTCCCAGCGACTGCCTTTTGATCCGCAAATGATAATTCCGACCCTTTTGGAGTCAGGCCGCTCAGACCTGGGAACTCGTCTTATTAGGACATTGTTGACCGTGCTGGACTCGTCCGAGGCAATGGCCCCAATGAGCTT
>JAJZCF010000086.1 GCA_021846265.1 Actinomycetes bacterium | reverse complement strand
GACTCCAATGGGTGAAATCGCTCATCTCCAGGATAGAGTTGTCCGCTAAATTCGTACTCTCGCCTACCGAAGTTCTGGGCCAAGGCCTTTGCGACAAGGTTTTATTGCTGGTAGATGTCGGTATCTGATTCCCGAGGGGTCAACGCAGCAGTTAGCTCTTTGAGAAGCCGCTGGATTTCGTTGCCGCTGCACACCGTCTTGGTCCATTTGGCCTTTTCTGACTTTAGATGGCTCAGCAGTATGCACATCTCGTCAAGTCGCTCCCTCGTCAACCCTTTGGGAGTATCGTCGATCCCTAGGTCAAGTTCGAGAGGCACAATGTTGGCCGTGGTCCAAGAGGGCCTAAGATCCGTGAGGACGCCATTTTCAACGGTTGAATCGCCTATTTTGCACCCCGAGGTCGAAACCATTAGCCATCCCAACTCCAGTTGGCGCAGGGCAAGAGAATAGGTCGTTATGGCCGCCTGACGTCGCAACTCGGCCTCTTCAAATCTCTTGCTGATCGAGAGTCGGGCTATTTCACTTACCGTTTTGAGATGGAGCTCCATGAGGGTGCCTTCTTCAAAAAGGTTGGAAATACTGAAAGACGAGCTAGTTCTGGTATCGAAGGCGGTTCCGGCGAAGCTTAGTCCTTCGATGCATAGCTTGGCCTGAGTCTTGGAACGAATCGGACCGAGCAGGCCAGGGGAGTTACCCGAACCATCCCAAGGCTGTAAAGCTTCCCCAACAAGTACCTTCAGACTTGGGTTGTCTACAAGGTACACGTAACTATTTGGATTAACGTAGACCCTGTTGAAGTGTGGTTTTTTCTTCTGGATAAGCCGCACCTCCGCCACTGCAGCTTCCGTCTCGGTCTTGAAGGTCATGGCGTCTATCGTTGCGACTTGTTTGAGCATTTTCGGTGTCTTGTGTCTTGTGTCACTATGGAAGTAACTTCTGACCCTGGCTTTTAGGTCGGTGGCTTTTCCGATATAGATCACTTGACCGTTTGAGTCTTTGAAAAGATAGACGCCTGGGAGGTGGGGGAGCTTGGTGGTTATCCCTAACTTCGATCCGACAGTGGCAAGGTCGATTTTAGAGAGCCGAGAAAGCTCTTCGATATGGGTGCACCCGTAGGTCCCGGCCCTTTCGATCAAGACATGTAATAGCTCCGCAGTCGCTAGGGCATCGTCAAAAGCTCGATGTGTCGGTCGGTGGTCAAACCTCAGATAATGGCTGAGGGTGGATAATTTGAAGTTGGAGACCTCACCGCTTAAGAGTTTTCGCGAAAGGGCGAGGGTGTCGATTTTCGTGTTTTTTAACTCGTATCCGACTCTTTCATACGCTGCTTTTAAAAATCCCAGGTCAAACGAGACATTGTGGCCAACTATGACCGAGTCTTCGGTGACATTGTGGACCGCTTCTATCACCGACTCCTCGCTCGGGGCCGTTAGCAACATCTCGTTTGTAATTCCTGTCAAGCCGGTTATGGCCGGTGGAATTCTCCGTTGTTGCTGTACGAAGCTAGAGATCGTTTTTAGGACCTCCCCGCCTCTCACTTTGACAACTCCGACCTCCGTGATACGGTCTAGCTGTGGATCTGTTCCGGTTGTCTCAAGGTCGATGACTGAGAATGTGGTGTTCGCTAAGAGGGAAAGTTCTAGCTCCAAGCTCAATTGCATAGCTACCAATCTATACGAACATACGTTTTTAAAAACGCCGCGACGGTGGGTTCCTTTCGCTCCGGTCTGCGCCCTTAGATGGTGAGGAGTGGTCGCCGCCCAACCCACTGGATTCAAGATAAAGTCCAGCGTCAGGCGGGTGTTAGGACTATGCAAAGAGAACTTTGTCACTCGGGATAAAGGGTTTCCGCCCAAGGAGTGTTATTGTGCCTTCGATGACTAACTTGCGATATCGCTGTGAGAACTGTGGCAATGTGACACGTTTTGATGTCACAAGAACACAGACGACCAAGTCCTTCTATCACTACTCCCTTGGTGGTGAGCTAAGCATTGAAGGCCAAGTGATCCTAGCCGACGATGTATCCGAGGTCTCCTGCAGATGGTGCTCGACGCCTAAATCGGTTGTAGAGGTTTACGAAGAGGCAGAGGAGTAAACCGAGGCGTTCCTCCAGGCATGTCGTAGGTTGCGCCGGAGAGTAGGCTTTTAGCATGGAAAGTAGATCTCATCACGTCGGGCCAAAGGTGCGCGATGCTAATAGAGCCCCGGCGCCCAAGTGGCAAGAGGGCGAAGTGATCGGTGTGGTCGTTGAGACTCCCGAGACTAACACCCTCAGGGTGCGTTTGTCCGAGCCAACCGGGTATTTGGCGGGCCAGTATTTTAACATTCGAATACCAGTTGAGGGCAGACCAAGACCCATTCAACGTGCTTATTCCGTCGGTTCTTCTCCCACTGAGGGACTTGAAGTTGTGGACTTTGGAATCCGAGAGACCGAAGGTGGGTTGGTTTCTCCGGTCCTAGTCCGCAATACTCCGGTCGGAACCAAGCTTGAGGTGCGGGGACCTTACGGCGATTTTACCTGGCAGGAGATGGATCGGGGTCCGGTGCTACTTATTGGGGCTGGATCGGGGGTCGTTCCGTTGAAGTCGATCATTCGCTATGCACTCGACAAAGGGACTGACGTAAAAATGGCACTTTTGTACAGCTCAAAATCCGCCCAGTACGTGATATACGATGAGGAGCTTAAAGAGATTCTTTCCAAGGCGCCTTGGTTGAGGGTTTACCACACCTTCACGCGCGATGCGAGTGACGACACAGCACACTTTCACCGTAGGATCGACAAGGAGATGATAGCTGAAGTCTATGGCCAGCTTGAACCCTCGCTTGCCTTCATCTGCGGACCTCCAGAGATGGTGGAGGATGCCGAATCGGCGCTTATCGCCCTCGGGATGGACCCAAAGATGGTGAAGTCCGAAAAGTACGATTAAATATGTCGATTTTGATTGACCGTCCCATCTGGCCATTTGACCAAAGGCGTTGGTCTCACCTTGTATCGGATATTTCACTCGATGAGCTTCATGAATTTGCGTCGAATCTTGGAGTCCCGAGAAAGGCCTTCCAAGGCGATCACTACGATATTCCAGCGGAGATTTTCGACCAAGCGATAGGCCTCGGTGCTAAATTAGTTGATCCGCGAGAGCTGGTTAGTCGACTGAAGCTGGCGGGCTTGCGGCTATCACCAAAGGAACGAAGAGGAACCAACCAGGGCTAAGGTTCGACTAAAAAGGATTGCTCATGGGTCGGCTCGCTGATCAACAACTGACGAATGCCCTGTCGCTGATATCGTCAGAGGTAGGCCTTATAGGTCCAAGAGTTTGCAGCGTAGATGTCTTTGAGTTCGAAAGGGCCCAAATTGAGCTGGCCAAGGAGGTCGGCCGGTCGTCGACCATGGCATTCACCTTCAATAAGCCGGCAAGGTCGGCTGACCCAAATTCTGCACTAGAGGATGCTAGGTCGATTCTTAGTTTTGCAATTGCCTATCCGGGACCATCCGGCGAGTCGTCGTCTGAACCTAGCCCACCTGGTGGGGAGATTGCCTACTACGCAAAAGAAGACTTCTATGGTGAGATCAGGAGGCGGCTTAGTGTTGTGGCCGAGGTACTTAAGGCCAGAGGGTACCGGGCAAGAGTTGCGGTAGACGAGAACCATGCCATCGACAAGGCGATCGCTAGGAGATCGGGACTTGGCTGGATGGGCAAAAATACGCTAATACTAACCAACATTACCGGTCCATTTGTCCTGCTGGGGGAGATCTTTACCGATGCAGAGCTAGTCCAAAGCGAGCCGTTGAAAAAGGGTTGTGGAACATGCGACAAATGTCAGGTCTCCTGCCCAACTGGCGCACTTGACGAGGACTACCTACTAGACGCACGTCTCTGTCTGTCGTGGCTTCTCCAGAAGCAGGGACCGTTTCCCCATGAGTTGCGTGGCTATCTAGGTTTGAGATTCTACGGTTGCGACGAGTGCCTGACCTCGTGTCCTGTGGGGAAAAAGACGAGGTTGCGACGGGAATCTACTGCTTTAACTGTAGATCCGATCTTTTGGTTACTTCGTTCGGACTTGGAGCTTATCGAGCACTTTAGCTATATGTATATACCAAAGCGTGATCCCAGCCACCTGAGGCGCAACCTTTTGTTGGTCCTTGGAAACTCCGGTTGCCAAACCGACGAGGCGAGGGAAGCTCTAACGACTCATCTCGGCCATTTCTCGAACGTGGTGAGGAGTACGGCAGTTTGGGCCGCTTCTGAGCTAGGTTTCTCAGACCTCTTCGCACTAGTTGAGGCGGATCGGGACGAATTGGTACGCCAAGAGCTTGCTCGGATCGGGATAGCACCATTCGCGAGTGATTAGGATTTGTCTTCTTGTCTAGGCACCTACTCGTAACGAACGATTTCCCCCCCAAAGTTGGGGGGATACAGAACTATCTATATGAACTGTGGAGTCGGTTAGAGCCCGATAGCTTTATGGTCCTCACTACCGATCATCAGGGGGCAGACGACTTTGATCGGAACGTCGGCTTTCAGGTCCAAAGGGTCAAAGGACCCCTGCTGCCTACTGCATCGTTAGCTAAAAAGATCGACGAATTGGCGGAAAAGTTTGGGGCAGACCTCATACTTTTAGACCCAGCACTGCCACTAGGGATGCTTGGTCGTAGGTTGCATCGACCCTATGGGTTAGTGCTTCACGGAGCGGAAGTAGTGATTCCTTCCAAGATACCAGCTTTAAGCGGACTCCTGAAAGGCGTTATGAGGGATGCAAAGATCCTGATCGCCGCTGGTAGATACCCAGCTCAGTGTGCCTTTGATTTGCTCGGAGATTCGACGACAGACCCAGTGATTCAGATAGTCAATCCGGGGGTAGACGTCGATCGATTTGCCGTTGCATCGGAAATGCAGAAATTAGAAATCCGACGTGAGCTCGGCCTGACCGAAGGACTAGCTGTACTTTTCGTATCGAGGCTCGTTCCCCGCAAGGGGGCCGATTCGCTGATCAAGGCGATGGCCATGTTGAATCGAGATGAGAGTCCGCCACAACTTTGGATCGTGGGTTCGGGCAGGGACAAGGGCAGACTATCGCGTTTGATCGAGCGAAGCGGGATTGACGCAGTTTTTCTGGGCAAGCTGAGCCAAGACAAACTTGTTGCCCTCTACGGTGCGGCCGACATCTTCGCGATGCTGTGTAGAAATCGCTGGTTCGGTCTCGAGCAGGAAGGGTTTGGTATCGTATTTTTGGAGGCTCAAGCTTGTGGTGTCCCGTGTCTTGTCGGGGATTCAGGCGGAGCACGCGACGCATTGGAGCCTGGAGGGAGCGGATTCGTCCTTGACAACCCTCGAGACGCCAAGTCGGTGTCATTAGCTCTGGATACTCTGATACGAAACCCAGAATTGAGACTTAAGATGGGTAGCAGAGCGAGATATTTCGTCGAATCTGACTTCGATTATCGGAAATTGGCTGATATTCTCAAAGATGCTATTGATAGTGTCGTGTTGGCTTAGCACAAGCTAGCATCTTTGGAGTTGGCGGCGGGTTGGCGCGGCCCATGGTCAGGAGGCTGAGTTGGATAGCGCTAAGGAGAAGGTGATCATCCGAGCAACCCCATTGGAGTGCTATAGAGTCGTCACCGACTTTTCCAGCTACACCGATTGGGCGTCGGATATCAAAGCGGTAAGAGTACTCGAGAGCGACGAGCTATCGAGGTCAAAGCTGGTGACCTTTAGGGCCGGGGCCTTTGGAAGGTCGACCTCGTATACCCTCGAATACGACTATTCGCAGGCGCCGGCGGTAGTGACCTGGAAGCAAACCGACGGTGACATCACCTCGAAGCTCGACGGGGCATATCGGTTTGGCCAGCTGGGTGACTCACAGACTGAAGTGGAGTACGAGCTCGATGCCGAGCTAATAGTGCCAATACCAGGTTTTATCAAGCGCAGGGCCGAGTCGAAGATTGTACACACGGCGCTTGAAGACCTGAAGAGTAGGGTCGAAGGTTTAATTACCCACCCGCAGGGATAGGATTTTCGGAGCAGCTTGTCTGGATTAGAAGGCGTCTATCTTGGTCTGGATCTCGGTGGCACCTTCTTGAAGGCGGCCGTTTATGAGCCTTCGGCAGATACCAGGACGGTCTTGGGTGCCTACCCAATTGGCGATGGTTTGGAGTTGTTCGAGGTAACCGGGCAGATAGTACAGTCTCTAGCCGAACAAAACAAGACCACCATCGGTATTGGGCTAGGTCTGCCTGGGGTTTTGGACAACCGCCACAATTTGCGATTTTCTCCGCACCGGAGCGAGCTCGTTGGGGTAGATATTAAGGCTGGCATTGCCGGAGTGTCGGGAGTCTGGCCCTTGGTCGATAATGATGCGAACTGCTCTGCTGCATTGGAGGCATACGAAGACCCCAACTCATCGATCCTGGTTGTTAATTTTGGCACTGGGGTAGGTGCTGGTCTAGCCATTAACGGGTCAATCTATAAGGGTTCCAATACAAGCTTTGGAGAGATCGGCCATACCGGCCGCCATGGAGGGGAAATTTGCGCTTGCAAGAGGGTCGGATGTTTTGAAGTGGAACTTTATACACTTCTCGACCCGGCATCCAGTCCAGACGGACCCGATTTCGAGGCCGCTTCTGAACTCGTGAGCGAGGTGCTATTCGACTATATAAGAGTGCTAGACCCAGAGTCTCTCGTGCTCGGGGGAGGCTTAGTCTATAGTACTAACGGATTTTTTCAGATGGTGTCCAGACTGCTAGAAAGTGCGAATTCCGCATACAGAAGTGGCTTTAAGCTGCGGATCAGTAAGGCAACTGGCCTCGAATACTCCGGAGCCGTGGGTGCAGCCTTATTAAGTTCTGGTGTGGTTGGTTACGTCTGTGACACGATCGACCACTAGCTTTTCCACATGGAGTTTCGAAGGATAAACGGTTTACCGCCATATGTGTTTGGGATTATCGACTCGATTAAGGCCGAGGCCCGCAGAGCCGGCAGGGATGTTATAGATCTGGGATTCGGGAATCCAGATATTCCATCACCTCAGATTGCGGTGGACAAGCTGGCAGAGGCAGCGCATAATCCTCGGAATCATCGCTACTCCTCTTCAAAGGGAATTCCGAAACTTCGTAAGGCCGTCTCTGATCACTACAGTGAGCGCTATGGTGTCTTTTTAGATCCCGACAGCGAGGTCCTCACGACCATTGGCGCTAAAGAGGGACTTTCCCACTTAATGTGGGTACTCGTCGGCCCGGGTGACGTCGCCCTAGTCCCGTCGCCGAGCTATCCAATTCACATCTGGGCACCGCTTTTTGCCGGTGCCGAGGTGAGGCAGGTGCCATTGGGCTCGGATCGGGAAGGTGTTGAGTTCTTCAACTCACTAAAGGACGCTTGGGAATCGACTTGGCCTAAGCCAAGGGTGATCGTCTTCTCTTTCCCGCACAATCCAACGACCACGGTTGTAAGCCTTGATTTCATGGCCGAGATAGTTGCCTTTGCCAAGGAGCGAGACGTAGTCCTGGTGCATGACTTCGCCTATTCGGATACCGCTTTCGACGGCTATGTCCCGCCATCGATACTGGAAGTACCCGGAGCAAAAGATGTAGCGGTTGAGCTCTTCACCTTGACTAAGTCCTTTTCGATGGCGGGTTGGCGGGTAGGTTTTCTCGTTGGCAACGCATCGGTAGTCCAAGCCTTAACCAAACTCAAGAGCTACCTTGACTATGGGACATTCCAGCCCATCCAGATAGCCGCGACCGTAACCTTGCAAGAGGCAAAAGAATACCCGTCCCAAGTCAACGCTATCTATCAGTCGAGGCGCGATGCCTTGGTCGACGGCCTCGGCAGGATCGGTTGGCACGTTGAGAAACCAAAGGGAACCATGTTCTTGTGGGCCCCGATACCCGAGGCATATCAAGAGATGGGTTCTTTAGAGTTTGCGAAGTTCCTCGTAAATGAGGCAGATGTCGCCGTTTCCCCGGGGGTTGGTTTTGGCCCAGGAGGAGAGGGATTTGTCAGGTTTGCTCTCATTGAAAACGAGTCTCGTATAGCTCAAGGGATGAGGAATCTAAAGCGAGGGCTCCCGAAGCTTTAATCGATTATCACCTTTCCCTTTAGGGTTTCGAACACCAAGTCGACATCATCTAGGTCGTTATACAGGTGGAAGGAGACCCTTAAGCCACCTCCGCGGGATGAAGCCTGGAAGGGTAGGGTAGCCGTATCTAGCGATTCATCGACTTTGATCGAGAGGATCGCCGATCCTTGAGAGTCGAGATCGAGTGCCTGCGCTAATTTGGCGGTTAGTGCTACATTGTGGTCGTGGATTTTTTCAATTCCCACACTCAGAAGGTCCAAGTTGGCCGACGCGGCTCCTACCCAGGAAAACCAGGCCGGCGAAATGTCGAATCTTCTAGCGTCCTTTGCCAGCCGAAGCGGAAGGCCGTAGTAGGAGTCATGAACTACTTCACCGGCGAACCAGCCTGCTGAAGTAGGCGTCAGCCTGGGTCGCATCCTATCGGAAATGGTCATGTACGCTACCCCCCTGGGGGTGCATAACCACTTGTAGGCGGAGCACACCACGACGTCAAACTGGCCGGCTTCGATTGGCAGCCATCCGATGGCCTGTGTCGCATCCACTACAGTGGTTGCTCCAACTTCCCTAGCTGCCATGCGAATCGCCTCTAGATCCACTACTTCGCCAGTGGAAGATTGCACCGCCGACGTTGCAACCAGGTCACAGCCTTCGGCTACCCGATCGACGAGGTCTTCGAGGGGTACGGGAACCACGCGAATGCCGTTGGATTCAGCTACTAGCCAAGGGAAGAGGTTCGAGGTGAACTCAAGTTCTGGAACTACTACTACCTGGCCTTTGACCAGTGAGCTGGCGACCATCCCGATGAGTTGGGAAGCTGACGCACCAACTGTTACCGAGTTTGATTCTACCCCGACGATCTTGGCGAAACTCCGCCTCGCTTGGTCGGTTGCGTCTTGCCAGACCTCCCAGACCCCAGTTCCGTCCTTCCACTGCCTAAGAGCCCCTTGAAGCTTGTCGAAGGTCTCAATCGAAGGAAGCCCATAGCTCGCTGTATCGACAAAACTCCTTCCTGGGTTACTCCACAACCCTGAAAGTCCTGGCATCTTTAGCTCCTCTTTTAGTTTTATGACCTAAAGGTTACAAGTC
>JAJZCF010000085.1 GCA_021846265.1 Actinomycetes bacterium | reverse complement strand
GTCAATGGCTGGTGGGGTGACCGAGGGGACTCGAACCCCCGACCTCCAGGGCCACAACCTGGCGCTCTAACCAACTGAGCTACGGCCACCACGAGCCAGTCAGAGTAATCTAGTCGCTGGATGAGGCGGCCTGATCATGTCAGAGGCCAATAGTGGTAATTTAAGCTTTTTTTGCAGGCAGATCACTATCCGTTCTGGTCCACCGATTATCGGAAGAAGTTCACCGGCCGTGCACATTCAGAGGGTACTGTGGAGCTATGAGTTCTCCCAAGCCTTTATGGCGAAATATTTTTGACCTTGTTGAGAAGGGTATTGCTCCGAAACTTGAGTCAATGGTGGGGACATCTGAGTTTGCAGAGCTGATATCTGCATTGACGAAGCTTCGCTATGAAGCTAACAAACGCTTCGAAGAAACAACGCAGAACCTACTGCATATGTGGAACTTTCCGGCTGTTACTGATCTGAAGAGGTTATCTGATCAAGTGTCTAACCTTGAGCGGCGAATTCGTGATCTGTCCAGGCTGATCGAAGATATGAAAGAAAGCCAGGCGGGATAGCCGATTGAGCGAATTTGGTCTCTCCGACACTATTAAGGTTTTGGTAGCTGAGTCGTCTCGGAATATCGATAGGGCTAAAAATGGGTTTAAATACCTCATTGGCGCCGAAAAGATTGACGTCGGCATAACTCCAAAAGAAACCGTTTGGAGTTATGACAAAGTCCAACTCTTTAGGTATCGGAATCAAAAGGTGCTCTATTCGACCCCGATTGTCCTAGTTATGAGTCTTATCAGCAGAAGCTATGTTTTGGATCTTCGACCGAATAAGAGTTTAGTTGAATACCTGACGAAGAGGGGATTTGATGTCTTCTTGGTGGATTGGGGTGTTCCTGATGGCTTTGAAGCCGGCAACTCTTTGGAGACCTACACCCACGAGTACTTGGGTCGAATAGTTGAGAATGTTATTCGAATTTCCGGAGCCGAGTCCGCAACTCTTTACGGGTACTGCTTGGGAGGCGATCTAGCACTCCTCTACGCCGCTTCACATCCCGAGGCCCCGATACGGAATCTCGTTACCATGGCCACACCCGTTAACTTTTTTGGCATGGGGCCAACTGTGGCGCTTTTGAGAGATGACCGGTTTGACCTCCAGAAGCTGATCGGGTGGGATGGAAATGTCTCAGCTGCTGATATTGCCAACTCTTTTAAGCTGCTAAAGCCGACGGGCGATTTGATCGGCCGCGCCAACTTGATCGAGAACTTATGGGACGATGAGTTCATGGACGGTTATTTGGCCATGTCTCGGTGGACCGGAGAGCATGTTCCATTTCCGGGCAAAGCTTTTCTGCAGATAGTTGACTTGCTCATCAGGAGGAACTGTCTAGCGGTTGGGAAGTGCGAACTCGGAGGAGAGGTTGTTTCTCTCTCCTCGATCAAATGTTCATTACTCAATGTAATAGCGGAGAAAGACCACATTGTGCCGATCGAATGTGCTTCTCCCGTGACCACGCTGGTTGGATCTAAAGACGCAGTTGAGCTCAGGCTCCCGGCCGGCCATGCCGGCCTGATCGTCGGCAGACAAGCAGCGGATGTGACTATGCCCAAGATAGCGGATTGGATTGAGGCCAGGAGCGCGCTCATGGACGGAGATATTGTGAGTCGAGTTGGGAGGACCGATGAGCGAACAGAATTGGTTTGAGATTCGTAAGATTGAGGGAACGGATGCGCCGCAGCTAGCCCGCTTTTTTCAGGGAATTGCAGAAACTGACCGGAACTTTTTCAAAGAGGATGTCCTTGACTCTCACCTAATCTCTTCTTGGACAACCGACGACGTCAATCATCGGCTGGTTGCAACAATCCAGGGCAACGACATCGTGGGATATGCCGCCACATTGGCGATGGGAGGCTGGGAGAGCCACGTGGGTGAACTTCGCCTTGTTGTAGCCCCGGAGCAAAGAGGCAAGGGGCTAGGTGGAACCCTTGCCAAGGCCGCCGTTGAGGCTGGCGTCAAAAAGGGCTTGAAGAAGGTGTTCGTCGAAGTTTTAGCGCCACAGACGCCGGTAAAGAGGGTCTTTGAATCGATGGGGTTTGTTCCAGAAGCACTTTTTAGGAATCAGGTCTTAGATCGCAGCGGTACTTTTCAGGATCTCATTGTACTCTCCTATTTCGCTGACTAGAAGATGTCGAGCTCGGTCACAAATGGGTTTGTAACTAACTAGTCTGTATCGTTGGCCCCTGTAGCTCAGCGGATAGAGCAGTTGCCTTCTAAGCAATTGGTCGTAGGTTCGATTCCTACCGGGGGCGCGAATATCGAGAAGCAGATGTCATTTAACTAACGCTAGCCCGCACAGTGCAAGCCACTCTGCTTCGGTGGTCGCATTCAAGAGCTTTAGTGTTGTTCGGCCCGGCCGTATTTGGAGCAAAACTTCGATTAGGAAAGTTGGGCTTACCCAAAGCTCATTCACTTGAGCTCAAATATCGGTAACTAACAAAGGGCATTCACGGAAATGCTTGCGCTATGCGGGGTGGAAAAATTTTCAACCGCGAGCGATGAGATTAACGTCTATACCAAGGAGCTTGACTGTTGTCCGCCATGCCTCGGGTATAGAGCGAACTGACCTTTTATCGTGGTCTCGCCGGTTGGAGTGTAGCTGAGAAGGTAGTCGTAATACCTGTTACCAGGGAACAGGAGAGTTCCTCTAACGGCTCGAGCCGTGAAAAGCTTTACCGGCCCAACCCCATTGAGCTTGATTTGGCTTATCTGCGCCAGGGTGTTGGAACCATGGAGTGCAAGAGATCCGTCGGGTTGTGGCACTCCCCAAGCAAATATGTGAACTTTGCCGCCTCGACCATTGTCAAGTGATCCGAAGAAGCGGACCCTGACGATTTGGTGAAAGTTTGGTTTAGAGACGAATTCTACGCCTTTGAAGGACAGATAGTAGGAGGAGAGTCCAGCCGCTTGCGATGCAGAGATATTGCTCACTTGGCGATTTATCGTTGGCAAATTTTGTTGCGAGCTTATTTTCGCTAGCGCCTCGGGCTGTGTCCCGCCTAAAGCAAACGAGGTATTAGAGGAAAGTGCCGAGCTGCTTAGTCCGAGGAGACCTAGGGATGCTAAAAAGATACCTGTTCTCGCCCAAGGCGTCTTCACTGCAAGAATCTGGGACAAGTGGGAAACGGCGGATGCTACTGAGACGATGAGGGGCACCGCGAATAGTGCCAATATGAGAGCGGAAGAAGGTGCGTCCTGGAGAGTAACCATTGCGAATAGGGACAAAAAGGCCGACGAAACGCTACCTGCTAAATTTACCACCCAGACCGATTTGGTTCTACTGGATCCGACCGAACGATCAATCCACACGACCAATTTGTCAGCAGTGGGTAGAGCGGCCAGTGCTACAAGCGATATCAGCACTGCCCTTTTAGAGAGAGACATCGACGCCGAGGTCTGAACTTTGAGAAATATGAAAGTGCAAGAAGCTCCCACTAAGTAGCTTAAGACACTGAAGATATTCAGCACTTTGCTTCGTCGAGATATTGACGCAAATATCGATTTAAGTTCGATGAAGGGCACAAAAGAAGCGGCGAAGGCCAAAAAGGACGAGCCTAGCGCTAGTAGCAGATAGTCTCGGGCTGAAGCTGCAAGCACGGTTCACTCCTTTCAGTTGATCCAATCCATACTCCGCCGAGAGTGCGACACCGTTCGGCTATACATCTATCTATAGCTGAACCAAGATGTGTGAGACCTGGGAAATGTCAATAAATGGACTTGCTTATTGGAAAAGTTCAATGCAAGTTGAGCATCGCGGGCGCAATGGTTCGTTTAGCTATGGACGGGGCCACCTGCGAGCGCTATGTACAGTTAATTGGTCGATACCGAACGTGAATAGGGAGAAGAGCTTGTCGAGTGCTTTGGACGGCCATACCTACAGCGTGGGTGGATTCTCGAGATTAGTCAAGGGAGCTTTGGAGACTGGAATTGGTCAGGTTTGGATTAGGGGGACGATCCAGAAGATTTCAGTTGTCGGAGGTCATCGGTACATAGAACTGGTGGAACGGTCCGAGGCACGAGGTGAGATTGTTGCTCAGCTCAATGTTGCCATCTTTTCTGGAAGCTACGCAAAGATAGCCAGAGAGATGGTCGCCAAGGGCTTGTCTCAACTATCGAGTGATCTTGAAGTGCGTCTCCTTGGTCGGGCAGACTTTTATCAAAAGCGAGGAACTCTTAGCTTCATAGTGGAGGCGCTGGACGTCGATTCACTAGTTGAAAAGAGGTTCTTGGAGCGAGAGAAGCTAAGGGCAAAACTTATCGCCGAAGGGATATTTTCAAAAAATAGGTCATTGAGGCCATCGTCGGTGATAGAAAAGATTGCCATCGTCACGTCTTCGGCAGGTGTAGTAAAAGAAGATTTTCTAAGGCAGCTCAGTGGCAGTGGTTTCCGTTTCCAGATCCAACTGTTCGACGTTCGTACCACAGGCGATTCATCGGCAAACTCCTTGGCGAGGGGAATTTCGGCTGCGGCTAGAGGCGAATTTGATCTAATTGTTCTGCTTAGAGGGGGAGGTTCGTCATCGGAACTTGCTCTGTTCGATAATGAACAGGTAGTTCGCGAAGTTGCCAACTCAAGGATTCCGCTTTGGTGTGGGATAGGCCACTCGACTGACCGACCCCTTGTCACGGAGGTTGCAAATGAAACCTTGGATGTTCCGTTGGACGTGGGCAGGGCGGTGGTCGGTTGGAATAACGCCTTTCTCAATGGGTTGCGGCTTTCGCTCGATCGCATTGCTACCTTGGCGACAGCAACGATACAAAACCGCAGTGCGCATTTGACAACGACGTCGAGGATGCTGGAGCGAAGTTCAAAAGGATTTCTCTTCAGAGAAAAAAGCGCCTTGCTGCGCGACGACATGTTTAGATCTCTACTCAATAGAACCATTTCTCGTTTTGACAACGACATCGCTTTTGCATCTGGAGATTTGATATCTGCCAGTCGTGGGATAATTCACAGCAACAAGCTGGAGTTGCAGCAAAGCGCGATGAAAGTGATCGCTGGTTTTAACTTGGTCACTCGAACCAAGCGAATTGATTTAGCGGGCCGGGCCGCTTTTGGTGGGCGAGTCAGGGAGAGAGTTAAGCGACTGGATCTTGAGCTTGAATTGGCGCAAGCGAGGCTTGGGGCACTTGACCCGACGGAGGTGCTGCAAAAGGGGTTTGTCTTGATTGAGGATTTATCTACCAAGCAGAGGATAAGATCTGCCGGCGAGCTCCGGACAGGCGATGGCATCAGAGCTCATTTTTCGGACGGTAGCGTTGTGGGACGAGTCGAGGAAGTGAAAAGTGACTGAATTGGTGTCTGGGAATGGCCAAGGCGAGATTGATGAGCTTAGTTACGATGAAGCAAAGAGCGAGTTGGATCTGATTGTTGCCCGGCTTGAAGTTGCTGACGTAGGCATAGACGAACTTAAGGCTTTAGTCGAAAGGGCGCGATTTCTAGTTGCCACCTGCAAGAAAAAGATTAGGAGTGTCGAGGAAGAAATTACGGTATTGCTGGCTGATGTTGAGGACTGAGATTTGAGAGCTGGTTGTTCATCTAAGTTTGTAGGTTAGGCGCAATGAGGGCATTAAATTCACTAGTCTGTTTGAGGTCCTGAAGATTATGCGGATTGCCCCCGTAGCTCAGGGGATAGAGCATCGGTTTCCTAAACCGTGTGCGCAGGTTCGAATCCTGCCGGGGGCACTAGATAATCGCAGGTAATTGGCTATGTAGAATTTCAGCATCCAGCCGTTAGGGGGGTTGCCCATCAACTTGCCCATCAAATGCATTTTGTTATGGTACTAGTCGGTTGGCATACCTTGTCGAGGCACCAGCCAGTACATGGGAGCACGAATTCCGCACTGAACCTCGCCTCGCGGTTAGAGTCAGTGCCCTACTGGCCATGAACGGGGTTGAAGGCCTCGTCCGGCCACGCCTCCTCGACCATTACGATGAAACTGTCTGCTACCAGAAACTACCAAACTAGGTAAGCCACGCGCTTTCCCGAGCGTGCGAGAGATCTCGAATTCCTACTCCGAAACTTCTTCAACTGTATTCCGCTCCCTGTTGACAACTACGAGGTCCGCCCGGTACTCGACATCCTTTAATGGGGCCGCCCACCAAGCTCGTTTTTAAGCTTGCTTGCGGCGCTTGACGTACCTGAGCTAGTCTCGGTCTGCGGTGAGGAAGTTGATACTGTCGAAGCCGCACGACGCGTTCGAAACGAGAGTGGCATGGCCTACGGCGAGGCACTTCTCTCTGCTCGTGTCGTTCCGCTCCAGAAAGCCTAGACATTCCTAGGCATCCTCTTGTTTTCGCTCTCCAGCCGTTGAGTCTCTCCAGTCCTTAACCTGTGGACTGGACGCGACGATTCGATTGTCCTATTGGGATAGACCCCGCCGACAATGATGTCATTGGCAAGTGGCTCTCGCTCAAACGCCTTCCTCGCACCGCCCAGGCAGTACGTAACGCTCTTTCGGCACTTCGTTCGCCCGACCCGGCGCTCACAGAACCGGTAGACCGCGGTGAAGTGGCGATCGAAGAGCGAGCCGAAGGATGCCGGATCAGTTTGCGCCGCCCGCATCAATGTTGCGCCGTCCTGCGTTGCCACCGGCATCATCTTTGTCTTACGCATCAGGCGCCCTGGAGTTCCACAAGTCGGGGCTCACCTTTGTCTGCGTGACGGGTTGGGTGTTGTTGGTGGTCGGGTCCCCTCGGCGATGAGGTGGCGGATCGGGTCAGCGGGGGCTGGGTGCAGTTGGCTGAGCGGTGTCACCAGCGGGGAAGTCCGCTGTGTGGGTCCGAGCCGAGCGGCGCTGCGCCGGGAGGGTTGCGGCGAGCACTGGGATCAGCACGGCTGCGACGGCGAGATGCATGCAGGCGACGGCGACGCGTTGGGTGATCGTGATGCCGTGCCCGGAAACAGGGCCCTGTCCAACTTCATGGGGCACGATCGCCGAGCTGACCACGGCGGTTGTCCGCCTGGAAGTTCCGGCGAACCCAGTCAGATTCAGCCCGTATCTCCGATCGGCGATGCTAAGCGACTGGTTGAGACCGCGAAGTGGACGGTGACCGAGGTTCGCCACCACCACGGTGACATCAGTCACCGCCACCCAGGCCCGACACACGCAGGTGAAGCTACCCACCGGTGGTGAAGTCGTTGTAGAGCAGTTCTCCGTCCCCGAGCCTGTGATCTTGGCTCCCCTTCTGGCAGGTGAAGTGAGAGAGGGTGGTGAGAGGACCTGTGTAAGTTCTCTGGAAGATGGTGCCGGGCCAGTCGGCGGCCCAGGCCACGAGACCGACTCCGTGGGCTGGAAGATAGTTGTCCACGAACCAGGGCAGGGTGGTGGCGGTGTCGGGACCGCAGTGCACACTCGAGTTCACGTTGAACGCCGTCACGAGCACCGGCACCGACTGGGCTGCATCACCGAAAGCACGGTTCCATTTGGGTTCGTCCTTGGAAATCGGGCCACCCGTGAAAGGGAAGTGGATGGCGAAGGCGAGTTGATGGATCGGGTCTGCCACCGGTGGCATCCCGGCCAGGGTCCATCCCTCATTTCCTGCATGGAGAAGCCCCATCAAAATGATCGGGTTGCGGGCACCGCCCGCTCGGATGGTGTCCACGAGTTGCTGTACGCCCACCGTCTGGAAGAGACCCTGACTATGCGGACCGGGGGCCAAGCCACCATTGAGCCAGATCCTCCACGCACCGGGGACGGACGGCTCCAGGAGCGGTTCGTTGAACGCTTCGAACATCACGCCCGGGACGTTAGCCAGCATCGGGACCACCGCCTGCCAGGCGCGCACCGTCGCCATGGTGGGATTGCCGGCTTGGTGGGTTTCGCCGCTGTGCCGCTCGTCATTCATGTCGACGATCACAGCCAGTCCCTGCGCCCGGGCCAGCCGTACGTCGGTAACGAAGTGCTCAAGGTAGCTCTTGAAGTACAGCGCACTCTCGGGGTCGGCGCTCGGCTGGCCGACGTGGATGCGAAGCGTATTGACGCCCATGCAGCGCAGGGCCTTCAGCTCGGCAGAGCCGAAGGCACGTTGCGCCGCCTCAACGTTGGCGTAGGCGGTACCTTTCTGCCGCTGGAGCGCCGCCAGGGCCGCGGGGGAATCCTGTAGGCCCTCGATGATGGCGCCGTGCACGACGAAGGGGCGGTCGCCCGCCATCAGCTGGTGGCCCGACACCGTAACGTTCTCGCCGCTTGGCAGCGGTACCGGTGGATGGGCGCAGGTGGAGCTGTAGCCGCTTCGTGCAACAGCGGTTCCTGCCTGCTGCGGTGTCGCCGGGCGGGCACCTGAGCCTGTCGACGCCGGAGTTGTCCTCCCGCATCCGAGGGTAGCTATAGCAAGGGTGATGGACCCGAGGGCGAGGAGCACCCTGTTGTTTTTGCGTCGCATTAATTCTGCAGGGTAGCGGGACTCTGTAAGCAAATCGTGAGCAGCCGGACAGAATCTTGTGATGAGTGGGGTCAGCGGTTCGGCGACCTCCACCCTCCACGCTCCACCGTACCGCCTCGGCGCTGCCGGTGACAGTGCGGGTGACCGACACCCGGGCCTGGCCAGTGGAGTTGGCACGGTCTGACGGACATCCACCACAAGGCGCGCAGCGCCAGGAAAGATGCCCATCATGCCCGCCATGGCAGAACTCGGCCTCGACGCTCTCGTCTCGTCGGCTCGCTATCCGAGCACCAAGGTGTCCCTCTGTATCTCGACGAGGCCGAGCAGCTCGCCGAGCGGATCGCGATTCTGTACGAGGGGCGGATCATCGCCGAAGGGACCCTCGCCGAGCTGAAGGCCTTGTTCTCGGCCGCGAAGGTCGAGTATGTCGAGTTGATGTCAATTATTAGTTGGCTGTCTTTGGGACCTGCTCCTACCGCCCAGGCCCGTTCAAGACTTGTATCTAAAACCGAGTCCAATTGGCGGACGTTTCCGAAGGTAAAAGTCCGGAGAAATGTCCCGATGGTGGAAGGGGCCATCACCTTATGTCCCAGTATTGCTTCGCTTGCTCCGGCTCGGACCATATCGACATGGTCAATATGCTTGGCTCCGGCCACCATGCCATAGACCAGAGTAAGGATCTTGGCTTCCGGATTAGCTCCTCTGACCCGCTTGCCAAGTGAGACCTTGGAGCCGATCAGTTCGCCAAGTCCAAGGCTCTCAGA
>JAJZCF010000084.1:6608-9261 GCA_021846265.1 Actinomycetes bacterium | reverse complement strand
ATAGTCCTCCTCTTCACAGGGGTCTTTTTGACCCTATTCTTTGTACCTTCCTCGAAGGAGGTTATCTACCACGGATCCTACGCCCCGATGCGGGGCCAGAAGGTTTCCGAGGCCTATGCTTCGACCCTCAACATCAGTTTCAACGTAAGAGCGGGACTGGTCATGCGCCAGATACACCACTGGGCGGCGAACGTATTTATCGCTGCGATAGTGGCGCACATGTGCCGAATCTTCTTTACCGGTGCATTCCGAAAGCCGCGCGAGATGAACTGGATCATCGGAGTGGTCTTGTTGATCCTCGCTATAGTCAACGGCTTCTTGGGTTACTCTTTGCCCGATGACCTCATCTCCGGCACTGGTATCAGGATCGCATTTTCGATCGTGCTATCCGTCCCGGTAGTCGGAAGCTATCTGGCATTTCTACTCTTTGGTGGAAACTTCCCCGGCACCGCAATCATCCCGAGGTTCTACATCATCCATGTGTTGATCGTCCCGGGCATCATTATCGGGCTCTTGGGAGCGCACCTGGCGATGATGGTTAGGCAAAAGCACACCCAATTTCCGGGTAAGGGGCGGACTAATAAGAACGTCGTCGGAGTACCCGCATGGCCGGCTTACGCCTTTCAGGCCGGGGGGTTCTTCTTTCTGACCGCTGCGGTCTTGGCCGCGCTTGGGGGTCTGGTTCAGATCAACCCGATCTGGTTGTATGGGCCCTACATTCCTTACAAGGTGAGCTATGCTGTCCAGCCCGACTGGTATATGGGATGGTTGGATGGTGCGCTAAGGCTCATGCCGTCTTGGGAGACCGTGTTCGCCGGGCATATGATTCCGACTGTCTTCTTTCCGGCGGTTGCCCTTCCCGGAGTGACCTTTACCGTGTTGGCGCTGTGGCCCTTTATCGAAAGAAGGATCACCAAGGACAACTCGATCCACAATCTGCTAGAGCGTCCGAGGGATAATCCTAAACGAACGGCATTTGGTGCTTCGGTTCTGAGCTTCTACGTTGTACTTTTCTTCGCATCCTCTACCGATGTGCTGGCAAATACATTTAACACCTCTTTGAACTTCGTCTTGTGGTCCTTTAGGCTTCTGATATTTGTCGTGCCGGCAATCGTCTGGTTCTTCACCTTGAGCTTTGCCAAGGAGACCGCCTCGGTCTCCGACGCCGGAAAGCGAAAGAGGTTCCAGATCATCAGCAGGACAGAGAGCGGTGAATATATCTCTACTGAGGCCGACGCCTATTCTGAGGTGCACGAGGAGGAGATTAGGGAGTTGCCCGAGGCGCTCCTTGGACACCATGATCACGAGGCTTCTAAGGAAAAATCAGGGACTCAATTTTTGACCCATGTGGGGGCAAGAGGTGTGGATGCAATTTTTCGGGATCCCCACCAGTCTCATGGCAAGGACCCGAAGGAGGCATCCGATGGTGCAAATGCATAACTACTTTGGACCATTGGGTGCTGTGACCCGAGATATAGGGGCAGCTGACCTCGTCACTTTCTCTATTCGATCCTTTTATCCAGATAGATTTGGACTTTAACTTTGAAGAGATCTACTATCAAAACGGCCCTTGTCAAGGGGAATTCTCCAGCAAGAAAAGGGGCAAGGCGTGGTGCTACGCTTGCGGGGCTAGCGATCAGCTCCGTAATGCTAGCTAGCTGTTCTCCGGCCTTTGGGGCCTACCGGGGTGCAACTACGCAGGGCAGGTCCACCTTCCACCTCTTTCAGGGATTCGTTATCGCTTCGATCTTTGTCGGTGGAATTACCTTTGGCCTGCTTTTCTTTGTGCTATTGCGCTTCAGAAAAAAGTCTGACGCTATTCCCAAGCAGAGGCATTCGAACGTCAAGATTGAGATCCTCTATACGGTCATCCCGATTCTGATCGTCGTGGGGCTTTTCTTCTTTACGGTAAAGGTCGAAAATAAAGTCGATGCGCTGAGCCCTACTCCGAACGTCAAGGTGACGGTTACCGCCTTTCAGTGGGGATGGAAGTTCTACTACCCAGCGACCAATACGACGGTCATCGGGTCAGTCAACCACTATCCGCAGCTCGTACTCCCAGAGGGAGAAACGACAGCGATCACCTTGGTATCTCAAGACGTCGTTCATGGTTTTTACATACCCGCCTTCAACTTCTCTCGCTATGCACTCCCCGGGGTAGTGAATCACTTCGATTTCAACCCGACCTCGGCTGGAACCTACATAGGAAGGTGTTCCCAGCTGTGTGGGCTCTACCACTCGGAGATGCTCTTTTCGGTTAAAGTTCTCTCGGCCCAGCAGTTCCAAAGCTGGACCACTTCTCAGGCAGGCAAGGTGACGGCATGACCCTCCTAGAACAGAAGGGAGAGGCCTCAGCCCACCTCCCAGTAGAAAAACATTCGGAACCTACGGGCTACTATCGATGGCTCTCCTCGACCGACCATAAGGTGATCGGGAAGAACTACATGTACACGGCTATAGTATTCATGCTGGTAGCGGGTTTGATGGCGATGTTGATCAGAACACAACTGGCGTCGCCTAATTCAACCTTTGTCTCTCAGCAGACCTATAACGAACTCTTCACCATCCACGGAAGCATGATGTTGTACCTCTTCGCCGGGCCATTCGCTTTTGGTGGATTTGCCAACTACCTGATCCCGTTGCAGATAGGTGC
>JAJZCF010000084.1:0-6508 GCA_021846265.1 Actinomycetes bacterium | reverse complement strand
CCTTTGTCTCTCAGCAGACCTATAACGAACTCTTCACCATCCACGGAAGCATGATGTTGTACCTCTTCGCCGGGCCATTCGCTTTTGGTGGATTTGCCAACTACCTGATCCCGTTGCAGATAGGTGCTCCGGACATGGCCTTCCCCCGGTTGAATGCCCTTTCCTATTGGCTCTATCTGACCGGGGGCATCACGATGCTCCTCGGCTTTTTCACCGCATCGGGAGCGGCGGCTTTCGGTTGGGTAGGTTATGCACCGCTTTCGTCATCTACCAACTCTCCGGGTGCCGGGCCAGATCTTTGGATTGTTTCGATCGCCTTGGTCGGATTCTCGGGAATCTTTACCGGTGTAAATTTAATTACCACCATCTTCTACCTGCGGGCTCCGGGGATGACGATGTTCAGGATGCCTATCTTTACCTGGAACATGCTTGTTACGGGCCTATTGATCCTGATAGCTTTCCCGGTGCTCACGGCCGCCTTGATCATGCTCTATGCGGATCGACACTTTGGAACTCACGTCTTCTCGGTCAAGGGCGGCGGTTCACCGGTGCTGTGGCAGAACCTCTTCTGGTTCTTTGGACACCCGGAGGTATACATCCTTGCGCTTCCGTTCTTCGGAATGGTCTCTGAGATATTCCCGGTCTTTTCCAAGAAGCCGATCTTCGGCTACAAGGGTCTCGTCTTCGCTACCTTGGCGATAGCGGGGCTTTCGACGGGGGTTTGGGCGCACCACATGTTTACTACCGGTACCGTGCTCCTTCCCTTCTTCAGTGCGCTGAGCCTCCTCATCGCAGTGCCGACTGGAATCAAGATCTTCACCTGGATAGGTACGATGTGGGGTGGACAGCTCGACTTCAAGGCCCCGCTTACCTGGGCGGTCGGGTTTATCGTAGCATTTACTATGGGTGGCATTACCGGAGTTTTTCTGGCCTCGCCGCCTATTGACTTCGCTACCCACGACACGTACTTCGTGGTGGCCCACTTCCACCAGGTTTTAATCGGTACGACGATCTTCGCCGGTTTTGCCGGATTCTTCTTCTGGTATCCAAAGCTCACCGGGCGGATGTACCGAGAGAAGCTGGCGAAGCTCCAGTTTTGGCTGGTTTTTATCGGTTTCAACCTGACATTTCTTCCGCAGTACCTACTCGGTCTCAGGGGGATGCCACGAAGGATAGCGGTATATGCTACGACAGATCACTTCACCTTTCTCAATAGGCTTTCGACAGCAGGCGCATACCTTACTGCTATCGGTTTTGTCGTCTTTTTGATCAACATGTGGGTCTCCTGGCGATCGCCGATTAAGGCGCCGGATAATCCCTGGGACGGCCACTCATTGGAGTGGGCGACATCGTCACCCCCTCCGTCACATAACTTCCATAAAGTTCCACCTATCCGTTCGACCAGGCCTACTTGGGACATGAATCATCCAGAACACGCCGATGGCAGGGTCATGACCGCCGCGGAGCTTTCTCGGGAGGTGCTCGACTAGATGAAGTTCGAACACAAGCTCTACCTAGGCCTCGGTGCCTTCTTCGCAGTGATCGTTGCCATCTATTGGTTCTGGTCGGGAGAGAGCGGGGGGTCTACGCTTCTCTTAGCGAGCGCCTTGCTGGGACTCGTGCCGGGGGCCTATCTCGGATGGTGGGCGATGCGGATGAAACCGAGGCCGGAGGATCTAGAGGATCCGACGAGCGAAGAGTCCACCGGCGTAGTTGGGGCATTTCCCACCTATACCATCTGGCCATTCGTCATGGGGATGGGTGCTTTCATGATCGGCCTCGCCATGGTCTTTGGGTCCTGGACATTAGTGATCGGCTTTGCCCTCGCTATATCGGCGGCCATCAGCGTAACTCTAGAATCCAAGCGCGGTGGAACGGTATGAGGCCGCTTCGTTAGCGATCACTGTCCGCTGATTAGATAATCGCAGCTTCAAAGGAATTAGTGTGGGTGAGTTTCACGTCGTCGATAAAGATCTGCTTCCCTATTCGATAGAGACCCAGGAGCGGAAGCCGACGGTTTCGCCGTCGGACTTTTCTGCGCTGGATATCAGGACGGGCAAGGTCATCTCGGTCAGGGATAACCTAAAAGCCCGTTCGCCTGCGTATGTTATCGAGGCGGACTTCGGTCCAGTAGTAGGTGTACTTGTCACCTCGGCGAAGGTCAAGAACTATTCTGAGGAAGACCTTGTTGGCAGGAACATAGTCGCAGCGATCAATCTTGGCACCAAGAGAATCGCTGGGGTGAAAAGTGAGTTTCTAATTCTCGGGGCTTTGATGGCAGACGGAGAGGTAAGGCTGCTCACTCCGGATGGTGATGACATCCTTCCCGGGCAGCCGATCGGCTAGTAGGCCTGGTTGCCTACGTTGCCAAAAGATTCGTCCCACTATCGCCGTGAGTCGATTGTTGCAAGGTACTGGGGTTATCTCGTCAGTGCCTGCTTGGAGGCTAGCTGATGGTCATGGTTTCAAGTAGTAGTCAAGTGGCGCAGAGCAGCCTCGAAGGTTAATCAGTGCCGAATTCACAGAGTTTTAGTTTCAGCGAGCTTGCATTTTTCAATGGCCGTTAACAGGGGCCAAAATCATCGATCAAAACGAGGTCCTTTAACCTCAGCTTGGTAAGCAGCGACTTGGAGATCTCCTTTGCTCAAGGCCCTCCACGGAGGATCACAGCGTTGGTCTCTACCTCTTAGATCGGCGCGCGATGCCGTTGCATAAAATTCCAACGTCGCTTGATGCCAGAGGCCGCCCGCCTCAAGGCGCCAGCTGCTGAGGACGATGGCCTCCGTCGAGATCGTCGCCAACCGGCTCCAGGGCACTTTCTGACAAAAGCGCACCGACTGCGTAACGCTCGGGGATAGCTGCCTGCTTAGGTGTGGCTATGGCATCGAGAAGACTCCGGCGCGTCAGCACCGTGAGACCCCGTCGCTGCAACGTCGTGAGGTGCGGACCACCCGACACAAGCATGTCAGCACCTACTTTTTCGGCAAGCAAAACGAGGAAGTCGTCGTCGGGATCATCGGCGATGGGATCATCACTAATTGGCGTAAAATTGAGGCAACTATTGTTTCGAAACTTGACGTCACTAGTCTGGCCGGGTACGTTTTACCATAGCTGATAGCGGTGCACATGTTCGCGTATGCCCCTATCCCTCAATTTAGTTATTCCATTCCAGTGCGTTCTTAGGGCGAGTGGTCGCCCTACTAATAAGCCGTTGCCGAATTTGTTTCCACGCCCGTCGGGCAGCTTTTTCATCTGATGAGAGGGGTCGAATAAGTGCATGTGCTTTGCCGGCCTCACACGCTTCCTTGGGATCTTTAAGAATGCCTGCAGACAGTTGCTTTTGGTTGTCCGTGGGTTCAAGCGCAGAAAGAGGTACCCTGGCGACGTGAGTGTAATCGACCTTCGAGCTCGGATAACAGGTACTATCGAATGTCAGACTCAAGTCTATTTCGTGGAACTTCAATAGTTCATCGAGGTAGACCGACACGCCGCTATTAAGGTACTGATTAGTTGGGAATAAGCCCTCTTTTGCTTTATATGCTTGCCAGGAAGGATCCCACTCAAGTTCTGAAAGTTCCGGATTCGAACGAGCCATCCTGAACATGAATTCATTTTCCGACAACCTAGACACTCACGTTAGTTGAAGAAAACGACCTTTCGGATGAACGCAAAATGGTTGGCATGAAGTTGACACCAATATTCTTGACACATATCTTGATTTCGAATGCCGAATTGAGATCTTCTCCTGCACTGTCAAGTTCGATACCATTTAGCCTTCGCTGACGGTAGTATCCAAACATCTCACCATCATCTGTCAGATTAATAAACAAATCGAAGTTTGACTCTCTCCAGGTCATTGTGAGGATATCATCCTCAGCATCCTGTTCGAATCTCGGCGATGTCAGCCCCGCCTCTAACGTCCATGCCAGTACTTCATTTGCCATTTGAATCTGCAATGCTGTTGGGCCTTTAAGCGCATCATCGCGGTTATCATGTTCTCTTTGCCATGGCGAATCTTCAGCATACGTATCGGCTCTAGGTTTCAGTAAGCTCATAAGTTGTTCTATTGAAAACTCTGACTCTCGTGAGTTGGCGTTGCGTTTAACCATTTCGATTGCCTCCGAAAGTACTTCGCAACCCAGTAGACAGAAGGTTTGAAAAGTTCTCGACTATCACGTCATGTCCATTATCGCACACTTGGAGAAACTTATTGATGCTATCGGTCTTGATAAATGACTGAAATGTTTGCTGGAAGAAAATACGGTCCCGATCCGAACCTTGAGTACCAACTACGCCTCCCCTGATTAACTGGCACGTTAACGTCCCTTTAGCTTCAGAAGTGTGTGCAAAGCTAACACCTGATCTCCAGATGCAATTCTCTTGTTCGGTACTTAAATTGAAATCGTATCCCTCGCTATGTTTGGTGATTGCTCCACTTGGTTCATAAATTCCAAATGGTTCTCCAGAAGGAAGTTCAAAGACATTCGAATATGTGACCTGCGCCTGTGTAAACGTGGGTGGTTCCAGTTTAGAGTCCGCCGTTACATCGACGAGCGTTTGCCAAATCGATCCAAACTCATCGCGGAGCGTGTTATATCGCGGGTAAGGACTCTGAGTCCTTCTCCAATTGAGAATAAGGCCGTCTTGCTGGAACTGTATTAGACGATCCGACTCCCTATGTGTGAACCACGTTCTCCGAAGAGGTGCTAGCGCTGAAAGTAATAAGCCTAGCTGTACGACCTTCGAAGGTGGAGGATTTTGTGGAAACGGAAATGGTGGTTGATCTTGCGCCACCGGAAAATCATCACGCAATTTCTCCCAGAAAAGGCCAACGTGTGCTTGAGAAAATCCTTGTACAGGTCCAAAGACTGCCCCAAGCGAAACTTCCGTCACCGGAGGTCGCTCAAAATCTTCGTGTCCCATATGTTCACAAACACTACCACTGAATTTATGTTTAATCGAAATTTGCTAGCGAATCCGTGACTAGCGAGCAGATGAAAACGCTTGACTGAACTGGAACCACTTCCAGAGCAACGTCAAAGTCCTCGATCTGCTTCACTGAACTGGCACAATGAGATGGGGTCGCTGTACGCATCAAAAAGCTCCTTGAGGAAGGTCTGCGCTTCGGAGCGTTCCGTGCCGCTGTAATCCTTCCAGCGTGTCACGAACATTCTTAACGCATCTTTAATTTCTTCACCGGATAAGTTGGGCATCCACCAGCCTAAAACAATGAGAGCTGCGGACCTGAGAGGTAGCCATTTTGATGAAGAGTCTTTCGGGCGGCTTCGAGTTTGTGCTGGGTCTCAATGAGAGTAACAAGCGCGGGTTCGCTGGAGAATTCAGCCCCGCGTAGCGCTTTTATCGCCTTCTCGACCCGGTTGGCGGCGACCTTGATGGCCAGCATGACCTCGCCGAGCTAGCGAAGGACCTTCTCAGGAAGCACTTGATCTTGCGAGCTGTCGTCTATGGTGTCGATGCTAACAAGCCGTTGTGACTGGTGAAACATGTCGGTACGGTCGAAGCTCAATTAGCGAAATTAGATCGCCAGAAGATCCATCTGAAACCTGCCGAATAATACGGACTGAACGCTCGCCGATTCCTTTTGAGGCCACAGCAATACGGGAAATCAACGAGAGGCTCAGTCGATCGAAAGGTGGCTGAGCAGACGTCTCGGATGTGCAGAGAGGAGTATTTCCCGTTACAAACCCCGGATGCGACAACAATCCTGACAGAGAGGGAGGTGGCCTGGTTCACCCCCGAAGCTCTCTTTTCCTACGTGGATCTCGCCAAAGCCACCGACACCATGGTTAATTCGATGCTCAAGCTGATGAGACTGGACTTGGTCGTGCTCGATGACCTTGGAATTCTTCCCGTGGGTCCCAGTGATTCGGAGTCTCTCTATCGGGTGGTCAATGCCTGCTATGAGAAGACTTCGATGATCGTCACCTCGAACTATTCCATCGCATCCTTCGACGAAATCATCACCCCGAGATCCCTCGCCGCAGCACTTGTTGACCGGCTTGCCCATCACGCCCATCTAGTAGAGACCAAAGGCGACTCCATCCGCCTCACCCAAGCTCTTTCGGGCAGAGGGGTGGTGCCGCTATGAGTCAGGGTTCCACTGACAATTCACCGTGGTACGACGATAGGCGACTCGCCATTGGGGAGGGCTTGTCCGGTCAATTCTTGCCAAAAGGTCGGCGGATCTACTGTTCGCTGAGATGCAAGCATGTCGCAGGCGACACCAGGAGCTGGCGAGAAGTGCCATAGTTGGGTTGGGCAAGTCCCGCCGCAGTGCCAGTGTTTACCAATGTCCCTCCTGTGATATACGCCAACTCGGGATACAGCGATGTGAGGATTGCCGCACCTTCATGGCGCACCTCGGCATTGGCGAACTGTACCCGCATTAAGCCCATCGCAGTAGCCGAACTGATGGGAGGAATCTAGAAGTCCCAGCTCCCCAGCCGCATCGATATAAAGGCCCAAAGCCCGACCAAGCCCGACACCA
>JAJZCF010000083.1 GCA_021846265.1 Actinomycetes bacterium | reverse complement strand
AGCTTGCCGAAAATGGTGCGAGCGTCTTGCTTACTACCCACGAGCTCGGTGAGGCTGAAAAACTCGCAGACAATTTAGTAATCATCTCGTCGGGAAAGAAGATCGCAGAGGGATCCCTCGCTTCGCTTCGAGACCGATTCGACACAGGTGGAATCAGGTTCAGCGCAAGATCGCTCGACACAACTCAGCTAAAGCAAAGGCTCGGAGTCGAAATCGTCGAAGTAAGGCCGAATGAGTTCAAGGTGATCGGCGAAGCGACTCCTGCAAGGATAGCGGAGCTTACTTCGCTCCTGTCGGAATTGGGAGTCGACTACGGATCGCTCTCCACCGAAAAGACGGGTTTAGAGGAGATCTACTTGGACTTAGTCGCTGCTCACGACGATGAAGATTCCGGCTCTTTACCACCAATAACCAACGGACTACACGATAAGGCGGCCAAGTGAAAGCGTACCTAGCCCAGAGCAAAGCGGAGATCAAACTCGCATTTCGTCAAGTCGACCTCTTGGCACTAACGATCGGGATTCCCGCGCTGATTCTCGTAGGATTCTCGCTAATAAAGGTACTTCCGCTCCCATCTGGCGTCACTAAGCCGGTGGCATTTTTAGTCCCTGGGACACTGGCACTTGCGGTGATGGGGACCGGGATGATCGGTCAGTCGATCGGGACCGCGGTGGATCGAAATTACGGGGTCCTCAAAAGGCTAGGAGCTACTCCGCTCGGCAGGGGTGGGCTGATGGCCGCAAAGATCACCATGATCTTGGTGGTGGAGGTCTTCCAGGTCGTGCTGCTCTTCGTCGTTGGAGCCCTCCTCGGGTGGAGCCCTAAGGGAAATCTGGCCGAGTTCTTTCTGC
The DNA here is from genome assembly GCA_021846265.1 of Actinomycetes bacterium. GTDB lineage: Bacteria > Actinomycetota > Acidimicrobiia > Acidimicrobiales > Acidimicrobiaceae > JABEUN01. The sequence goes on along the minus strand of JAJZCF010000083.1, from coordinate 8,431 downwards.
TGGCACTACTGGCGACCGTTTCCTTCACTGGACTCGGACTCTTGATGGCCGGGCTAATTAGATACGAGATAATGACCGGGCTCTCCTCGGTGCTGTGGTTTATCCTCACCTTGATCTCGGGGATGATCTTTCCACTTTCAAAACTCCCCTCCTGGCTAGCGACCTTTTCAAAGCTCCTTCCTCCGGCCGCCACATCGACCGGCTTTTACCACACCCTAGGCGTCGGAGGATACGTCGGGGCTTCAGTTTGGGTCCCACTGATCATCTGGGCGGTGATTGCGCCGATAGCTGCAGCGCTCACCTTCAAGTGGGAATAAGACTTCGCTAAAGCTAGCTAGAGCGAGGACTTCCAATTAGTCCCAGATTTGGCCTAGCATCTAGTTCTGTGGCTAAAGTCAAAAATTACCGGGAGCTAAAGATTTCCGCAAAGACCTTTCAAACCTTGGCCTTTGCCACCTTGATCCTCCTTTCGGTGATTATCGTGACCGGTGGGGCGGTAAGGTTGAGCCAGTCCGGCCTCGGCTGTCCCGACTGGCCGACCTGCCAAGGAACACAATTCATAGCGGCGGACAGAATCCATCCGATGATCGAATTCGTAAATCGGATCATCACGATCCTGTGCTCGATCCTCGTCGCTCTCGCCGCATTCTCCTCCTTCATCAGAACCCCAAAGAGGAAGGACCTGATCTGGCTCTCGATGGGTTTAGTGGCCGGAATAGCAGCGGAGATCGTCCTGGGCGGGATAACGGTATTAGAGAAGCTCGCTCCACCATTCGTCATGGCTCACATGATCCTCGCTCTCGTTATCGTCTGGAACGCATTGGTCCTCTATCGACGGGCGAGCACTAAAGACGTTCCGGCACAGCTGGTCGTGACTAAAGAGGTCTACTGGCTAGGCAAGCTGATGCTCGTCAACCTCGCCGCCGTGATCTTCGTTGGCACGGTGGTCACTGGGTCGGGTCCCCATTCCGGATCGACGATCTCCCCTAGGTTGCACTTCCCGCTCAAGGACGTAGCGATCCTCCATTCAGATTTCGTCATCGCACTCGTCGCATTAACTTTGGGGTCGCTTTTTCTCCTGTCACAATCTGGAGCTCCAGAGTTCATCCAACGCTCTGGGAGAAATCTCCTTTGGATCGAAGCAGGGCAAGCGATAATTGGATATACCCAGTATTTCACAAAACTCCCCGCCCTCTTGGTCGGATTTCATATCGCAGGTGCAACCCTGGTCTGGCTCGCAATGATTTGGTTTAACCTTCAAATGTTGCATCGGCCGTCTCTTGACTTTAGTTCTGATACTAAAATTGGAGGAATCCAAAGCGCTGATTTGGATCAACAACTAGATCACCAGCTCAAGGGGACCCCGTCATGAGTTCCAAAAGTACTACTCTCCCGGAAGCCGATATCAATGAGATCACCGTCACCGAGATCAAAGAGGACAAACCGTGGCTGGTCATGGTGTGGAATGACCCGATCAATTTGATGAACTACGTGACCTATGTCCTGCAAAAGGTCTTCGGCTACGCCGAGGCCAAGGCCCACAAGTTGATGCTGCAGGTTCACGAAGAGGGCAAGGCGGTCGTCTCTTCCGGACCTCGGGATAAGGCTGAGATCGACGTCACGAAACTCCAACACTACGGTCTTTGGGCAACCCTTCAGAGGGGTGATTAAGGTAATAAAAGGTTGAAGCTTTTCAAGCGGAGTAAAGATGGCTCAGTCCTTGTGCGGTTGGATGAAAGTCAAAGGGACGTATTAGCTCAGCTATTCGAGCAGTCGAAAATGGTGAGCGAAGTGGATCGAGATTCAACCTGGAGGTTGAATCCTCCCACCTACGAAGATCCAGTCGAACAGGCGGAGTACCAACTCGACATAAGCCGCAACTACCACGATCAAAGCGCAGTCAACAACGACCTATTTTTATCGGCTGCGAGTCTCATTCGCACGGCAAAAGCTTTTACTCCAGATGAGGCAGAGCTGGTACTCGCGGCAATCAACAAGGTCCGGCTGATCCTGGGAACGATGGCCAATATCCAAGATGACGGAGGGATCGAGGAAACCGATGACGAACGAATCCTCCTGCTATTCAGCTACTACCAGTTCACCACGGGAATCATCAGCTACTTGATCGATGCAATGTATTGAGTCCTCTCCACTGCTCTAGGCATGGTGATTCCTTGCTTTGCTAGTCTGAACAAAGTTAACCCGAGGAACACCCACATATTAGGTGGATCAACTTTCAATGGGCCGCCAGGTAGATATCGAAGAATCCAATTAGTTGGCAAAGCTCGCCTATATTGGAACTACAACGGCCACACAGAGGAAGAGATGTTCCAACGAGGCGATCGTACAAAAAAAATCCAGATCCTGGGTCAGACCGCTCAAGTCAGAGCCCGATGGTCGCTCGAGAGGCTTGGCCTAGAGGCGATTGTCGCAGATGCTTCAAAAGTCGCAGACCCATCGCTTGTTGGTGCAGCGATCTTCTCTTCAGAAGCCGACTTCGACTCCAGTTTTGCTATGACGGTGCTGAAAAACAAGAGGAACGTCTTAGTCTTTTCGGATACTCCAACATACAGCAACAGCTCCGAGTTGGATCGAATCTCCAATATGGTCGTTTCGGCCCGCTTGAATCGGACCGAATGGTACATAGTGCCAAACCAAACCGAGGGCAACTACTTTGATCGCATCGAGAAGGAAATAGCTCTCACTGGGGCCGCCTTCGCCTTCGAGATCCAGAACGAATTCACCTCAGATTGCCCCGAATCGAGGGTACTAGCCACCGTCTCCGTCGGCTTCAAGCATCACCCGATCATTGTCGCCAAAAAGGTTGCTGGGGCTCATCTAATTAGAATCGGTTTCTCGCTAGAGGATGCAGCTAATTCCGAGCAAATAATCCACTTAGTTGCTAGGTTGGCCAACTACTCGTCCAAAGCTCCTACCACACGGTCCCTCGGCGTAGGGGTAGTCGGATACGGCCCGTTTGGGGGGATGGGTCACTTCCACGGCAAGGCAGTCACGGCGACACCCGGATTAGAGTTCGTAGCGGCGGTAGATCCAGATCCGCATCGCACCAAGGTCGCAGAGTCTGAATTCCCGGGTATTCGCACCTATCATGACTTTTCAGAATTAGCTAACGACCCAGACGTAGATATTGCTATCGTTGCTACCCCACCCTCCTCCCACTTTGAAATCGCACGATCGTTGCTTGTCGCTTCTAAGCACGTCGTGGTAGAGAAGCCGATGTCCCTTAGAACAAAAGAGGCAGACACCCTCATCGAGATAGCAGAATCAGAAGGGTTGATGCTGAGCGTAAATCAAAATCGCAGGTGGGATCAGGACTTTCGTGCGATAAAGGCTGCGATTGACCGAGGTCGGCTGGGAGAAGTATTCAATATTGAAACCTTCGTCGGAGGATTCGAGCACCCCTGTCGGGCTTGGCATTCAGAAGAGAGCATCTCGGGGGGAGCGGCGTACGACTGGGGATCGCACCACATCGACTGGATCTTTCAACTGCTAGGCGGTAAACCGAAGTACGTCAGCGCAATCGGCCATAAGAGGGTCTGGCACGATATAACCAACCTCGACCAAATTCGGGTGAGAATGGTCTACCCTGACGGCAAAGAGGCGGAGTTCTTCCAATCCGACGTCGCCGGATTCAGGCGACCAAAGTTCTTCATTCAAGGGACCAAGGGAACTCTCATCGGCGAATATCGACCACTGCGCTTCGAGTCGGTCTCGGCACCAATGGGGTACTCGGCGGAGGATTACCATCACGCAGAAGCACCATCTGAGTTAAAGCTTGCGAGTTACTTACCCGGTGGTGGGCTAGAGGTCGCCGATCTTCCTCTTCCAGAGCCCGATAAATTCGGATTCCATCGAAACATCGCCGACCACCTGCTCCTTGGTGAAGCTTTAGAGGTACAACCAAAAGCAGTTCGAAGGGTAGTTGAGGTGTTAGAAGCGGCACAGTATTCGTCAAAAAATGGCGGCATCAACGTCGAGCTAAAAGAGGACTAGGAAACGCAGATGGCCTTACGCTGGGGTATTTTGGGGGCCGGATCTTACGTCGCTAAAATTGCCGTAGTTCCTGCGATGATTGAGGCTAACAACTGCACGATCTCGGCCATCCAGACGAGGTCTAATGCCGACTACTACCAAAGTGCCCTGCCCGAGACGAAGATCTATACCAACCCAGAAGAGTTGCTAAATGACAAATCGGTCGACGCGGTCTACCTGCCCCTACCAAACCACCTTCATGAGACTTGGATAAAAGCGGCGATAGACCACAACAAAGACGTACTGTGCGAAAAGCCGCTAGCTACTAATAGCAATAAGGCGAGAGAACTCTACGAATACGCAAGCTTGCACGGTCGAATCTTGTCCGAAGCCTACATGACGTCCTATCACATGAGGCATAGGTCCGCGATCGCAAGAGCTATGCAGAAAGAGTCTGGCGAAATCCAACATATCGTCTCGGTCTTTTCCGGAGTACTGCAATGTGCGGAGTCGAACTACAGGTGGTCAAAGTCGAAGGGCGGTGGGGCGCTTTTGGACGTTGGAGTATATGCCCTAGCTCCGATAGTGGAACTTCTTGGATCCGATCCAGATGAGATCACCGCTCGATCTAGGCCGAACCGGATCGCAAAACCAAACGACGCATCCGAGGAGCTGATCACCATAGCTCTAGCTTACGAAAAAGGCGCCACGGCCGACATATTCTGCTCATTCGTCTCCGCCGAAGAGCAGCGACTGCTAACGATCAAGGAAAAAGAGTCGATCGAGGTCACTCGGGCTTGTACTCCTGGGTTCACAGACGATAGCTACATCCTCACCGATACCCACGGCGAGAGGAGATCAGTAGCGGCTGGCGAGTCAGATCCCTACCTTGAGATGGTACAGGCTGTGTCCAAAGCGATCCTTGAGCGACGCGAGCCAAGCTGGAACAGCCAGAAATCGCTTGCGGTTAGTTCGCTGATCGACAGGATATCCAACGCAGCTAGAACCATATAGCTCACCTATTTCCTTGCTTGTAACTCCAATTTGACGGACTAGCAGGCAGAATCTCAATTCTCGCTGTCGCTAAGTCAACCCGAGGTGAAGAGCCTTCTCTCTTAGTTCATCCTTAGCTCGTGGGTGGGCAATATTCTCGATTATCAACCTCGCCTGGGCCCGCTGGCTCCTGCCTAAGATATGCGCACTACCCCATTCGGTGACGAGTGCGGAGTGTTGAAATGAGGTAACCGGACCGTTGATGCAGCCAAGCACGGTGGAAGAATCGGTCTTGGGATGCCAAGACCCAAGGGCGATCACTGCGTGTCCACCTTTGGAATGAAGCGCACCGACGGTGAAGTCGGTCTGGCCGCCGAATCCCGAATAGATCCTCCCTCTGACGTGGTTCGCATTCGCCTGGGCGAAGAGGTCGACCTGGATTGCAGTGTTGATTGCGGTCATCTGGTGATGTTGGGCTATGCGAACCGGGTCGTTAGTAACTTCAGTCCTGAAAAGCCTTACCCGTGGATTCTTGTCAACCCAGCTATAAAGTTCCGGAGACCCAAATAGAAATGAGGCGACTATCGGTTGGGATTGGTCGGTCGCCCCTTTCCTCTCCAGTGCGAGAACGCCGTCTGAAAACATTTCAGACCAGAAAGCTAATCCTTTACGAGAAGTAAGCGCAGCCAAAGCGGCATCAGGAATTGCACCGATACCGAGCTGCAAGGTGGCTCCATCCCCAACTATCTCCGCCACGTGCTCTCCGACAGCTTCTGTGACGATGTCGGTCGCAGTGATGAAAGGTGAAGCAAGGTCCTGATCGACTTCGATGGCAAAGTCGATCAACTCGGCGTCGACCTCGCCGTCTCCGAAGGTGTAAGGCATATTCTTGTTAATCTGGGCAATGACTATTCCGCCCCGAAACCTAACTCGCTCTATCGCCGCCACCATGATATTGACTTCAATCCCAAGGGAAACTTTCCCCCCAAATAGCGGAGAAGTGTGCACTAGGACCACGTCTGGCGATCTAGATCGATCGAAGAGTTGAGGGACCAATGAAAGTCTCATTGGCAGGTAATCAAGTTGCCTCCCCGAACTCCTAAAACCGGGCCCGACGAACGGAGTTTCATGAATTACTCCACTCCTGTTCGGCATAGGATCTTGCGCATTTAGTACAAAGAGGCGATAACGCTCGACACATTGGTCAAAGATCTCTAGCAGCCTCTTTGGAGTGGCAAAGTTGCCACTAGCAACCACCCTCGGCTCAGCACTCTCATAGCGGCTGAGCTCTTGCGAGAGCCTAGCTTCGTCGACGATACGCATAATAGCAGGCAGCTCCTAAACCTAAAATTCCCCCTCAGGGCGTCATGCTAGCTACGAAAGAAACGAGGCTGGCCGCCAATGCTCAATTGGCCAATACCAGACCAGCTCGAAGTTGACAAGGATAGCTTGTGTCAACATCGTTGTCATCTGGCTGCCGCAAAGTATACATAGCCTCCTTTGGCACTATCAGCGGAATTACCGATGGGTTTTTGACGTTTTTAATCTTCGTGCACACCTTCCCTAAAACACAGACGTTCTTATCGAAATTAGGCGTAAGGATCACATACGACCTCTGGGATGGGGCTGGGCGGGGACTGATACTTGTCCATGGACTAGCCTCCAATGCAAAGCTCTTTTGGCCTCTAGCAGAGCGACTAAATGACCTCGGATACCGGGTCGCAGCGGTCGACCAGCGGGGACATGGTCGGTCAGATAAACCAGATTCTGGCTACGGCTTCGATGAGGTCTGTTCCGATCTCTTCGATCTGACCGAGAATTTATCAGCCGCAGATGAGGGCTGGTCTAATCCGATCCTGATCGGCCAGTCCTGGGGGGCTTCTGTCGTGCTCGAAGAGGCGAGGCGATCAAGTGGCTGTTATTCTGGTGTCGTGCTCATCGACGGAGGGGTAGTCCCAATGTTCAGGCATATTGCGACTTGGGAAGAGTGTCAGGAGAGGCTCGCCCCGCCGGACCTGCTGGGACTCTCTTACGCGACATTTGAGGGCTTCGTACGCTCCCACCATCCTGACTGGTCCGAAGACGCTATCGAGGGAACCCTGGCCAACATGGAACTGCAAAGCGACGGGACGATCAGACCACACCTGAGTCGCTCAAACCACATGGAGATCCTGAAGAGTCTGTGGGAATACGATCCAGTTGATACATTTAGCTCCATGAAACTCGGATCATTACTGCTGCTCGCTGCTTCGGGGGATGAGATGACCGATTACAAAGGGCACTGGGCCAAAGAGATTGAGACGGTCAAGCCTGAGATCAAAACCGTCTGGTTCGAGGGCGCCGATCATGATCTGCACGCTCAGTATCCCGATAGAGTAGCGATGATAATCGATCAGGAGATCAAAAATGGAGTGCTGAAGTGAGCCGAAGCACGCCTAGGGCCAAAGGCAAGTTGGTCATCATGGGCTCGGGAGAAACTGCCCCGACCATGGTCAAGGTGCACAGAGAGCTACTAGATGGAATCACCAGGTCTATAAAGGCCGAGATTAGGGCGTCAATCCTGGACACTCCTTTCGGGTTTCAAGAGAATGCTGACGAGATCACCGCAAAGGCCCTCGAGTACTTCACAACATCGGTATCGAAAAAATTCGAAGTTGCATCCCTTAGGCGGGCTTCCATCGCAACATCGGTGCAGATCGAGGCGTTCCGTTCACAGCTCCTCGCTTCGGACTACCTATTCGCCGGGCCGGGTAGCCCGAGCTATGCCCTGAGGAACTGGTCTGGCATCGGGATTGGCAAGATACTCAAAGAAAGCATCTCAAATGGGGCAACGGTCGCGTTTTCTTCGGCAGCGGCACTTACCCTCGGAAGCTTTACCCTGCCGGTATACGAAGTGTATAAAGTCGGCGAAGACCCCTACTGGCTCGATGGGTTAGGCGTTGTCAACTTAGTCCTCGACAAGAAGGTGGCGGTAATTCCTCACTACAACAACAAAGAGGGAGCTAACCATGACACTCGGTTCTGCTATATGGGCAAGAATAGACTCGACACCTTAGAGGCGTCATTGCCACCAGATAGCTACGTATTGGGCGTCGACGAACATAGCGGAATAATCTTCGATCTCGAGACTCAGCTTGCCAAGATAGTCGGAATCGGCACGGTGACGATAAGGCACGCCGGCGGCGAAACGATCTTCCCTTCTGGTTCTGAGATTTCGACAGAGGAACTCTTTGCACCCCATTTGAACAAAGTCACTTTGGCGTTTCAAGAGAATGTTGAGCAGGTTTTAAAAGGTCCGGAGCTGACCTCAGCGGATGCCAACATCGACCCGTTAGGCAGCGCTATCGACGACCTCACCAAGAGATTTGACGAAGCGCTTTTGAACAAAGACGCAGAAGGAGTGGCCGAAGTTGCGCTAGACACCGAGGCGGAGATTCATGCATGG
>JAJZCF010000003.1 GCA_021846265.1 Actinomycetes bacterium | reverse complement strand
GCGGCTCAGAGGTGACCATCTTGGCTTCGGGTTCCGAGGTGGGCCTCGCTGTTGATTCGGCGAAGGTTCTCTTCGAAATGCACAAGGTTCGGGCCCGCGTGGTGTCGGTGCCTTGGCGTGAACGGCTAGTCGAGCTCGACGAAGCGAGGCGACTCGAGATCTTGGGGGCAAATCCAAATCGGCTAGTTGTCGAAGCGGGAATCGAAATGGGATGGGAGGCACTTCGCGGACCAGGAGGGAAATCCATAGTCATGAAGTCTTTTGGAACCTCCGCTCCTGGATCAAGAGCATCAGCTCACTTCGGCTTTACGACCGAAAAAATAGTTTCTTTGGCGCTAGACATTGCCAATGCTGGCGCTAGCCAAGACCTCCCTGATTCAACTCCAATGGTCTCACTTGCCCACCACCTTCTTCAAGCGACCGAGGTCGCGGCGATCGCCGCTCAGGCACAGGTTGGTCTTGGCAACAAGATCGCATCCGACGCCTTGGCGACCGAGGCAATGAGGAACTCACTTAGCAAGATGGACCTTTCGGCGAAGGTCGTCATCGGCGAGGGGGAAAAGGATAACGCACCAATGCTCTACGTTGACGAGGTATTAGGAGCATCGGAGTCGGTCACCTTTGAACTCGCGGTAGACCCATTGGAAGGCACGAACTACGCCGCCAAGGGTCAGGACGGTGCCGTGTCGGTCATCGCCGGTTCAGAATTGGGATCCCTCTACTCGACCAGTGGCTACTACATGGAAAAACTAATCGTCAAAGCTCGGGCCAAGGACGCAATAGACATTGCAAAAGGGGTCGAATACAACCTTAGAGTTATCGCCGCCAGCTCGAACAAAGAGATCTCTGATCTCAAGTTCATCGTCTTAGCTAAGCCAAGGCACGACGAATTGATCTCTCAGATCCGCTCATTGGGCGCAAAAGTCGTGGAGATTCCCGATGGCGACGTGATGGCGAGTGTCAAGGTGATGATGGAGGACTCTGATTTTGATGGCCTCTACGGAATTGGCGGCGCACCCGAAGGTGTGATCTCGGCCTGTGCTGCAAAGTTACTCGGGGCGGGAATGCAGGCCCGACTTGCCCCTCAGTCCGAGGATGAGATCAAGCGACTCAACTCGCTGGAGCCAGAGTGGAAAGACAGAATTATGACGCCCGAAGATATGGTAAAAGGCGATTCGGTAGTCGTGATAACCGCCATAACTAATTCGCCTCCACTTGGTGCGCCATCGAGAAACGAAGCGGGGTGGACGACATCTTCAATGGTAATTACCAAGTCCGGAAAACGTTTTATCCGCAGGGACCACTCGGCGGCAACGAACCAGAGGAGACCCCACGATGCCACATAGGCTCACGCTTCTCGAGCGGGTGCGCGGTGAAGTTAGTCGTTCGCGACATGTACCGATGCTCGCTATAGCCGGCGATAGCGCCTCAGGGAAAACAACTCTCACGAGGGGTTTGGTAGAAGCACTCGGAACAGATCGGATCACCTCGTTGTGCACCGATGACTACCACCGTTACGACCGCCTGGAGAGAAAAGACCTCCCATTCACCGCCCTACACCCTGAGTGCAACTACCTAGCCATCATGGAGCAGCACCTCCAGCTCCTCACCTTGGGCCAGCCGATCCTAAAGCCGGTCTATAGCCATTCGCACGGGACCTTGGACCGACCAACCCTGCTTACCCCGAGCGACTTCGTGATTGTCGAGGGACTCTTTCCGCTTTACTCAAAGCTCTCCAGAGCCTGTTTTGACGTAACTGTATTTCTCGATCCACCCGAAGTGGTAAGGCGGTCTTGGAAGGTAAAGCGAGACACAACCCAAAGGGGCTATACCGAAGAGCAGGTGATCTTAGACCTCGACCGGAGAGAACCTGAGTCCCAGGCCTATATCCGTCCACAACGGGCCCACGCCGACATAGTCATACGTTTCATGCCAGCGAGCAACGAGGACGGCTCTCAAACGATGAATGCCGAAATCCTTCTCCGGCCGACTATCGCCCACCCTGATCTGGCGGACATCTTAGGCAGTGATACCCGAGAAGCGATTCACCTTAAGCTAATTCGTGACGACGACGGTAAGCCGGTGGATGCCCTCCACGTCCATGGTGGGGCTAGAAGTGAGCTCTCCAAGAGCGTCGAGGAGGCCATCTGGCACCACCTAGGCCTAAATCAGCCGCCGCCGACTTCGATTGGGCAGATCTCACCCGGGGTGAGGAGCGAGCCTCTAGCGATTGCTCAGCTAGTCCTCCTCTACCACCTAATCACCGCAGCCACCTCGTAAGAGACGGGCTCAGTTGCAACTCGGGGCCTCGTGCGAATTATTAACCACACAAATCATCAATCATACGGATCAACTGTGCGAATCAATCGTGGAGGGCTGAAGGTCCTTTTGAATCGTCGGCCACCGATTCGCCCCCGTTGGGAAGTTAGACTCACCAGCCATGGAGATTGTGGACACCTTGGAGTTTCTCCTCGGCACCTGGAAGGTCGATCGACACTTCCAGGACTTCCGCTTGGGCGTTGAGGGTCACTTCCGAGGAGCTGCATCAATTTCTGGTCAGGAGCTAGCTAAAGACGGCTCTAGGGCGTCCAGGGCACTAATGGATGAATCGGGCGAACTACGCTTTGGGAACTACGCCGGACAGGCTCGTAGGCATCTCGAATTCCAGCGGCTCGATGCGAGCGCAGTCTCGGTCAACTTTGCCGATGGAAGACACTTCGTGGACCTCGATCTCAGAAAGGGGAACTGGCGAAGCGAGCACCTTTGTGGAAGCGACAATTATGAGATCGTCACTTTGGTTCTATCCGCCGACTCTTTCGAGGAAAGATGGCATGTCAGGGGAACAGCAAAACGATATGTTGCCGTGACAAATTTCGCTCGGATCTAGTAAAGTCCCACTTTGTGCTGGATGGCTTTTCGCCGCCCATGGGCGAAAAGCCAGAGAATCGTCTAACTCATGTCTCCGGAAACTTAATTCTTTTGCGGGTCTTCGCTCAGATTTAACCTTACTTCGGGGTGCTTTGCATTGCCCTTTCGCTCAAGCTTGCACCTGTACATGTCTATGTCGGCTCGATCGAGGATTAGATCGGTGTCCTCTTGGGCCCCAGAAGACTTAGCAAAGCCTATGCTTGCTCCGACGCTGACGCTCACATCGGAAAGCTGAAAGGCTGAGTCGAAAGCCTTCGACAAACGCTGAACCATCTTTGCACTCTGCTGGTCGTAAAAATTTCCAATGCTGATAACTACAAACTCATCCCCACCGAGGCGTCCGACAAAATCTGTCTCCCTGACCCTTGACCTGAGCCTATTGGCTACCTGCTTCAAAAGATCGTCTCCGACGGCGTGGCCATAGCTATCATTGACCGACTTGAAACCATCAAGGTCCACAAAGAAGACACCAATTTCTAAATTTATCCCTCTGGCCCGCTTGAGCATTGCAGAAAGTTGTTTGTGAATTTCAAGTCGGTTTGGAAGTCCTGTCAAACTGTCGTGGCTTGCTAGGCGAGATAGTTCACGCTGTGTCTGTTTTAGATCGTTGACGTCGACGAACATCATCAATAATGATGCCTCTCCAGAAGCGGAAACCATCACTTCAGCGTGGAGAAGGGTCCATATAGGATCCCCTATGGCCCTACGAAGTTCGACTTCAGACCTAATCCTCAGGCCATTTATCGGGTCCGGCGATCCAAAACCAAGGGTTTTTAGATGATCCAAATCGATATGGTCATAAAGTCTCAGCCCTTGAAGTTCCGATGGATCGTCGAGTCCGAGCATCGAAACCAACCTTGAATTGGCAAAGATCGTCTCTCCGTCCCAAGCGACATGCCAAATACCCTCGCCGGCGAGTTCGACGATACTTCGATATCGGTGTTCTGACTCCGCAAGCTTCATCTCGAATTGAACCCGCTCGGTCCTATCCCTCGCCGCCAGGACATACCCGACCTGACTAGCGCCATCGAAGCGGCCACCGACTAGCTCAACCCAAACAGATCCCTGGTCACCATAGCCATTACCGATCGGAATCCGCAGCTGTTCAGAATTAGTCGGTGCACCACTCTTCAATGCCGAAAACCATACGCTGAAGTCCTCCCAATCCAAGGGAGCAAATAGCGACTTTACGTTGATGCCGACTAGCTTCTTCGGATCCTTGCCGATGCGAGTAAGCGAGTTAGACGCCCAGGTGATCTCGCCTTCGGTATCTAGTTGGACCAAAAAGTCGTGAACCGCCCTGCTGGAGGCCTCCATCACAGCGCTCTGCTCTTTGTGCTTGGCGTCCAAATCACCGAGTTCGCCAGCTAGGGCCAGTCTCTCGAAGTTCGACTTGAGCTGACTTTTGAAAAACTCAAGCTTCTTCGGATCTCCGGCTGGATCAACGCCCGATCCACCTAAGACCACCAGTCCTAACGGTCGCTTATCGGTGTGGGATGTTATCGTAATCCGCTGCTCCCAGGCACACTCTTTTCCCAAGAGTAAAGGAATGAGCGAAGACTGTTTTTCACCGTCCCCGATGGTATCCATCCAGTCCGCTTCAAAGTGTTCCCGGTCCACAAGTAAACCGGTCAGCCTGGTGCTAGTTATCTCGGCTGGATTGAAAACAGGCGTTGGGTTCGACTTGGTGACGAAGACAAGGATCACCCCGAGATCAAAGTCGAAGCCAACAAATCGGGCCGATTCAACCCAATGGGCTACCGTTGTCACCTTGGTCAGTTCAGACCCAGAAATCACCCACTCATAAAGGTCAGCTGGCCGAGCCTCCCCCATAGACCTGCACCCCTCACAGCAAGCTCACCGCCAAAAGTCAAAATTACGACATGGCGACTAGTCTCCCCTCGTCCTTCGACGGACAAGTAATCAAAACAGGCGGCTCTTGCCCGATACGATTGCAAGAAACCAAAATAAGTATCGGTAGCCTGAAAAACTGACTTTACTACTTCCGGGGGTAAGTTTTTATGTTTCAAAGGGGAAATATCGTCTTTGTTGGATTCGATTCACCAACAAAGACGACAAATCTCCCAAGGCTTCGATAACTCATCGGTCACTAAGCCTTAAAAAAGCGGTACTACCTGGCTTTTATCGCCTCGATAAGCTTGGGAACAATCTTCGATGCATCGCCGACGATACCAAAGTCGCAGACCTGAAAGATCGGAGCCTCTTTGTCTTTATTAATCGCCACGATATTCTTCGATCCCTTCATGCCGACCATATGCTGGGTGGCTCCCGAGATGCCAACGGCGATGTATAGGTTCGGTTTCACGGTCTTGCCGGTCTGGCCGACTTGATACGAATAGGGGACCCATCCGGCATCGACGATCGCCCTAGACGCACCGGGAGCACCGGCTAAAAGTGACGCTAGCTCCTCTACCAACTGGTACCTGTCCGGCTGGCCCAAGCCACGTCCACCAGAGACGACTACCGGAGCCTCATCTAACTTGGGTCCGCTGCGCTCTTCCACGTGAGATGATACGATCTTCGCGCCGTCAGTGGAACCTAGGTCCGAGACGCTGGCGGGTACGACTTCACAGCTCGCAGTATCTTTTGCCTCGGGGGCAAAGGACTTGGCCCGAATAACGAAGATCCGCGGGGCAGATGCAGTGAACTTCGAAGTCAAGATCATCTCTCCGCCAAAGATCGCGTGCTCGGCGTTCAGCTCATTACCTTCAGCGACAAGATTGACCACGTTGGTTATGACCCCTACCGAAAGCCTTGCCGAAAGCCTTGCCGCAGCATCCCGGCCGTCATAGCTCGTGGCAAAAAATATGGCGTCGGGAGCAGAGTCCTTCGAAATCGCCTCCGCCATGGCCGCAGCGACCTTCGGTCCTGGCAGCGATCCAGCCAATGAACCTATGTCATAGAGTTTCGATACCCCATAGTCGCCAAGCACTCCCGAGTAGTCGGCGACGCCTTCGCCCCATGCGAAAGCTTCTACCCTATCCGCAAAAGTACTCGCCGCACTTAGCAGCTCAAGAGTAGCGGTTGTCGGCTTGGCTTCAGCGAACTCGGCCAATACCCAAATTTTCCCTAGAGACACTTAAAATCCCCTTCTTTTCGAATCTATTTGTAAACCAAAAAGGTCAGATGACCTTAAGTTGCTCCAGATAACCCACTAGCTGGACAATGGCGTCGTCGCCATCCTCAATAATCGTTCCGGCCTGGCGAGCTTCGGCTTTTCTCACAGAAACAACCTGCTGTCCAGAGTTGGCCCCGCCTACTTGGCCCGATAGGCCCAAATCCGCTACCTTCAAGGTCGTTACCGGCTTAGATTTCGCCGACATGATCCCCTTGAAAGACGGGTACCTCGGTTCGACGACCCCAGCCGTGACCGTTACGAGCGCCGGCAACGGGGATGTTACCTCGTCAAAACCGGCCTCGGTCTGCCTCTCCACCTTGAGAGTCCCGTCCACAATCTCGACCTTCTTGGCAAAGCTCACCGAGGGAAGTCCTAATAATTCAGCGATCTGCACTGGAGTCGTTCCGGTGTATCCGTCGGTCGATTCGGTCGCCGTGATGACAAGATCGAACTCCGTAGTCCTTATCGCCGCTGCAAGCACCTTCGCAGTCGAGAGTGCATCGGAACCCGCCAGCTCGGGGTCAGAAACTAAGATCCCCTTGGCTGCGCCCATAGCGAGCCCGGTCCTAATTCCCGATACTTCGTCATTCGGCGCCATGGAGACAAGGGTGACTTCTCCCCCTCCAGCTGCGTCAACGAGTTGAAGAGCCATTTCAACACCAAAGGTGTCCGAGTCATCTAGCACAAGCTTTCCAGCTCTGACTAAATTGTTAGTGGTTGGATCAAGCGACGGCGCCACTGTTGGGTCGGGGATCTGCTTTACGCACACACAGATATTCATAACTTCGCAATTCTCCTAGTTTCCACCGAATAAGTTCGAGGCTCGGGTTAGCCGACCACCCGGCGAATCTCTGCAATCTTATTAGTTATGATGCCCGTTACCGGATGGTAACTTAAATCTATAGCGCTTTTTTCGTTATCTAATGTCCAGACATTTACTTTAAGCCCAGCCTCCAAGCAACGCGCCAGCGGCTTGCCCACAGCGTTACGATGATGCAGGTTTAGCCCGAAAAGGCCAAGTTCTTTGGCATAAGAGATCGGTCGGTCGAGCGAAATCCTGTGCTCTAACAGGAGGGATACTTTCGCCTCCGGGGCCTTGGACTTTAACGATTCGATCACTTTTCGATCAAAAGACGAAAAAAGAAGCCTTTTTGACTCGGCTAGCGGGCCGCACTTTGCAAGCACCGAATCGGTGAGCTCGTCGACCCGACCAAAAGGGTCACTCTTCAGCTCGAGATTGAGCAACATTTCACCCGTCGCCGCTAGCACCTTGTCCAGCGTGCAGATGGAGAGCTTCTCGAGCTCAAGGTCCTCCTCGCGTGCCTTTGCGAGCTCGTAACCCTTCTGCTTGGGATCGTGGCTGAGAAAAATCCCACCTTCTGCCCCCAATCGAAGGTCAACCTCAGCCCCATCGGCACCGCTGTTGAGACTAGATGTAATTGCCGGAAGGCTATTGGGTTTATGAAAGCGGTGGTCCCCCCTATGGGCGAGCACAACGGGCTTATAACGAGAACCGCTTATCAGAGGGAAGTCCTCAAATCCACTCAACTTATCTCCAAAGGAACTTCAATGGTCACTTTTGCACTGGGTCCGGAACATAGGCTGATCTTGCCATCCAGCTGCGTAGTCACTAAGTCTCTAACTATTGAAAGACCTAGCGATTCAGTAGTCTGAAGGTCAAAAGAGTCTGGAAATCCCTCTCCGTTGTCCGATATTGTAACTTTGAGGACCGAATTGGTCCTCACTAGCTCGAGTTTAATTTTGAGACCTACCGTCTCATCCGCCGGCAAGCTTGCAAAGGCGTGCTCGACCGAGTTTTGCATTAACTCAGCGATGACAACTGCCAACGGGGTTGCAATACTGGCATCGACGTCGCCTAAGTCACCTATGATCTCGAACTCAGCCTCCACTCCTTGGGGAGCGGACTCGGTAGCCAGCACCTGGATGGAGTCGATTACCTTTCCCATAGGAGCTTGCTCACCCACTTCTCGACTTAGGGCCTCATGAACTAAAGCTATCGATCGAATTCGCCTCTCCGCCTCCGAGAGTGCCTGCTTAGCTTTATCGGAATCTATTCGTCTCGCCTGTAGCCGCAGAAGGCTCGAGATCGTCTGAAGGTTATTCTTCACCCGATGGTGGATCTCTTTGATCGTTGCGTCCTTGGAGAGGATAAGCCGATCCTTCACTCTGAGGTCGGTGACGTCTCGAAGAAGCACCAAGGTACCCGACGGCTGCCCCCGGTCGAATAATGGGAAGGATATGAACTCGACGACGATATCCCCCCTCCGCTCTATCTCATCCAAGACCGGATTACCCTCGAGCGCCGCCTGTGCCGGCCCCAGTAGCGGTAGGCCGAGTTCCGTCAGTCCGCTACCCCTCCTTGGTGATCGGCACCCAAGCCGATGGATCGCACTAACCCCGTTAGGAGACATGAACTGCACGAGCCCATCTGCGTTTAGTACCATCACGCCGTCGCCTACCCTCGGGGTCTCGACAACGTCGTCGTTCGAGTAGGGGAACTCCCCATGCTGAATCATCTTGGCGAGCTTCTCAAAGAGCGAGATATAGGTAGCTTCAAGTTCGCCCTGAGCCCTTTGAGGATTAAGTAGAAAGTCTCTAACCATCACGGCGATAATCTTGCCTTCAAAAGGCACCGGTATCGCTTGAGACACGACCTTGTGGGTCCCAGCCTGATCGATTCTCTCCTGAAAGCTCGGCCCTCCGGAAGAGAAACTCGAAAAGATGCTCTGGGCCGACTCTTTGGAAAAGACAGAGCCCACCATGTCCACTTGATGAACCGTTGCTGCGGTGGCCGGTCTCACTTGTGCTACGACCACCACCCTTGCGGGGTTGTCCGGATCCCTTACGAAAAGCAGAAGATCTGAGAAGCAGAGATCCGCTAGCAAGCCCCACCGTCTAACCAATTCGGTAAGCCTTGCCTTCGCTTCCTCTTCCAGACCAAACAAAAGGTCTTCGACCATCTAAATGTCTAGATCTCCACTTCGTAAGGTCTGCGTTCCTTAAATCCCAAGAGTCTGTCGTATCCAGCGGATGTGATGAACTCTTTTATCTCCCCAACCCTAAATCCTACATGGTCGATGCCATGAGAATCCGAGGCGGTAGTAATTGGGACGCCTAATTCGAAAAACTTCGAAAGAAGGTCGGGAGCCGGATAGGCTTCTCCGACCGGTTTTCGAATTCCTGCGCTTGACACCTCGGCCGCTATGCCCGAGGACGCCGCAGTCTGGGCCATCCGATCGAAGAACTCGTCTGGAACCGATGGGAAGTGTCCGGCAACCTTTATCAAGTCGGGGTGCGCCAGCACGTCGATTACGCCCGACTGTGCCAACTCTTCTAATGCAGTGGTATATGCCCCCCACGCCTTTTCGATGCCATAGTGATTCCAGTACTCCATCACAAAGGGATCAGAAATGTGATCGAAGGGCCAGTCATCTATCCAGTGCACCGAACCTAGAGCGACATCGAGGGGATAGCCCGCCATTAGGGAGGCCACTTTATCCATCTCGCCGGGATAGTAGTCGACTTCAAGTCCCGCAATTACGGGGAGCCCGGCGTCCTTGGCGGCCTGCACGACACTGAAGTATTCGTCCATATCAGCTCCGCAGTGTTGATGCCAGTATTCGAACATCAAGCTTCTCATCTTCGATTCGGGGTATCGAAGGAAAAAATCTCCGAGGATTTTCTTGGTCTGTTTAAACCTATAGATGTGCTCGGTGAGGGCAATCTCGGCGATTCCGGCCCTATTCGCCTTTTCGCAGTACGAACCGATCTCGTCGACACTCATCGGAGCTGCCGAGTGACCATGAGGCCAAAGGTGCAAATGGTAATCAATCACCCAATTAATGGTAGAGGCATTTGTCTACCAAATGTTATCTAACATTTTTAGCAAGTTCGGCAACGACGAGATGTCTCCACGTTCTTGGGCAACTTCAATGATCTCCGCCGAGTCGACGCCTATCTTGGACTTGTAGGCGATCTCTGATGAGTAGAGCTCCGCTAGGCCGAGATAGTTGCTGTTCACTTCGGAAAGAACTCGATTAAAGATTGGAGATAACCTCCGACCGAGGTCGCCGTCAATATCTGGATTCTCCTTTAGGTAACGCCCTGTGAGCTCGGCGACCATGACATTTTGCGAGTCATCGAGCTTTTGAGCGGAACTTGCGACCTCACGATCAAGGAGGTTCTGTGGAAGGCACCTATTGATAACGACCCCCGCCAACGGCAAATTTCGCTCAAATAGCTCGGTAATAAAGAAGGATGCCTCGTTGATCGGCGCCTCCGAAGCGGTGGAAACCACGATGAAAGTGGATTGGTCAGAATTGATCAGCTTGGAGACGGTCCCCGCTCGCTCCAAGAACCCGTCCTGCATACTCTGAAAGTCGACAAAAAACTCGCCGAGTTCGGCCAGAAAGGCGCTCCCTAGTATCTTTTCAGCCACGGCATTAAATGGCTTAAAAGCTGAAACGAAGACCTTCGAGCGATAGGGCATGGTAAGCCACCTAAGGAGCTTCGAAGAGAAAAACTCTTCCATCCGCTTAGGCGCATCAAGAAAGTCGATCGCATTCCTTGATGGAGGGGTATCGACTACGATGAGGTCGAAATCTCCCCTGCCGTAGAGATCGTAGAGCACCTCGACGGCGATGTAGTCGTGGCTCTGCACGAACTGAGACGAGATATTTTGATAGATCGGATTAGCGAAAATTCGCTCCTGGGCGTCGGAGTCTGCGCAGCTCTGCACGATCTGATCCCAAGACTCCTTCATATCGACCATCGCTGCGTATAGTCTGCCCTTACGACCCTCTATCCCCGAAAGATCGACCTCTATGGGATCGTTGCCCAGTTCGCTGAGTCCCAACGCCCCCGCTAGGCGCTTTGCAGGATCGACAGTTATCACAAGCACCGACTTCTTCTCATGGACCGCCAAGGTGAGAGCAAGGCTCGCCGAAATGGTCGTCTTGCCCACCCCGCCGGCTCCGGCGCAGAAAATCACGCTCTTCTCTTTCAGCTTTGAACCCAGAGACTCCACCATTTAGGCCAGACCTGCTTCTATCGACTCAGCTACCTCTGCTATTAGGCCGAGGCCAGCAGGAAGAGAAATGACCTCAGCCACCTCGACCAGCGGCGAACTCTTCGCCACTTTCTCCCTAAGCAGGTCGACGTATCGGCAGTTAGTTTCGGCCATCGCGTTCCACAGCTCACTCGCACCGATCAGGCCAGACCACCCTTTTCCAAGGGCCTTGGCGGCGATCCCCGAGCCCTTGCCGTCGGCCAGCCAGTTGAAGACCTCCATTTCGGTCTTAGAAAAGACTTGAGGATAGACCCTATTTGCCACGACCAACGCCAAAGAGACTTCCGTCTGGGCACTAAGGCGCTCCGCTAGCTCGACCGACTCCTGCACCGGAGTCTCTTCTGCGGTAGATACGAGTACCACTCCAGTCGTCTTTGGATCCCGCAATATATCCGACATCCATGCGGTCTGGTCGACCACCATCCCTACCCTAAAGAGTTCCCCGACCCCCTTGGGAGACGCGAGCTGAGAGACTATGTGTCCAGAGGCTGCGGAGTCCACAATGACTATGTCGTAATGGCTCTCCCGCACTTCCCAGCAGAGCTTTCCGACTACGAGAATCTCCCTTACCCCGGGGGCAGCGTTTGCTACGAAATCGAAGGCCCTGGCTAGCGGTCCCAGCCTCGGAAGTACCGGAAGCCTCAGATAAATCTTGAGATACTCGTTCAGCGCCGCCTCGGTATCCATCGACATCGCCCAGAGGTTTGGTCGGACGAGCTCCGGCTTAAAACCAATAGCATTTCGGCCGAACATCCGCTGGAGATCACCCTTTGCATCGACCTGACACAACAGAGTCGACATCTTTCGCTGCGACGCGAGCCACGCCAATGAGGCGGCAATGGTGGACTTTCCCACGCCGCCTTTTCCAGTGACGAATATTAGGCGCTTTGAAAGAAGCGCCTCGATCCCAGAAGCCGCCTTGGCGCTCACAGCGCCCCGAAACCGACCCTACGCTCATCTTTCGGCGGGCCAAGCTCGACATATGCGATCTTGGCCGAGGGAACTCCGACCCTCTTCCCCTTCTTGTCGGTCAACCAGAGGATAGAGCCGTCCTTAGACATGGCTTCCTCTACTAGCTTCTCGATATTCTCCTGCGTCTCGCCTTCGGGCGCTTCGAGTACTAGTTCTTTCGGCGATTCAGAGATTCCCAGACGGATATCCACTACGGCCCCCTATGTGCCCAATCTAAATTGGCCTCAAAGATGAAGCCTCCAATACTTAGCGACAAAACTAATCAACTACTGGCGCTTTACCACCCTATGTTCCAACTTAGGAGATTCCTTGCCAAATGCCATCTCCGAAAATGAACCACGATGACGAATCACCATAATGACGTGACCCAGGAAAACAATGGTCATCAGATAAAAGCCTATGTCGTGGAGAAATGTTGCACCCTGTCTAGCGGAGAGCGGCGACGGTATATACAGTCCCATTACCAGCCCCGTCAAACACATCGCAATAAGTGACGATAGAAAGAATGCCCCGTTGAGCTTTTGTCCAGCATTGAATCGACCCGTTGTCGGCCCGTCTAGTTTCATTGGGCGCTTCAACCAATCTCGATCTGATTCGCCCCAAGTCCCGAGCTCCAAGAGGCGTAGCCGCAGCTCTGAATGAGACGGAGAATAGACCATCGCAAGTAGCAACGGAAGTAGTACCAAAAAGCCCGCATAAATATGCACTTCGACGATCAATGCCCTGTCGCCGACTACTGGTGCCAGCGCGGGAAAGTATAAAAGGGATCCGGTCAACAAAAGAGTGACAAAGCACACCGCCACGCTCCAATGGATCAGTCTCTCAGACATGATAAACCTAGGCGTAAAACTAGGTGTCGGCTGGTCGCTCATCCCCCGGACTCCTGGACGACTCATCTCTCCTAAAGCCCTTGATAGTTAGCAATATATGCATCTTGTGGGTAGCCATTCTGTTCCCAGTAGCCAACTACTTGAGAGGACGAAACCCGGATCTCATTTAGCCACTTGATCGACTTATAGCCAAACATCTTCGGCACAAAGAGCCTGACCGGTCCACCATGCGCCTGGGAAAGGAGCTTGTTGTCCATAGAGATGGCGACCAAGACTCCGAGCTTTTTTACCTGTGCCAAACTAAGGGATTCGCTGTAGACGTTGTCAGCTGAATAAAAGTTGACCGCCTTGGCTCCCTTCGAGGGGTGGGCCATCTCTATCAGATCGGCGAGAGCCACCCCTTTCCACCGGACACCCTTCACCACCCAGCCGGTAACGCACTGAAAATCATCGATCAGTTCAACCTGGTTAAGCCTCGAAAGCTCGTCGAAGCCGTAGCTGTTCACCGTGTCGACTAACCCGGAAACCTTTAACCTGTAGCTCGCCATATCGATGAGTGGATAGCCCCCGGTGACGGTGTAATACCTAAAACCCCCACCGGGGAGAAAAGATGTCAACGACCCCGCCCCAAGAGCTGAAGCGCTATTTCTAACCAAGTTCTCTACGGGCGCTCCGATAAAAAGGGACGAGACCGCCACGCCCAGCCCTATCAGCACCGATCGCCTGGCCAAGTTTGACCCCGCCGCGGACTGTGAAGCTATCTCGGTCAGGCCCTTCGGAAAGTCGCCACCAACACCCATATCGTCAGCAACTACTTTCAGAAAGAATTATTTCTAATTCTTATGGTATGTTCAGTTGCGGCAGGTGCTAGTTAATCTTCAGTTCGCTCCTGTATCGGCGCGCCGGACCCATGTCCACGATCCTCTGCGCCAGCTCATTGAATTCCTTTGTACCTTGGCCGGAGTTCTCGGGCACCCCAGTATCGCCACCCTCCCTGAGGGTCACAGATAGCGGAATTTTTCCAACTAGCGGTACGGCAAGGCTCTCGGCGAGGGCTTCTCCTCCCCCAGAACCAAAAATTTCATACTTCTTCTGGTCATCGCCAACGAAGTAGCTCATATTTTCAATGACCCCCCGGACTGGAAGCTTTAACTTTCGAGCAGCCAAGGCGCTCCTCTGGGCGACGCGCTCTGCGGCAAGCTGTGGAGTTGTCACGACAAAGACTTCCGACTTAGGTAGATACTCACCCAAGGAGAGTGCGACGTCCCCAGTCCCAGGTGGCATATCGATAAGTAGGTAGTCGAGCTTCCCCCAAAACACGTCCACTATGAACTGCTCTAGCGTCTTATGGAGCATTGGACCGCGCCAGATCACCGGGGTATCGTCGGAGACGAAGAATCCGACTGACATGACCTTAACTCCATATCCAACCGGTGGCACCATAAGGTTTCCGATCAACTGCGGCTTGCGTTCAATTCCCAGCATCGCCGGGATCGAAAATCCGTAAACGTCCGCGTCTAGAAGTCCAACTTCATAGCCCATCTTCGCCAAGGAGACTGCAAGGTTCACGGTCACCGATGACTTTCCTACGCCACCTTTGCCCGAAGAAATCCCGATGACCCTAGTCGGTGAGCTTCCCGCACTAAAGGGAGGCTTTCTCTCGAGTCTCGCAGCTGCTGCGGCGGTGCCTTCTATCGCTACAAGCGCTTCGGCTATCTCCTCCAAGACACTAGGGGTGCCAGGTTGAACCCTTACTTTGACCTCTTTGTAGTCACCCTTTAGCGCATCCACCACGAGTCCCTCTAGCTCCTTGGAGTACTCTGGCAGCGGAGCGAGGGTGGCAATTTCGACCTGCGCCTTATTACGCGAACTACTCGCATGGGTGATCATCCTCAGATCAACGATGCTCGCCCGGAAATCTGGTTCCATCACCCCCCTCAGCCGCTCGACTATCTGAGGATCCAACTCGGTTGCCAACTTGATTCTCCTAGCACTTAATTAGCTTGGGCAATAATTTCACACTTCTTTTAGGTAGACTAGTAACGATGTCCCAAAGCCAGATTGAGCGAAGCCATATACACCGGGTACTTGGCAAGAAAGAATCTCAAAGTATCACTCTCAACCAGGAGAAGGAGCTAACGGACGAAGAATTTTCTTCCGCTGTGTCAGCTATCGTCTCGGCATTCGGCGATCCGACCCGCCGAGAAATATACCTCTATGCCCGTGAAGGTGATGGGGTTAGTGCGTCTGACGTGGCCGTAAAATTCGAGCTGCATCCAAATGTCGCTCGCCACCATCTCGACAAACTCGCCGCTGGCGGCTACCTCGACGTCCACATCGATCGAAATTCCCTCGCCGGCGCCGGAAGGCCCTCGAAGAGGTATCGCGTCTCGACCAAAGAGACCACGATTCAGACACCAACCAAGGGCCACGAACTTACTGCGATGCTCTTGAGCAGGGCTCTCGAACTGATTCCAAACGAGATGGCCGAGAAGATGGCCGAGGAGGTAGGAGAGTCATACGGCAAGATTCTCGCCGGACAGATGCAGCCAGGTGAGACCCAGAGATCACTGCAGAGCGCTATGAAGGCAGTTGCCGACGCCCTTACGGCCCATGGATTCTCTGCACACACTTCAAATTCCGACTCAGCCTTAGGACTGGTCAACGAGCATTGTCCCTTTGGCAACCCGGCCCTAGTTCATCCAGTTCTTTGCGCCGTCGACAGGGGTTTAGTAAAGGGAATGCTCGGCTCGCTGTGCGGTACTTCCATCCCTGTGACAATTTCTTCCAGGGCGCGAGGAGACGTCTCGTGCTCGGCGATCGTCTAGCCAATCGCTGAAAAACTGGCTACCCAGATCCAAGCCACTGTCGGGTATTGCCCCAACTTCGGATCTCAGTCGCCCCAGAATCTCTGCTCGCTCCAAGGGTCACCGTAGTTGTGGTAGCCGTTACTCTCCCAAAATCCCGGCTTGTCCTGGCGCATAAACTCAATCCCCCTGAGCCACTTCGCCGACTTCCAGAAGTAGAGATGCGGGACAAAGAACCTCAGTGGATATCCGTGCTCCGGTTCCAACGGGGCGTTGTTGAACTCGTAGGCTAAAAGGGCTATCCTGTCCCCGGTTACGTCTTCGATTGGAAGGTTCGCAGTAAATCCAAACTCACTATGGCACATTATGTGGGTAACGTCATCGTTGGGCTTGGCGAGCCTTATCACTTCCTCAAAGGATATCCCAGTCCATTGAGTATCAAACTTAGACCACTTCGTCACGCAGTGAATATCTGTATTCACCGTCGTCTTATTGAGATCCATCAGGTCGGAATAGGAAAGGGTGACTTCGGACTCGACATTGCCGAATATCTTAAAGTCCCAGCTAGTCAGGTCTTTGTAGATCGGCACATTCCCGGCGTGTAGCACCGGAAAACGGTCTGTAAAGTACTGCCCAGGAGGAAGCCGATCCGGGTCAATTCCGCGCTCGGCGAGCTCCTTACGATTCCTATCGAAAAATCCCACGACGCCAAGCCTATCTCGTCGTCAAGGATAGCTAAAATCGCCGCGCCCATCTTGAAGGCTATGGGGCGGTCGAAGGCTTCGCTGGCTGGCCTGGAACGGCCGATAAAGCGGTCTTATAAGCCGCACTTAGGTCGGTTCGAATCGTCACAGACGGCGAGTCTGCCAAGAACTCGCTGAACTGCTTTTCTGCCTGTGCCGTCTCGTGATAGATGTACAGATCGATCATTGCAAGAAAACCGTGAGCGTCGGCGTAGTGCGGTTGGATCGCAATAGCTTCGAGCACCAGCTGCTCACCCTTTTGAACAAGGGTAGGAACTTTGGTCTTCACGCCAGCCTGGAAAAGTAACCACCCCTGGTATGCGAGAGCCTGTGCCTGGTAAGGGTCCTGGCGAAGTACTAAGGAGAGGAGTCTCAGTGCAGACACGTCCTGCCCTGAATATGTATACCCGATGGCCTGCGTGAGCTCTCTTGACTCGAGGGACAAGTTAGCCGCCTGAGATCTGCTCTGTTCGAAACTGTAGACGCCGAGTCCCACTCCCGCAATGCAAAAAACCGCCCCAAATAAAGCCAGGTACCTCCTAGTAGTCGACGAAGTCGCTCTTCGCACCAATGCGCGAAGTGAACCGGACTTCGCCGACTGATCATGGCGTGTATCGGAGTCCGCTCTCGGTTTGAATGACGCTATCTCGACACCAAGGGGGATCGATGACAGGTTCAGGTCGCCCGAAACTCCCGCAGCTGATGAATTTTTTTCTTCACCCCCGGCGCCCTCGAAGTTACCTACTCCTCTTGCCAAGGCTGTGTCTTTTTGCAACAAAATCGAGCGCAAGGAGAAAAATGCTAAAAGGAGAACGAGTCCTATGGGAAGTGCCCAGATGACCAGGTAAGCGCCGGACTTAGGCGGCGTGAACAGAATGGAGTTGCCGTAGCTAGCGACGAGCTGATCCTTGATCTGCGCATCCGAAACTCCTTGAGCTACTTCGTTTTTGATAAAAGTTTTGATCGAGATCGAACTCGCTGCGCTCGACTCAGCTACCGAAAGGTCGATACACGAAGGGCACTTAAACTCTCCTTCCAACCTCACAACTCGCTGGGCATTTGAAGTTGGCGCAGATGAACTCAGAACGAGGAAGATAAAACTTCCGAGGATAACTACTGCTATCGCTCCCCAGATGGTCATTAGCGCCCTGCCAGCAAGAAAGCGCTTCTTCTTGGATTTCGCTAGATCAACACTCTCGGAGGTACTAGTAACCATTCGCCTTCGCCACCTGGACCAAGATGCTAAGTTCCTTCGCCGTAACCGGCCCGACAATCTTGGTCAGTACTACCCCGGACGGAGAGATAAGAAAGGACTCGGGAGGTGCCGAGACTCCCCACTTGATCGCAATCTGTCCATTAGGGTCCGCCACCGCTGGCCAGTTGGCATCGTAGCGGCTGAGAAATGCCCTCGCCGGTCCGTTTTCGTCTTGAAAATCTACCGCCAAGACCCTACCAATTCCCGCCTTGGAAAATCGAACTAACTGGGGCTCCTCTATCGCACAACTTGCACACCAAGAAGCAAAGAAGTTAACCAAGACGAACTTGCCACGATAGTTTGTAAGGGAAAAATGCCCACCAGCCACTGTTGGCCCAGATATAGCCGGAGCGACATGCTCCACGATTGGGCTCGCCTCAATGCTGCTCGACGCAGGTGACCTAGTGGCAACGAATATCGAAAAGGCCAGCAATACCACGGCGATCACTCCGCCGAACCACTTGATTCCCGAAGTCCCAGTCCTCACCTTACTCTTCGAAGCGCTCACCGACCAAACGCTCCAGTACCGGTAACTTCCGCAGCTATTTCGCCCGAGGGGAGTCCGTTAGAATCTTCGTTCCGCTCGGCTTCCTCGTCGGGAGACGGCCCATCGGGGGGTCCATTCCCCGAGTCTCGCTCCCTTTTGACCTGGAGCTTCCTGAAACCAAATATCGAAAGTACCCCGCCTAAGGCGATCACCGATGCCCCGATCCAAAGCCAGTCGATCATCGGCTGAATAATTATCCCGATCAGAACTGGTCCACCTACTCTCGTTGGCGGCTGATCCAGGGTCAGATAGACGTCTTTGGTCAAATCTGCTGAAACTGCGGGTGACCCAACCGGTTGAGTGTAACTTCCGAACTGCGAAATCGCCGGCTGCATCAGCTCTCTGCCATTGAGGGTAACTAAGGCCACCAGCGAGGTCTGAGCGGGGGTAACAACCGTCTTGGTCCCGAGGTAGCTGACCTTTTGACCAAAGAAGTCCCGGCTCTGGCCAGGGTCAAGTCTCAGCTGTCCCTTGTGGCCAAATGAGGTGGCACTCGCTAGCGCAACCGCGACCATCACAACTCCTAAGTGCGACAGGAGTCCGCCATTTTTTCGTGCCAAAAGGGCCCTAATTGGGTTGATTCCATGCCCAGTAGAACGCCTCACCAACTGCTCGATCGTGGCCACTGCACTGAAAGCAGCTAGTACGAAAACACCAAACAGGCCGGGTCGCCCTAGACCCATAGCTACAGATACCGCACCGACGACGCCGGCGACGACACCGGCAAATGTAAGTCTTTCTAGAAGCGAGCGCAGAGGTAGTCCCCGATAGGGAACAAGCGGAGCTATTGCCATCAGCACGAGCAGAAGTGCGCCCAAGGGTGCGACATATGAGTTGAAGTATGGCGCTCCGACGGTTATCACCTGTCCAAAAAGAGCGCTCGCAAACAATGGGAAGACCGTACCTAAAAGGACTATCAAAACAATCGCAGCTAAGACGACATTATTGATCTTGATTAAATTTGACCTCGAAGCCCATCTCGAATTCGGTCGCCTCTGGCTAAGTAGAGAAAAATTCGACACGCCAAGATAGATAGATACTAAACAGACGGCCAGAAAAAAAGATATCAGGATGTCACCCAAAGTGGATGACGAAAAGGCATGGACGCTCTGGAGGACCCCAGAGCGCGTGAAATAAGTGCCGAGAATGGTGAATGCGAAGGCCGAAGTTATCGAAACGTAGCTCCAGAGTTGGCCTGACCCGACCCTTTTTTCTGCAAAGGCCGAATGTAGGTAAGCTACCAAGAAAAGCCACGGCATAAGAGCAGCATTCTCGACCGGATCCCAAGCCCAAAAGCCACCCCAGCCCAGAACCTGATAGGACCACCACGCTCCCAAGGTAATACCGAGGGTAAGGGAGCTGAAGGAGATAACCGCCCATCTCCTGGCGAGTTCTCTATAGAAGCCCGATCGATCCTTTGCGAGCAAAGCACCGATCCACAAGGCGAAGGGAATGGTGATACTCACAAATCCGAAGTACAAAAGGGGCGGATGTACCGCCACCAAGGGGTAGTTCTGCAATAGCGGGTTCGGTCCGAGGCCATCTGGGGGAATCACCCCCTGTGTCAAGGCAAAAGGATTGGCCGGTCCGAACATCATGGCGACGAAGAATGCCATCGTTACCGAAGTCACCAATAGAGCCCAGTTCGAGGCGACTTCCAACTTGCGAGCCCTGGTAAAAAAGATCAGGGCAGCAAGATTGAACCCCAGGATAAGCGCCCAAAGAAGGATAGATCCCTGGAGGGCTGACCACATCCCGGAGATAGAGAAGAGCAGCGGGGTCTCTTTGGAGTTATTCTGCGCCACAAAAGCGATCGAAAAGTCGTGAACAACTAGTGCCCGCTCAATTGCAAAGGTAGATACGGCCACGCCGAAAACCGAAAGCAGGGCAAAAGATCGGGCGTGCCTAATCGCTCCGACCCTCTTTTTCAGAAGCGCCACTAAAAACAGCCCTACTGCAGCTAGTGACGCCACCAATGAAATGAGTATACCGATTCGGCCCAATTCGGCATTCAACTAGGATCCGCCTCCGGCATTTTTTATCCTACTTGGATGAGCGGCGACATAGTTGGCCGTGTGTTTAATCATGATCTGATTCGACCAAAAATAGTTTCCCTGGAAATGTCCAACCAAGACCACCGGAATTGTCGGTTGGAAAAGCTGGGGAGGAGACCCTATCTCGACTACCGGTACATAGGTATTTGCAAAGCGAACCTGAAAATCGACTCCGCTCTGCGTATCCCTTATCGACCCCGGCACTACTATCCCCTCCAACCTGAAGGTCTTCGAGCCCAACTGGCTCTTTTGCGCCACGGCCTGCTGGGCGGTGTAAAAATACTGAATCGCATTGCTTATTCCTTTGTAGATCACAAAGGCCAGTGCCGCAGCGATTAGCAGCAATACCATGATCGCCCTGGTGGCAGTTACCGGTCTCGACCGCAAAGACTTAACCGTCTTCCAGTCGACATCCTTATCTACGGGCGACTCGACTCCGACTCCCATCTTTCTCCGCTCCGCCAACCCAGCATCCCCCAAGGATTCAGTCAATTCTCGCTTCGACCCTCGGTCCGCCTGCCGCTCGATTCGCGCACCAAAACCACGGCCCTTTTAAGCTTTCTGGACTTATTAGCGAGCTGCAGAGAGTATCCACCCAGTACGCCCGTAACAACAAGATAACCGGCCTCAACATAACCGTTCATGAGATTGATCCTCCGTCTCTAGGGATTGCCTCTCGGGTCCCAGAAGATGTCTTTGAGTTAACCAATTCGTCAACTTCTCGAAGTCTTTCAGCAATTGCCGCTTCAACCTCGAGGTTGTCAAATTCATCTATATCCGTTTCGATCTGATAGCGCTTTATCGTCATCCAAAGATAGACCAGGGTAAAGCTAATAAAACTAATCAGCATGGTCCAAGCCATTTCGCCGTGTACCTTTGGACTAAGCGAGGCATTAAAGACAGTTGCGCTCTGATGAAGGGTCTTCCACCAAACGACACTTTGGTGGACGATTGGCACGTCGATGAAGGCTACCAGTCCTGCCACACTAGCCCGAACAGCAACCTTATCCCTCGGCGCAGGTACTTTCCTTAGCGCCAAATAGCCTAGGTAGAGCAAAAAGAGCAGGGCCGTAGTCGTAAGTCGGGCGTCCCAAGTCCACCAAACATGCCAAGTTGGTCTCCCCCAAATCGATCCGGTGATAAGCGTCAGGGCGGTAAAAACGACACCCACCTCCGCAGAAGCGGCTGCCAGACGATCCCACTTCAACGAACGTGTCCTCTTCCAGAGGTAGAGAATCGACCCCACAGAGGTGACCCCATAAGCCAGATAGGCTACCCACGCTACCGACGGATGGATATAAAGGAGCCTCACCAACTGACCCTGTATAACATCAGGTGGAGTTATAAAGAGACCCAACCAGTATGTCAGCGCAACGCCTAGCAAGGCGACTACAGCCAACAGTCTCACCCAAAATTTACCGCTTTTCAATTCTCAGTCCTCCAGGACCGACCCGAAGCTCACCAGACCTATGGCGAGGTAGATCAAACCAAAAACCACCAATAATCCGAGCCACGGATCTCCGATCCCAATTCGGCTCGATATACCATCTTCCCACGCTTTTGTAACTGCTAACAACACCGGAGCGGTGCTCGGCAGGACAAGAAGGGGCAAAAGAGTCTCCCTAACCTTTGTCGCCGCAGCAAGCGCACCAAAAAGCGTCCCGACAGAGGCCACTCCTAAAGTTGCAAACGCCGCCGACACAATTAGCAACGCCACGGAGTGGAGCCGCATTCCATAGACAAAGACAACTCCAAGTCCCAGGAAAACCTCTACAACGACGCATTCAAAGAAGATCGAGGCGACTTTGCCTAAGAATATTCCACCAGGCTCTAGCCCGTATGCCAAAAGGCCATCCTTGGCCTGATTTTCAGCTTCAATGGAAAACGACCTCTGTATTGCTAAAAGGGCCGACAGGAAGGCGATAACCCAAAATATCCCAGGGGAGATGTCGACAAGGGTTCGATTTTCCGTTCCGACCGCAAATCCAAAAAGTATCAGCACCACGGCCACGAAGGGAAGCAGTTGATTCAAAAGTACCCTTGAACGGACTTCGATGAGCAAGTCCTTTTTGGCGATTTCCAGCGCATCACGGATCAAGGGGATAGCCCGTCAACTTCACCAGCGTCACCTAGCTGCGGCGCAACTCGGTAGCCTCCCTTGGCTGGATTGACCTCCGGTCCAATCAAAATTCCGCGGTCACAGAGGTATCCGCGGTCTGAAGCAGCCTTAACTCGCTCAACCTCGTGCGAAGCGACGATTACCGTCCGCCCAGTGGATGCATACCTTCTCATCAACTGATCGACAAGATCCTTACCCTGTTCGTCAAGCGCTGCATGGGGCTCGTCTAAAAGAAGTAGCTGGGGGTGTCTCATAGTTGCGATAGCCATTGACACCCTTTTTCGTTGCCCGGCGGAGAGCTTATGGACCTTCAGTCCCATCGTCTTTGGTGATAAGCCCAAATCTTTGGCAATCTTCATCGGGTCACCGTCGGTCGACCTAGTAGCCCGCTGGGCGAATCGAACATTTTCCTCAGCCGTAAGGTCATCATACAAGTGGGCTTGGTGCCCCAAATAGCCTACGTATTGACGAATTGCGCGCCTATCCGCTTTTGCGTCCAACCCAAAAACCATTGCCTGACCTTTAGCCGCGCTGAGGTACCCAGCAATGAGCCTCAAAAGCGTCGTCTTCCCCGATCCATTTGGGCCGTAAAGGTATACGACTTCGCCCTCGAATGCATCAAAGTTGACCGAAATCAGGACTGGATAGTGCCCGAGCATTACAACTGCGTCGCGCACCATAACGACCTGTCGCCCCACTTTATCACCCGGCCTAATGCTAGGCCACACCTCTCCGAACCAAGTCGATATCCGCTTCGACCATCATCTGGACGAGTTTAGGGAAGTCGACCTTTCGATTCCAGCCGAGAGCATCCTCGGCCTTCTTTGGCTCCCCAACCAACAGATCGACCTCTGCTGGGCGCACAAAGCGTTGATCCAAGCGAACGTATTGCTGGTAATCAAGTCCTGCTGTTGCGAAGGCTAGTTGGCAAAACTCTCTCACGGAATGAGTCTCTCCGGTCGCAACCACGTAATCCTCGGGCCGGTTCTGCTGGAGCATCAGCCACATAGCCCGAACATAGTCGGCGGCAAAACCCCAGTCCCTCTGGGCGTCCAAGTTTCCAAGAGCCAAATGATCAGCTAGACCGGCGACGATCTTTGCCACTCCAAAAGAGATCTTCCGGGTGACAAACTCTAGGCCCCTTCGAGGCGATTCGTGGTTGAAAAGGATCCCAGAGCAGGCGAAGAGATCATAACTCTCACGGTAGTTAACGGTTATCCAGTGCCCATACACTTTGGCGACGCCATATGGGCTGCGAGGATAGAAAGGGGTGTCTTCGCTCTGAGGAACCTCTTGAACCTTGCCAAACATCTCTGACGACGAAGCCTGATAGAACCTGGCCTCCGGGGCGACTGCCCTAAGTGCGTCCAACAAGCGAGTGACCCCTAAGGCTGTCGTCTCGCCAGTGAGGACCGGCTGACCCCACGAAGTCTGGACAAACGACTGAGCGGCTAAGTTGTACACCTCGTCTGGTCGATGATCCCTAAAAACAGTTAGCATCGAACCTTCGTCCAACAGATCACCAGGGACCAAAACGAGCTGATCCTGGATGTGGGCTATGCGTTCAAAGTTCAATGTCGACGACCGCCTGACCATGCCCACGACGTTATACCCCTGCTCGAGGAGAAACTCTGCTAGATAAGATCCGTCTTGCCCGGTAATGCCAGTGATAAGTGCAGTCTTTGTCATCGTGAACAATCTAGTACCGTTGAAACTTTACTGAGATTAACTCGTCTTTATCTATCTTTCCAAGCTGGCGGACGCCTGTTGAGAAAGGCATCGATACCTTCGCTGGCGTCCTCTGTCTGGTTTATCAGTCCGAGCATCGAGTGGAGGTAGCTCAACTCAAGCTGTGTACCGCCAGATAGCAAGTTATAAAAGGAACTCTTCCCTAGTGCCATGGTCGCCAGAGAACGTGTAGCCAAATTATCGGTCAATCTTCTAACTTCGTCCCTCAATGATAACCTCGGAAAAACAAAGTTTACGAATCCCTTGGTCAGTGCCTCGTTGGCGTCAATCCGCCTCCCGGTCATCATCATCTCGAGGATTAGCCGAGGATTTGCCGTGCGCAGAAGGGGGACTGAAATTATGAATGGCCATACCCCGACTCCGACCTCAGGAAGACCAAAGTGGGCTTCCTCTGAAGCGATAACGATATCGCACGCCGTGGCTAGTCCAAAACCTCCAGCGAGCGCATACCCGTCCACCTCTG
Organism: Actinomycetes bacterium; assembly: GCA_021846265.1. Lineage (GTDB taxonomy): Bacteria > Actinomycetota > Acidimicrobiia > Acidimicrobiales > Acidimicrobiaceae > JABEUN01. Next base: position 26,133 of record JAJZCF010000003.1, on the reverse strand, counting down.
CAACGATCGGCCTCGGACACTCCCACATTGCCCTGAATAGCCGGACCAAGCCGCCCCTAGAGTTATGAGCACCCAAAAAATCGTCTCCAGTCGCCATATTGGAGAGGTCGACACCCGAGCAAAAACTCTCGCCAACGCCACCAGTAATGACTATCGCTCTTACTGAATCGTCGTTGGAAGCTTTCTCTATTGCCGAAATTATCCCAGAGAGCATCTCCCAGTTAAGGGCATTTTTCCGGTCCGGTCGCATCAGAGTAAGCCAGAGCACGCCTCCACTGAGCTCTTGAGAAAGTGAATCGCTGCTCAAGTATGTAAAGGAATTCAAATCACCCATCTAGGTAGGTTAACATCTGCGAAGGCTTCGCACACTGCATCGCAACTTTAGAGGTTACTAATTGCACAACCGTGAAGTCAGCCAGCTGCGGCCACAGAATCCGACTGGATTACACCTAAAGGTCAGCAAAGAACTTCCAGTTCAAGAAGCCATGGAGTCAAAAAAATAATTTATACCTTCACCGATTTGGCAAGATGACATCATCCAATTCACCATGGAAACCACCGTTGGTAATTCCGATAGTAGTGAGCAACTTGGCCACCTGGGAGTCGAGCTGTGCTAGCGGGACCACTGTCAAGTCTCGTCCGGGCCTTGAAGATGGCACCCTCGGAGGGGAGCTACCAAGTATCGTAAAGCCCCCTGCCGTGCAAGATCTCCGGTCGGGTGGTGGCGACTCACCTCCACAGCACGTTTTGGAAAGACATCTCACATTGCTGGTAGCTTAGTTTTTCCAGAACCCCTCAGGATTTCCTTTCAGGAAGCTTATTGCCTCACCGAAGCGAAGTTTTATTGGCCGGCTGCCGTGAGTATGTCGCTCTGTTAGGTCATGATCATTCGTAAATCTCCACACTTAGCGTCCTAGCTGTTCGACGCACGATTGGTCACAAGTTTTTAAATAAGCCAACTAAACCCGAGGACTAATTTTTTCGGGTTTCGTTGCGGTAAAGTTCAATTTCTTTCCCAAGTTGCCTACCCGAACACTCTGTTGCCTTTGGCGTGGCTACACTGGGGTAACTTCAACCTTTGAGACAGAGAACCCCTGGTGGCGCCGACAAATATGACCCAGATCCAAGAAGTGGCCGACCCTAAGAAGGAAAAGGACTCCGAGGCGTTATCCGAATCGGCAAAATCGACCCGAATGCCCGCCGCCGAAAGAAAAAAACTCCTAATTAGTCAAGCCGTCGACACTTTCTCTATTAGAGGCTTTCACGCTACTTCCATGGAGGATGTAGCCATCGCAGCCGGCGTCACCAAGCCGGTTATCTATCAGCACTTTAGATCGAAACGTCACCTTTACGTGGCGATCCTACGTCATGTCGGTCTCGAAATGAAAGAGGTCCTGTCGCGGGGCACCAGCGAAGCCGAGGGCGGAAAGATGCGGCTCTACGCAGGGATGGAGGCGTACTTTAGATACGCGTATGAAAACGCCACCGCCTATGAGCTGCTCTTCGGCTCTGGTGGGCGCCGAGATCCCGAGTTTCGTGACCTAGTCGCCGAGATTGAACAAGACTTGGCAGCTCACGTCACTTCGACCATAGACGTCGATCTCGACCCCGAACACAGGGAAATGGCTGCGGTTTCAATCATGGGGATTGCCGAAGCGGTCATGCGGCTCTACTTCTCAAAGTATCCCCCATCAGTGCTAAACGAAGAGGAGCGACCTCCTTTCGTCGGTTCTAGCGCCGAAATATGGTCGAAACGAGCCGCAGATCTAGCCTGGGCGGGACTAAGGGCAATTCATAGGGACTAGTGGCGTCCGTTGCCGGTAGGTAGTGGACCCAAGCAACTCCACAAATTTCAAATATTCCGATATACGTCCACGTAGCGCTCATTCAGAAGCGGAAGGATCTTCGTTACGACGGTCTCTTGGAAATGGCTCGAATTACGATGGTCTTCAAAGGCGGCCTCGTCGACGTACTGCTCGTAAATTGCAAACGCGTTCTCATTTTCTGAATGCCTAAGGGGCTGATAATTAAGGCAACCCTTCTCCGTCCTGCTTGCCTCGGCTACCTGACTCAATAAGGTCTCGAGCTCCTTGCCGCGTCCCTCATTTGCCACCCATCTAGCTATTACAGTGATCATCTCGTCCCTCGCCTTCTGATGTCAACGTTACCCGACCTGGCGGGCAAGCTAAGTCCGCTCCATATCGTGGTTCGTTCCCAAAAAACAAGCAAGGATAAAGACGTGACGGGCTCTCAAATAACTAAGCCACCCTTAATGTGAGATGTTCCTCCAAAGTTGGCTAGGGAACAATGGTGGACATAAAGTCGAAAAGGCATACCCCCTTACAGGTGATAAGAAAGCTTGCCGAAGGCGACAAGCTCCTCAAGCGATGAGACAACGGTCGGCGAGGTAGCTCATACGTTCGCCATTACCGAGACCACTTAGTAACCCCCGGGAGAACCAATACAGCAAGATGTGTGCCAACGATGCCAAAAAGCTCGAAGAACTTGAAAAAGAGAGGAGTCGGCTAAAAACGGTTGTCTTTGACTTGACCCTTGGATAATGCGATGCTCAAGGATGAGGGCCTTTTGGGAAACTTATAACCCCGAATCGTCGCCGTAGGATGCCATGGGCGCTGCGGGAGCGCTTTTGGGTTTGGCAAAAACGAGGCTGTCGAGTTATGTGTCAATCACGCTCTATGGAGCGTTTAGAAATAGAGGTCCCACCTCCAAGCGACGAGGCATTTGTCGCTTGGTTAAGATCTTTTGCCTCAGGTCATCCACGACTGGGATATAAGCGAGGTCAACAGGTAAGGGAGGTCAAAAGATATCAATCTATGGGATATCCACATGCTTGTCCAAGACAAAGCCCATCTAAACACTGAATTTGTTCCACACAAGATCCGACTACCACCTGGAGCATGCTGAATTTGTTGCCAAGCTGTAAGAGAGAACAGATCTTTTGACACAGATAAGCAAATTGACCGCATTCCTGGAAAGAGATGCCGCGATTTCTCGATGCGAATCTGCAAGTCATGATCAGCGAGTAGTACGTCAAATCCTGAACGTTGACATTACTACAGCACACGAAGCCGTCAACCATCTCAAACCGGAGCTCTTATGCCCTGATTCTTTGTTGTCATGCCAGGTGCCAGCCTCGAAGATCGAATCAATTGCCAACGGAATTATTTGACCGTACTCTTGGCGAGCGCAAGTCCGATCCTTTAGTGCAGGAAAGTTCGAATTCAGAAGCGACGCCCTTATCAACCCCATAACCTCGGTGAATACTATACTAAATACCGCACAAGTACGAACAAGCGAGGTTTGAGGGTGGCTAATTCGATCGTGTTCGCAGGAGATCGACCATCGTCGACCATCGTCGACCAGCTTCGTCGCCGAGAGCTGGTTCGGATCGCTCCAGGAGTGTACACCCAGGTTGTGGACGATGTGGCAGACGTGGTGGCGCGAGAGTGGCCAATTATTGTTGGACACCTAATGCCGGGCGCTGTTATTACGGACAGATCGGCCCCTGCCGGTGGCCCGGTAGACGGGGTACTTTATCTTGCCCGTCCGGTCAAACCACGTGCGGCGCAGCTTCCAGGTCTCCTGGTGTTGGCTCGCGAGGGAGCAGGGCCGCTCACCGGGGACGTAGCTCTGCCCGGAGGTCTATATCAGGCTTCGAGAGCGCGTGCTTTGGCCGAGAACACGCTACGCACAAGGGCGGGGCGGAATCGCCCCTCGCGTACGTTTAAAGATGACGAACTGGCAGACTGGGTGGATCGTCTTCTCCGCATAGACGGTGAAGAGCGGTTGCGCAGTTATCGCGAGCAGGCCGAAGTTATCGCTGGATCTCTCAATGTGCCGCGCCCTGGTATTGACCGACTGGGAGGACTGATCGGCGCCGCTATTGGAACTAGAACCGTTTCCACCGGATCAAAAGCGTTGGACGCCCGGCAAAAGGGGTTCCCCTATGATGCCGATCGCATCGCCATGTTTGATCTTTTGGTCCGGGCGTTGCGGCGCAGCTTGCCCCAGAACCGGCCAGCAGAGCCCAATGATCACCGATGGAACTTTCTTCCGTTTTTCGAAGCGTACTTTTCCAATTACATAGAAGGAACTGAGTTTGAGTTGGATGAAGCTGCTGATCTCGTGTACAAGGGCCAGATCCCGCATGGCAGAACCCAGGATGCACACGACATTATCGGCACCTTCCAAGTTGTCAATGATCTGAAAGAGATGTCGAGCGTGGCAACGTCGGGAAATCAGTTCATAGAGTTACTCCGTTATCGTCATTCAATAATCCTCGCTGGTCGTCGGGAGAACAACCCTGGCGAGTTGAAGACTATTGCAAACCGGGCAGGCGATTCCGTGTTTGTACGCCCGGATCTAGTAGAAGGAACTCTGCTCGCTGGTTTTGACCGCTTGGCGGGGCTTGATACCGCATGGGAGCGTGCGGTATATACGATGTTTCTCGTCTCGGAAGTCCACCCATTCGATGACGGAAACGGACGAGTGGCGCGAGTGATGATGAACGCTGAGCTCGTGGCAGCTGGCCAGGCAAGAATCATCATTCCCATTGTCTATCGGGATGACTACCTTGGGGGGCTGCGCCGTTTGACTCGACAAGACGACCCGAGTGTCTTGATAAAGGCTCTTCGATACGCTCATGATTACACGGCAAGTATTGACTTCACCGACTTGGCCACGGCAACTGCCCAGCTTGGCAAGACTAACGCCTTTAACGCTGCCGATAGCGCAGGGCGCCTCTTGCTGCTCGACAGGACCCAGATTGTTGATGAAGATCTATAGCAATCTCCTCCAGATCACGCAGTTTTGACAGAGACACCGAGGAGGCGTTTTCGCTTATGGAGCGGATCGAGCGTGCCCGCCTCAATCGCCTCCCAAAATATCTGTGCCAAAACCCGCCTAAGGCACTCGCTCATAGCGCAATTTCAGTGGTGCCAATAGATATTGAATTGACGCCAAGTATCGCTGTTCAAGCAATGAGTTGGCGGGCTAAAATCGCTGCGAACAAGGCTTCGGCCAGGGTGGAATCTGGATAAATCTTTTGATACTTAGCTAATGATGCTACCTTCTTACCGCGTTTGACAGCCACTAAGAATTCCGCGTACTCAGGCGCGTTGAACATCTGGTACGGATCGCAGTGGCGCTTTACGAATTCCACAGCACCGTCTCTGGAGGTTGGAGGGCTCCGCAATAACTTAGCTAGCCTAGATAACTTAGATAGGTTGATATCTGCGCTTTGGCTCCAATGTCTTTCGTAAAAGGCGAGCTCAACCGGTCATCGCAACATTTCAGCGTACACTTCGTCCGCGGTCTTCCATCCGAGCACCCGGCGGGACATTCTGTTGAGGCGATGCTCGATCGCCCGCAAGTCGTCCTTAGTGAAGGCCGCTAGGTCGGTACCCTTGCCACTGTAGCGACGGAGCAGTCCGTTGTCTCAACGCTGTAGGAGCTTGTCGCCTTCGGCAAGTTTTCTTATCGCCTGTAAGTGGATATGCCTTTTCGACTTCATGTCCACCATTGTTCCATAGCCGACTTTGGAGGAACACTCACATATTAGGTTGATCAACTTTCGGGGGCGGTCCTCACTATGCCGATTCCTCGGCCCTAAATGGTCTCAGCCAGCGAAAACCACTTCTGCTGGTGCTGCTTTGAAGAACATTGGAGGTTGGCTGGCGATCGGGCTTGAAAAAGGAGATGACCATAGCGGCGACTACCGCAACAACCCCAATTTGGATCGCCACGTCAGCGAGGTTAAAAACCGTTCGAGACCCAGGGAAAGATATCCAGTCAACTACTCTGCCAGAAGTACCAAATCCATGGGAATGGAGAATGCGGTCGGTAAAATTTCCTAAGCCTCCCCCGGCAATAAGGCCCAGCGCCAGGGCGAGGAACCGACTCTCAGATCGGTTGGCAAGGTAGAAGGCGACCGCAACGCCTATGATCTCAAGCGGCAAAAGTAGATCGGGGTAACCCGCTAACAACCCGTGCGATGCTCCGGAATTCCGATACATTGTCAGGTCTACCAATCCAAAAAGACTCTTACGCCTCGCTGAGTCAAGATGATTAAGCGCCCAAAGCTTGCTCGCCTGATCTACCAGCACCACGCCAAGGACCACCAGGACGACGGGTCTCCTCAGCTCGAATCGCCTGGTCTCCCTTCTTTTATCCACCTCCTAGATAACCACCTAGCCTCGAAAACCTTCCGTATTTCACATTGAGGCCTTTCAAAACGACCAGCCAGAGCAGTTCTATTCGAAAATGCTTACGACAATCGGAATAAGCGTTACCATTGCGGCGAAGATCATATGTGTCATTCTGGGACAGTTAAATGATTGCGAATCCTCATACAAAAGCGCCGACCCGCTGTGATCTATTTGTTTAACTCATCCTCGGGCTCGCGTCTTGATCCTTAAGTATTTTGATAGTGAGATACCAGAAAAGCCTCTCCAGCAAATTGATCCAAGAAAAGTGCCTTGGCGCAATGAAAGCACCCGTGCGGCAAAGTCCGTCGAAGCTTCAAGGTGGCGAATCGAAGCCCCCTGTTTCATTGAACGCAGCACGGCAGTTCACCATCTTTAAATCTACCGAGCGACGTCCGTCGAGCTGGCAATCCACCACACCAACGAAGGATCGCGGTGCACGAAACATGCTGGTATCCGTTTTGCAAGACGCTCCCTCAGGTCAGCAATGACGCTCGGCTCGCTGATGAAATCAGCGAGCGACCACGTCACAGAGAAGCTATCCAGTTGTCAGGTAACGGTCCTTCGAATAGTCGCTTCTTCACAAGGCAAAGCCCACCCCGGGAGATCGTCCGACTACTTGATGTGCATCCCCGATATGGCTCTCGAAATGATAAGGCGCTGGATCTCACTGGTGCCTTCGAAGATCGTGTAGATCTTTGCATCACGGTGCCACCGCTCTACGGGATATTCCCGTACATACCCATAGCCACCGAGTATCTGAATCGCCTCTTCAGTAACGTGGACCGCGGTCTCGCCAGCAAAAACCTTAGACATTGACCCTTCGCCATTGTTGAATGGTACTCGGTTAGCCGCCATCCATGCGGCCCTGTAGACCAACAACCTCGATGCGTCTATCCTCGTCGCCATATCCGCCAGCTTGAATGCAATAGCTTGGTTTTCGATAATCGCCCGGCCGAACTGCCTTCTCTCCTTTGCATACTGGAGGGAATATTCGTATGCCGCCCTCGCTATCCCGACCGCCTGGGCACCTACCACTGGCCTCGAAGCTTCGAAAGTAGCCATTGCCGCCTGAGAAGATGCCTTCTTGCCTTCCCGCACCCTAGCCAGTCTTTCGTTAAGCTTCTCCTTGCCGCCTAGCAGACACGACCCCGGAATCTTCACGTCTTCGAGTATCACCTCGGCGGTATGCGAGGCCCGAATCCCCATCTTTTTGAACTTTTGCCCTTGAGAAAGCCCAGGAGTATTCGGAGGCACTACGAAACTAGCCTGCCCCCTCGATCCCAGCTCGGGATCGACACTCGCAACCACAACGTGGATGTCGGATATTCCCCCGTTTGTAATCCAAGTCTTTGTACCATTTAACGTCCAGCTATCACTCTTCTCGTCGTAAACGGCCCTAGTCCGCAGAGAACTGACGTCTGATCCGGCATCCGGCTCGGTCACGGCAAACGCCGCCACCTTAGGTGACTCGGGGGTACCAAAGCATTGGGGTATCCACTCGCCGACCTGTTCCGGTGTTCCGTTGGCGAAGATACCAGTTACGGCCAGGATTGTACCAAAGATGGAAAGGCCGATGCCAGCATCTCCCCAAGCCATCTCTTCGCTCACTAGGGCCATCAACAGGCCTGACTTATCGGCGAAAGCGTTGGCAATAAAGTCAAAGGAGTATAAACCGATCTTCGCAGCTTCTTCAATGATCGGCCAAGGCGTCTCTTCTCTCTCATCCCATTCGTGGGCCGCCGGCCTAACGACATTCTCTGCAAACTCGTGCACCCACTTTTGGATCTGAATCTGATCCTCACTGAGTGTCAGGGAAAACTCGGCCATTACGTCCCGCCTTTCGATAAGCGCCCGGAAATCTTCAGTTATATTACCATCTAGTAACATAACGTGCTCCGTTTAGGAAAGTAATTCTGAAACTTTAATTTTCAGAGACAACCAGCCTCCGAAAAACCGTTCCCACTAGGCCTTTCTGAACCTGAATCCCAAATCGGAATCTTCAACGACGTAGCCGAGTTGTAGGATCTCGTCCCGATATTTGTCTGCGGCTGCAAAATCCTTCTCCGAACGTGCAACCTTCCTCTGCTCGGCCAGCGCTATCACCTCTTGTGGAACCTCAAGCCTGTCCTGGACCACTATCCCGAGTGTCCCAAGCAATAAAAGGGCAGCCTTTGCGTTGGAAACTGCCTCTTCGTTCAGAGCCCGGTCTAATGCAAAGTTCGCCCGAGTGATCGCTTCAAAGACGTGTGCCAGGCCAACCGGCGAGTTCAGGTCCTCATCCATCGCCTCATTGAAGCCGTCAATAACTTCTTTGCTCGGAGCAACCTCAGGTCTTTCCAAAACGACATCGGCAAATCTCCTGGCAAAGGCGTCTATTCTCTCAAGAGATCTGGCCGCGTCCTGAAGGATCTCCGCTGTCACCTCTAGCGGCGCCCGATAATGAGATCGAGCGACTAAAAGCCGATAAGCCCTCGGGTCGGTCGAATCCAGCAGGTCTTTCAGGGTCGTGAAGTTTCCAAGGCTCTTAGCCATTTTCTCATCCCCGACCATGACAAAACCGTTGTGCATCCAGTGCCGGGCAAAGTTCTTTCCCATCGCGACAGCTTGGGCCCGCTCATTCTCATGGTGTGGGAATGCTAGATCCATACCGCCTCCATGGAGATCAAAGCCCTCTCCTAGTATTCCCAATGCCATAGCGACACACTCGGTATGCCAGCCTGGGCGTCCGAAACCGAACTTTGATTCCCACCCCCACTCAGTCTCCGGAGTCCTCTTCCACAGGGCAAAATCCAAAGGAGACTTCTTCTGCTCATCGACCTCCACTCGAGCTCCACTACGGAGGTCCGCCAGATTCTGCCTCGCCAGAAGGCCATACCCATCGACCTTTGCGACCTCGAGGTAGACACCGTCTGTTGTCTCGTAGGCGACTCCGGTTGAGACCATTTCCGTCACCAGCTCGAGCATCTGAGCTATCCAGTCGGTAGCGTGCGGGGTCTCGTCGGGCTTCTCGACTCCGAGTCGCTCCATCAAATCCCACCAGACCTCTTCGTACCTCTTTGCGAGCTCCCCTGCGCTAATCCCGAGTTCGGCGGCCCTGGTAATAATCTTGTCGTCGACGTCAGTGATGTTCGATACGAAGCGAACTTCGACCCCTCGATACTTCAGATATCGCCGCAGAATGTCGTATACCAAGGTAAAACGACCGTGTCCAAGGTGCGGCTCATCGTATACGGTGGGGCCGCAGACGTACATAGAGAACTTCCCCTCGGTACTTGGGACAATATCGACTATCTCGGAAGATTGGGTATCAAAAAGGCGGGGCATAACTAGTCAATTCTAGTTGACCCCTCGACTATAGAAGTTCCATTAGCAGCGAAGGCGGACTAAACAATAACCATGCTCGGCCCTAAGTCCTGTCTCGGTGGCCATCTATGGTGCCTCAGCGCCTATTCACCTGGCTTAGCGTCGATTTCCGCCTCGCACCAGGCGGAAATTGGAGCGAATTCCCGCCACAGCTAAATCGTGGTTACTTTGGTTGGCGGCACTCTGGGCAACTAATCTCTAATAAAACTGACCTGCGAACTTGTACCAAAAAAGGATCGACCTTACATGAACATCTCACTACCCGAACGGCCTAGTGCGGAAGGCCTAGAGGCAAAGTGGAGCGAAGTCTGGGAGAAGAGGGGCATCTACCGCTTTGATCCCGACTCCAAAAAGCCGATCTTTTCAATTGATACCCCTCCGCCAACGGTCTCGGGTTCGCTTCACATCGGTCACGTACTCTCCTACACCCACACCGACATAGTCGCAAGGTACAAGAGAATGCTCGGGCACGAGGTCTTCTATCCGATTGGCTGGGATGATAACGGAGTTCCAACCGAGCGCAGGGTACAGAACTACTTTGGGGTTCGTTGCGAGCCTGAGGTTCCCTACGACCCAAACTTTGTTCTCCCATCCGAACCATCAAAAGACCAGATTCCGATATCTAGGCGGAACTTTATCGAACTCTGTGAGGAGTTGACCTCAAAAGACGAGCAGATCTTCGAAGAGCTCTGGCGAACAATTGGGTTGTCAGTCGACTGGACGAAGACATACTCTACCGTCGGCTCAAGGTCGCAAAAGATTTCCCAGACTTCATTCGTCCGGCTAATAAAGCAGGGCGAACTGTACTCCCAAGAGTCCCCGACCTTATGGGACGTCGATTTTAGGACCGCAGTCTCCCAGGCAGAACTCGAAGACCGTGAAGTCCCAAGCGCTTATCATCGAGTACGATTCGTTCTGAAAAGTGGCGGCTCGGTTGAAATTGAGACGACTAGGCCCGAGCTGATCCCGGCTTGTGTCGCCCTCGTGGCCCACCCAGATGACGAGCGATTCAGCGGCCTCCTCGACGATAGGGCCTACAGCCCGCTCTTTGGCGTCGAGTTGCCCATAGTCACCCATCATCTAGCAGACCCAAGCAAGGGCACCGGCATTGCGATGGTCTGCACATTCGGCGACCTCACCGATGTCACTTGGTGGAAGGAACTCTCCCTTCCGATAAGGCTGATCGTCGGGAGGGACGGTAGGTTCTTGCCTTCTATTCCTTTTGGAAGCGACAACTGGCCTACCAGGGATCAAAAAGCGGCCGAACTGGCCTACCAGGAGATAGCCCAGAAGGCCGCTAATGGCGCCCGCCGGCGAATCCTCGAACTCCTCAAGGATTCGGGCAACCTCATCGGCGAGCCAAAACCAATAGTCCACCCGGTGAAATTCTTTGAAAAGGGTGACAAGCCACTCGAGATCGTTGCGTCCCGCCAGTGGTTTATCAAGACACTCGACAAGAAGCCTCGCCTCATCGAGCTCGGCGGACACATCAGTTGGGTACCGAAATTCATGCAGGTGAGATACGACAACTGGGTTGAGGGTCTCAACTCGGATTGGAACATATCCCGCCAGAGGTTCTTTGGGATACCCATCCCTGTCTGGTACCCGCTAGATGAGCTGGCCGAACCGATCTTCGACAAAGCGATCATTCCGGACGAAAGCCTCCTGCCATTGGATCCTCAGAGCTCGGCACCCCCCGGCTATCAGGAATCCCAGCGAAACCAGCCGCACGGTTTCGTCGCCGACCCCGACGTGATGGACACCTGGGCTACATCGTCACTCACGCCGCAGATCGCAGCGGACTGGCTCGATGAGCCAGAGTTATTTGATCGACTTTTTCCGATGGACCTGCGCCCACAGGGCCAAGACATCATCAGGACCTGGCTCTTCTACACCCTCCTAAGGTCAGAGCTCGCCCACGGGGTCGCCCCTTGGAAATCAGCCATCATCTCCGGTTTCGTCCTAGATCCCGACAGGAAAAAGATGTCTAAATCCAAGGGAAACGTCGTCACCCCTCTTCCTCTGGTAAAAGCTCATGGGGCAGACGCACTTCGCTACTGGTCCTCTGGGGGTCGGCCAGGGGTCGACACCGCCGCCGAAGAAGGCCAGATGAAGGTCGGCAGAAGACTCGGGATAAAGATTCTTAACGCTTCTCGCTTCGTACTTGGATTAATCCAACAGCCCCTCGAACAGGCGGATAAAAGTACCAAAGTGTCACTCAAACCGATAGATGTCGCACTATTAGCACGACTCTCTCAGACCGTCAGGGAAGCGACCGCCGCCTTAGAAGATTACGACCACACCAAGGGAATAGAGGTCGCCGAGAAGTTCTTTTGGGAGTTCTGTGACGACTATTTAGAGTTCGTCAAACTTCGCGGCTACGGGGAGATCTCCTCAGACGGGTCCATGAGAATCGACTACGGCGCCGCAGTCTCTGCGAGAGTGACGCTATTAACTGGGATATCTGTTTCACTCCGCTTGCTGGCCCCATACCTACCGTTCTCGACGGAGGAGGCGTGGTCCTGGTGGAACGAGGGGTCGGTTCACCAAACTAGTTGGCCAAAAGAGGGCGATCCCTCTATCCTCGCAGCGTCATTTGCCAAGGAGCTTTTCGGGGTTGACTTAGCACCACTCGACGAAAGCAGCGACCAAGCCCTACTCGAATTGGCATCGAGTTTGATGTCGCAGCTTCGCAAGACCAAGACCGAAGCGAAGGTTTCCGTAAAGACACCGATTGACTCAGTAGAGATAGGAGTCGACAAGAAGCGACTTGCGTCCCTGCGGCTTATAGCGGATGACCTGCGGCGCGCTCTCGTCATCGAGGGTGAGCTGGCGGAAATGGAAATAGCGGAGGGATCCGAACCGTGGGCGAAGGCCCGAGTCAAAGTAACAGACCCGGCGGGTTAAGCTAGCCCAGCAACTCGTCTAGCTTTGCCTTAGAAACCGGGCCGTCGTAGGCGATCTCACCGGAGGACAATGCGACGCATCTGTTGGCGATGCCGAGCAGATCAAGTGAGTGAGAAGCGACCAAAAAGGACTTCTTCTCCTTCAAGTTCTCGCCGATCAACTCCAGCAAGGTATTCTTGCCGGACTGGTCTAGACCGACGAAGGGTTCGTCAATAATCATCGCCTTAAAGGGGCGAATAAATGCCATAGCAAGCGCGACTTTTTGCCGCATGCCCCTAGAAAAACCACTCGGCATGCGGTCCTTCACATGAATGAGTCCGAATCGATCCAGCAAGTCCTCGGCGGGTTTCTCTGGGTTGTCCATACCGCACAGCTTCGCCGAAAAGTAGAGGTGTTCGATCGTCGATAGGTCGTCGTACAGGGAAGGCGTGTCGAAGGCGACAGAGAGCACGCTCCTGGCGTCCTTCGAACCTGCTCTCGCCCCAAATATCAGGACGTCTCCAGAATCGGCCTTAGAAAGGCCAGACAAAATTCGCAAAAGAGTCGTCTTGCCGGAGCCATTATGGCCAACGAGGATGACCGCCTCTCCCTGGTTAACTTCGAAGCTAACCCCCGCTACCGCCGGAGTTCCATCGAAGGACTTCGATATCGATTTAAAGCTGATCGCACCGGTCTTGCCCTTGGGCTGAGAAATCCTCTTACCTGTATCGCTCACGTCTCTGGGATCCTTCTTCTTATCCAAGCCGAACCGGCGATGGGTACAATCAGTGAGAAAGTTCCGGCGGATATCAGCGTTGAATAAAGGTTCGCTGGATCACTCGCCATTCCTCTAGCTTCAAAGACGGATATAAATCCGCATCCGGCGATGAGTATCGGCAGGAACTCTAACACCATCTTTACCATCTGTACGGAGTCCGCCGCCATCATGGAAAGTGCACTTTCGGCTCCGCCCTTGCCAAGCGCAGATATCCCCGCTCCGACGAGTCCACTTGAAAGTATCGGAATCGCAATCAAAAGGCCCATGATTGTGTTCTCTCCACCACCAGGGAGTATTCCAAGGAGGATAAAGGACGGGATGGCGAGGATTAATCCGACTATCAAAGGTCCGATCACCAGTATCCTCTCGACCCTCCCTCTTTCGATTGGACTGAGAGAAACAATCTCGGGATGATCCACCTCCTGGCTTAGTGCATCGGTGAGCTCTATTCCGATCAACCAGCCAGCGATGATCCCCGGGAGGGCGAGAAGTGGCGAGGTATCCACGGCGTATTTTGCCGAAACAAATATCACGCCCTCTAACAAAACAACCCTAACCACCTTGGAATATCCCCACCTCAGCGCCGGAATTAGACTCCGCCACAGGTCGGGGAATTTTTCAAAAACGAGCCTTCTAAATGGCTCGGTGAATGTCGTCCTTGGGCGTATCCTGTCTCCAACGAGTGACCTTCTCATCAAAGCCACCGTCCTGAAATCCCTAAAGGTCGCTGCAAAACGGATTATTCCGATCAACCTCGCCCTTCGTTGGAGGATCTCCGGATCGACCCCGGGTATGAGAAAGAGGCCCAGAGCTATGACGACTATGGAGAAAGCGAGCGCAAAAAACAACGTCCCCGAGATTAGCGCTACCCTCGCACCGAATCCCGCCATCATGATGAGTCCGCCGGGCATCAGTCTTACAAAAGAGGTTGGGTCGAGGAGCCACAAGGCCCCTGCGAGCGCTAAGACCACGACCTCCGCCAAGCTAAAATATGCTATTCGAGCCCGTGCTCCCGAGATTATCGCCGCCGAGGCTTGGTAGCTTATCGTCACCACCATAGCGAAACTGATACTGGACGCAGTCGACTGCCAAGCATTCTTGCTCGCCAACAGATGAGCTAGTGAGACCCCAATTACTCCTCCGGCAATTACGCCGACAAAAAGGCTATGGCGTAACGAAACCGCCAGCTTCGAGCGCAAAAAACGCTCCACTGGATAGGGTGACAGAAGTATCATCTGAATCTCTGAACCTAAAAGCCCCAATGGGCCGCCCCTTGAGCCACTCCTGATCCCGAAAAAGATCGCCATAAGCCAAAGCATGTCGCCACCCATGGCCAGATGCCCAGCAAGCACACTCCGGTCCGATGGTACCGCAGACATAGACGCCGTGGCACTCGCCACGACGTCCGCCAAAATACCCAAACCAAAGGCCGCAAGATACGCCCGGTATATCGCCTGAAAGAGATTTACCCTCTCGACAAAGTGGGCTCGCCTGGCACCCTGGAGTTCTACAAGGGGATCGGAGATCTAGATCAGCCCCCGGAAATATCCCTAATCGACTTCTTTCCCGCCGACAAGAATGGCATCATCCCGCGGAGTTGTACTCCAACGCCCTCTATCTGATGGGCATTAGCTTTTGCCCTTAGTTCGTTAAAGTGGACTTGACCAGCTTCGTTCTCGGCAATCCACTCTGAAGCAAACTTGCCCGACTGGATCTCGTCCAATACCCTCTTCATCTCAGCCTTAGTCTCCGAAGTCACAATCCTCGGACCACGGCTCAAGCCTCCGTATTCGGCGGTCTCCGATACTGAGAACCACATTCCAGATAGCCCCTCTTCATAAAGGAGGTCAACGATCAGCTTTAGCTCATGGAGGCATTCGAAGTAGGCGGACTCGGGCTGATATCCCGCCTCGACTAGGGTCTCAAATCCTGCCTGGACCAGAGAAGCCAAACCGCCACAGAGCACTACCTGCTCCCCGAAAAGGTCCGTCTCAGTCTCCTCGGAGAAGGTGGTGTCGAGTACCCCAGCCTTCGTTGATCCAATGGCGTGTGCATAGGCGAGGGCAAGATCGTGCGCTTTCCCCGTAGCGTCCTGGGCTACTGCAATAAGAGATGGCGTTCCGCCACCCTCTTGGTAAGTTCTCCTTACCAGGTGACCCGGGCCCTTTGGCGCAATCATGATCACGTCGACATTTGCCGGGGCTTCTATCTGTCCAAACCTAACGTTGAAGCCGTGGGCGAAGGCTATCGCTACGCCTGGGCGCAGATTGGCGACTACCTCCTCATCGTAAATCTTCTTTTGCACGGTGTCCGGGGCCAAAAACATGATGAGATCCGCCGACTTAGCGGCGTCGGAAACCGAGGCCACACTGAGACCCGAAGCCTTGGCCTTCTCCGCCGAAGCCGAGCCGGGCCTTAACCCAACTACAACATCTACTCCTGAATCGGCCAAATTGAGTGCATGGGCATGACCTTGCGAACCATAACCGATGATCGCCACCTTTTTGCCTTGTAACAGGCTGGGGTCAGCATCGGCCTCGTAGTACATCTTCGCCATTTAAGACGCCTTTCCTGATTTGGATCTCGCTCTAGTCGGAGCGCTTCGGTCCAACTTCTGCAAAGCCACCCTACCAGTTCGCTGTATTTCAACGATCGGGTACGCACCGAGCAGCGCCTCAAAGTCATCGAGCATTTTGGGAGTACCTGCGAGCATCACCGTCAGCTTGTCGAAGCCGACATCGACGATCTTTCCGTCAAAAATTCGCACGAGTTCAATCAACTCGGATCGAGTCTCGGAAGAGGTCGAGATGCTCCCCATCAACAGCTCGTACTCTACGGCCTGTGCGGCATTGATCTCGGAGATCTTTAGGACGTTGATCAGTTTGTGAAGTTGCTTTGTTATCTGCTCCAAAGGAGCGGATTCGACGTCAACGACGATGGTGACCCGCGAAAACCTTTCATCTTCAGTCGGAGCCACCGAGAGGGAGTAGATGTTGTACCCTCTCCTCGAAAAGAGCTGTGCGATGCGGGCTAGCACGCCCGATTTATTCTCGACCAACACCGACAAGACGTGGTGTTTCGCCTCTAAATTGGCCCTATTGCCCCCCATTGGGACCACCGAACTCGAAAAGGTCACTTTTTCTCCATCTCTTGTGGTCCGATAACTATCTCGTCATTTGTCTTACCCGCTGGCACCATTGGAAATACCTTTTCCCAAGTGTCTGTCCTAAAGTCGATCACAACCGGACGATCATTTATAGAGTTTGCCTTCTCGATAGCGACTTCGACCTCATCTGCGCTGTCGACCCTTATCCCGACGCATCCCATCGCCTCGGCCCACTTGACGTAGTCAGGGAGGTCAGGAGAGAGGTATACCTCCGAATAGCGCTGGTCATAGAACATCTCCTGCCACTGCCTCACCATCCCCAAGTAGGCGTTATTTAGGATAGCTACCTTGATTGGGATCCTCTCGGCGGTAGCGGTAACGAGTTCCTGCGCAGTCATCTGAAAACAGCCGTCGCCGTCAATTGCCCAGACCACCTTGTCCGGCCTGCCGACCTTTGCGCCAAGAGCCGCCGGAACCGCAAAACCCATAGTTCCGAGTCCACCCGAATTCACCCAGGTATTTGGGTGGTTGAACTTCCAAAACTGTGACGCCCACATCTGATGCTGACCAACCCCAGACACTACGATGGTGTCTGGCGGTGCCATCTGCCTCAACCTCTCGATGACATACTGCGGCTTTAGCGGGCGGCCACCTGGGTCCTGGTTGTAGCTGAGTGGATACTTCTCACGCCAAGTATTAAGCTCGGCGATCCACGGCTCTAACTGGGTCTTAATATCGACCTTTAACTTCTTGATCTCCCTTGTCAACTCGGGAATCACCAACTTCAGATCCCCAACAATCGGGACGTCTGGGTTTCTGATCTTACCGAGTTCGGCGGGGTCGATATCGACGTGAATCACCTTGGCGTAGGGGGCAAAGCCTGCGACATTGCCCGTGACACGATCGTCAAAGCGTGCCCCCAAGGTAATCAATAGATCGGACTTCTGCATCGAAGTTACCGCCGTGTAGTTGCCGTGCATACCCGGCATCCCGAGGCAAAGTGGGTTCTCGTCTGGGAATGCTCCCCTCGCCATCAGGGTCGTAACGACTGGTATTCTACAGTGCTCGGCCAAAGCCAAAAGTTCTTTGGTCGCACCCGCTCTTAGCACGCCACCCCCGACGTAGAGGACCGGACGAAGCGCCTTCGAGATCAGCTTTGCGGCTTCCTGGATCATCTTTGGATGACCCTTAAGCGTCGGCTTATACCCCGGAAGATCCACACTCTCGGGCCAATACCACTCCATGGTCTGGTTAGAAACGTCCTTTGGCAGGTCAATCAAAACTGGACCCGGTCGGCCGGTCGTGGCGACGTGGAAGGCCTCTCGGACGACCGTTGGAATCTGCGAGGCGTCGGTAATCAACCAGTTGTGCTTGGTAACGCTCATCGTGATCCCGGTAGTATCGGCTTCTTGAAAGGCGTCGGTTCCAATCAAGCTCGTCCCGACCTGCCCGGTTATCACTACCAGAGGGATCGAGTCCATGTAGGCATCGGCAAGGGCGGTAACGATATTCGTAGCCGCTGGCCCCGAGGTGACCATCGCAACACCCGGACGCCCCGTGACGTGCGCATAGCCCTCGGCGGCGTGGCCAGCACCCTGTTCGTGTCTTACCAGGATATGCCTGATGGTCGAGTCCAAAAGTGGGTCATATACCGGAAGAATCGCCCCTCCGGGAAGGCCAAATATAACCTCGACCTGCTCCATCTCAAGACTTTTGATCAGCGCCTGGGCACCTGTCAGTTGCATCTTGCTGACTCCTCAAAGCTAGAACTTCGGCCCCAATCTGGGTGCCGTCTCACTGCACTCGATCGCCATTCACCTGCGACCTACACTTTTCCACCGAAGCTTCGGTGGACTCATCCAACACACGGCCGTTCTCGCCCAAAGACCCTACAGCCTCCTCAAACTCAAAACGAACGAACCACTTTTGGTGCGGATAAACAAAAAGACCTCCCGGAGGGGGAGGTCTTGTAGCGCACCGGGTGACCCGCTACGCTACGAAGGAAGTACTACGATCTCAGAGGCGAAATTTGCCATTGAGACATACTAGACGCTGGCAGAGCCTCTTTAGGCTCCGGTAACGGCACCTATTTCAGCTCCTTTGACTAATTTTGCGTACTTTGCCAGAAATCCTCGTGTATATTTCGGCTCTGGATGGGTCACTCCCGCCTGCCGATCGGCAAGTTCCTTTGCGTCAACAACGAGATCGAGGGTGTGCTTTTCGACATCGATGACTATCTTGTCTCCGTCTTTTACGAGAGCGATTGGTCCCATATCGACCGCTTCGGGCGAGACGTGGCCAATACACAGTCCATGGGTTCCCCCGGAGAATCGCCCGTCGGTAACCAGTGCCGAGTCGGCGCCCCTACCCGCACCCTTCATCGCACCCGTTACTGCGAGCATCTCACGCATGCCAGGTCCACCCTTTGGACCCTCATAGCGTATTACTACAACGGTGTTCGGCTCAATTTCACCTGCGAGAATGGCGTCCAATGCCGCTTCCTCACCGTTGAACACCCTCGCAGTCCCCTCAAAGTAATCTATGTCGATTCCAGCAACTTTTACGACCGAGCCCTTGGGGGCTAGCGAACCGGACAAGATAGCGATTCCACCGACTTTATGGATCGGGTTGTCAAGGCCATGGATCACAACCCCGTCGGGCTTGGGTGGATTAATCGCATCGAGGTTCTCCCCCATTGTCTTGCCACTGACGGTTAGTGCGTCAAGATTAAGCAATCCACGGCTAGCCAACTCCTGAAGAACTACCGGAATTCCCCCAATAGCGTCAATATCGCTCATATGGAATTTCCCGTGTGGCTTCGTATCGGCGATATGGGGTACCCTCTTGGCGATCCGGTTGAAGTCGTCCAAGGTCAGATCGACTTCTGCCTCAAATGCGATCGCCATCAGGTGAAGTACTGCATTGGTCGATCCACCTAGCGCCATGACCGCCGAGATAGCATTCTCAAAAGCCGCCTTGGTCAGGATCTGCCTCGTAGTAATCCCTTCTACCAAGAGATTGACCGCCATCTCCCCCGAAAGGAAGGCAAAATCCGTCCGCTTCCTGTCTACCGCTGGGGCTGAGGCCGATCCGAGGATGCTCATTCCGAGGGCCTCGGCGACAGAAGCCATGGTATTGGCGGTAAACATGCCGCCACAGCTACCTATGGTCGGACAGGCATTCCTCTCGATTAGCGAAAGTTCTTCGTCGGTCAATGCCCCAGCAGAGTAGGACCCAACCGCTTCAAAGACATCCACCAAATCGATCGATTTGCCGTTTAGATGGCCAGGCAGGATCGTGCCGCCGTAGAGAAAGACCGAGGGCACATTCGATCGAGCTGCCGCCATCAACATGCCCGGGAGCGACTTGTCGCATCCAGCGAGTGTGACCATCGCGTCAAACCCCTCTGCGTGCATCATCGCCTCAACCGAATCGCAGATTATCTCCCGAGAGACCAAGGAGGCCTTCATCCCCTCGAAACCCATAGAGATGCCGTCGGACACTGCGATCGTTGAGAACTCAAATGGGTAGCCGCCCGCTTTGCGAATGCCCATCTTGGCGTGGCGCGTCAGCTCTGCGAGGGACATGTTGCAAGGAGTTACATCGTTGAAGGAGGACGCTACGGCCACCTGTGGCTTTTGAAAGTCCTCGTCCTCCATACCAACCGCCCTAAGCATCGCCCTGGCCGGTGCCCTGCGATACCCATCCGTAACAACCTTGCTCGATGGCCTCTTATCCGAAAGGTCCCGATTCTGGTTCAATCTCACCACTCCCAAGTCCGACTTCTCAAAGTTCTCTTCTGCACCTTATATGTCGATGGCCCTGGTCAATGACCAGACCTCAACGTTGCTCTGCTGTGGCAAGTAAAATCCTAACAACGGCCTTTCCGTCGGCCTTTCCCGAAGTTGCTTTCATAATCTTCCCGACAAAAAAGCCCTGCAGCTGTGCCTCTCCGGTCCGAAAACGCTCCCACTCCTTTGGATTTTGCAGAATTGCCTCATTGATCGTTTTGGTCAATTGATCGTCTGTGAGCTGTGAAAAACCCAGTCGCTCCTGGGCGGCCTTCGGTGATATGAGGTTCTTTGCGACTTCGGCGAGGATCGACTTGGCTTGCGTCGCAGACACTTCGCCATTTGTCTCCATCCTTAACAGCTCAACAAACCAGGAGATCTCAAATGATTCATCCAACGGTGCCAAGCTCGCAAGCTCATTTGCACAACGAGCTACCGTAATCTTCGGGTCAAGTCCCGCAGCTAATGCCGAGCGAGCGAAGGGGTACAACTCGACAGATATCGCCGTCTCAATCTGATCGTTTGTGTCAGTTAACCCAAGACTCTCAACGAGCCTCGCCCGCCTCTCCTTTGGAAGCTCGCCCAATTGAGACCTTAGTCCCTCGATCCACTCTTCGCTTGGTCTAAGTGGCACAAGGTCGGGCTCGGGGAAGTACCTGTAGTCTTCCGCCTCTTCCTTGTTTCGAAGGGCGACTGTTCGGCCGGCACTTTCATCCCAATGCCTGGTCTGCTGGGTTACCTTCTCGCCGGCTAGATAAGCGGCGACCTGCCTGTGAGCTTCGAAGGTAATTGCACGGACTAATGAGCGAAGCGAGTTCAAATTCTTGATCTCACAACGAGTTCTAAAAGGCGTCTCTCCTATTGGCCGCACCGAAACGTTGGCGTCGACCCTCAACGAGCCCTCCTCCATCTTTCCGTCAGATGCTCCAATCGCCACCAGCGTGGAGCGGAGTTCGCTGACGTACTCTCTGGCTTCTTCGGGCGAGGCTATATCGGGTCGCGAAACTATCTCAACTAACGGTACTCCGCTGCGGTTGTAGTCGATGAGCGCCCGCTCCGCTCCGTGGATCCTTCCCGACGCCCCACCCAGGTGGGTAATCTTTCCGGTGTCCTCTTCGACGTGCGCCCTTTCGATTCCGATCCGCTTGCCGCTAGGCAAGATCAGGTATCCGTCGGCGTTCAACGGTATGTCATACTGAGAGATCTGAAAATCTTTTGGCATGTCGGGATAGAAGTAGTTCTTGCGATGGAAGATCGACGCCTGTACTTTCGCAGAGAGCGCCAGCCCGATCATCGCCGCTATCTCTAAAGCCCTCTCATTTAGCACCGGCAGCGATCCCGGAAGGCCTAAGCAGGTCGGACAGACGTTGGTATTGGCTTGTGCGCCAAAGACGTTTGCACAGCCGCAAAAAAGTTTGGTCTTTGTCTTCAGTTCCGTATGCACTTCGAGTCCGCAGACGAGTTCCCACCCATCTGGGAGAAAATCAGATTCCCCACGAACACCAAGATCTTTCAGATCGGTCTCTGCGTTAGCCACGATTTATCGCCTCCTTTATCGAATCGTCCAGTGAAGGCGCTCCCGTCGACGACCCCTCCAAAGCGAAGGCCAATCTAAACATCAGATCCTCCCTGAGGGCCGGGGCTAATATCTGGACTCCTATTGGGAGACCCTTGGAATCCAAAGCGTAAGGCATCGACATCGCCGGGTGGCCCGCTAGGTTGCTCGGGATTGTGCAGACATCGGAAAGATACATCGCCAACGGATCGAGGGACTTCTCTCCGAGCTTGAATGCCGTAGTAGGCGAGACGGGGGAAATCAACACGTCCACCTGCTGATAAGCCCGCTCGAATCCCGACTTAATTAATGTCCTGACCTGCTGGGCCTTGGCATAATAGGCGTCATAGTAGCCCGAGGACAAGGCGTATGTCCCAAGCATGATCCGCCTTTTTACCTCCGCACCAAATCCTTTAGTTCGGGTTAGCACGTTTGTCTCTTCAATGTTTGAGCCCTCTACCCTAAGCCCGAAGCGCACCCCGTCAAAGCGGGCCAGATTAGACGAAGCTTCGGCCGGAGCGATCAGGTAATAAGCAGAAAGGCCGAGCTTCGTCTCGGGAATGGAGATCTCGACGACATCCGCCCCGAGGCTGGTGAGTGCGTTGGCGGCGTCCCTAAGGGCGCTAACTACCTCCAAATCGCTACCTTCGACAAACTCCGTGACCATCCCCACCCGCAACCCTTCGACAGAAAGGCCCTTTTGCGCACTGAGCGAGCCCATCTGTTCGTCGTAGGAAGTCGAATCCTTGAGGTCGAAACCGGCTATTACTTCCAAGGTTAAAGCAGAGTCCATCACGGAAGAAGAAAAGGGTCCGATCTGATCCAATGACGAAGCAAAGGCGACGAGGCCATACCGGGAGACCCTCCCGTAGGTGGGTTTGACCCCGACTACCCCGCATAGCGAAGCTGGTTGGCGAATAGACCCACCGGTATCTGATCCCAGAGCGACTGGGACGATCCCCGCCGCTACGCTCGATGCCGACCCACCCGAAGAACCACCTGGCACCCTCGTTAGATCGACGGGATTGAGGGTTGGGCCGTAGGCCGAGTTCTCGGTAGAGGAACCCATCGCGAACTCGTCAAGGTTGGTCTTGCCGACGATGATCGCCCCCTCGCTTTCTAGGAGTTTCGTCACCGTCGCGTCATATGGAGGAATCCAACCCTGCAAGATCCTGGAACCGCAGGTGGTCGGTAGGCCGACCTTGCACATGTTGTCCTTCAGGGCTATCGGAACCCCCGCTAGTCGGCCGGGGGATCCACCACTGGCGATAATCGAATCGACCTTCGCCGCCGCCCGCAATGCGCCCTCTCGGTCTATAGCTAAGAAGGCATTCAATTTGGAGTTAAGGGCCTCCGCTAGAGCCAGGGACTTCTCGACGACCGATGTCGCCGTCACTGTTTGGTTATTAACCGACTCTGCTATTTCGAAAGCGCTCATATTGGTCATCTCGCTCATGACGGCTCACCCAAGACCGGCGGCACAGAGAACATACCTTGCGCTTCATCGGGCGCTTGAGACAAGGCTTCTGCTTGGCTCAGTCCGGAAACGACAGAATCGCTCCTGGTCCGATTTACAAGTCCAAGTGGATGGGCGGTGACCTCTAGATCATGGATATCTAAAGACTCGATATCACTGGCGTGATCCAAAACGGAAGACAGCTGGGAGGCATAGAGCTCCGCCTCTTCGTCGGTCAGGGAAAGCCGAGCGAGCATCGCCACATGGGCGACCTCTTTTGGAGAAATACGACTGGACATGTCAGAGATCCTAAAGCCAAAGATCTCCTTCTGGAGTAATTGGCAACTGAAATTCACATACCGAGAGGCGTCTCAGTTCAAATTTGGAAAACTTCGGGCTTAGGCGAGTTCGCTCGAACCAAATCGCCAAAGAGCTGAGGTTCACAAAAACTGGCGGATCTTCACCCATTTGACCTCACTAATGTGGGCATATCATGAATTGGCTCGGATCCACTCTATGGATTTCTCGGTCAAAAGCTCGGAGTCGTTATCGACCGTTGCCACATGGAACGAGTCTTTAAGCCAAATTCTCTCAATTTTCGCCCCGTACTTGGAGAGCAAAAAGTCAGAAGTAGAGGTAGGCACTACATGGTCTTCCAGTGAATTAAATAGCAGGGCCGGGACCTTGATCGACGGGAGCCCTTCGACGATTGCGTCAAATGACTCAAATAGAGATATCGCCGCCTCTATCGGAGTCTCGGGGTAGGAGGGCTCACTGATACCTTCCTTTTTAATGTCGGAACCCACCGCCGGCAAGAACTTGTTCCCACCTTCAACAAGCGATCTCGCCAGTTCCAAAAAACTTGCCGCTGGGGGCTCAATGGCTGGATTGATCAGTATGAGGCCCTTCAGAGTATCAAAAGTCACTCCCGCCTTCAAGGTCAAGGTTCCTCCCATGGACAAACCCATGACGAAGGTCGGAAGACCCTCTCCGATCACCCTCTCGATAGCCGATGAAGCTTCCCTCCACCAGTCGTCGAAACGCGTCTCGGCGAGCTCCTCGACCGTCGTGCCGTGCCCGGGAAGCAGGGGAACCTCCACCCTAAATCCCTCAGCTATCAGCGCGTCTACCTGGGGAATAAAGCTCGCCGGTGAGCCAGTGAATCCATGGAGCACCACAACGGCGGCATCGTTGCCAGCAAAACTGCCGCCGTGATCGAAGCCTACTGACATATTGACCTCCAAAATAACCAGAACCACCCGAAGGAATCAAAACGAAAACAGCGCCATCCCGCCGTCAAAGCGGGCGGCAGTCGCCACACTATAGACGATGAATTTACTTTGAGCTGGTCGGGTAATAGATCAAAAATGCAAGTACCGGACATAGCTTCTCGGCTTTCCTTGCGTGATCCAAAAGTTCTATGGGGAGGTCTTCGTGCACAATCTTTGGATAGCCCCAGTCATCTAAGTGGATCAGCTCGGGCAGGAGTTCGGCGCAAATTCCGTGTCCGTCGCAAGCAATCGGATTGATCGCGATTCTGGCTATCGGCTTCAATTCCGCCCCAGCCTCTCGTATTTAGTCCCAAAAAAGTTAGGACGGCCATTGGCAAACGAACACCTGCCGGATTCATGGACCCTTACCTCATCAGGAAAGTTTTTCATTACCGACCTAGTTATGATTACCGCACCGTCTGGCATGGCGCAACCACCGCGTCCAACTATCTGGTCAGCGAGGCGACCGATCTCCTCCACCCCTTTTGGCATTGCTGCACCGTGAGCGAGACGACCGATCTCCTTGGCGAGAGCAGGAAGGCCAAGGAAGCACGGGCCACATTGGCCTGCCGTCTGCGATGCAAGGTACGCTACTATTCCAGAGGCTTCCACCAACGGACAGGCCGAAGAGAAACCGATGATTCCGGCCCCTACTCCGAGGCCCAATTTCCTCAATTCGGGCTGATTAAGTTTCAGGTCGGCGATCCGATCGGGCGGTACGATCTGACCGAAGTAGCCACCCATCAGTACAGAACTAGCCGCACTGGTGTCGATCTGGGCGTAGCTAATTATCTCGCTAATGGGCGTGCCAACCTCGACCTCGACGACAACGTAAGCACCATCGTGTGACACGATGGTCAAGAGCTGAGATCCGTACGGTCCGCCTTGCACCCCCATCGAGCGATAAAAAGAGGTCCCGGACCGCACAATTAGGGCTATCGTTGCATACGTTTCGACATTTGAGATAAAAGTTGGCTTCTTGGAAACGCCTATAGCGATAGGCCTATCGGGAAAGTAAGCGGGCTTTGGACCCTTCCCATTGAGTTGCTGAATAATAGATGTCTCTACTCCGGAGGTGTATCCGGGATCGGCAATCCTGGGTGCCACCGGAACCTTGTCCAACCTCAATTTCCGACGTTCCCTAAGGGCCGCCTCGACCGCAGACACCACCATCTGATTTTTAGTCTTCGCCATAAGATAAGCCTTCGACGCCCCAAGGGCTCCGGCGACTATTGCTATCCCCTCGAGAACCAGATGAGGCTGATGGATTAGTAAAGATGCGTCCTTATGCGCAAGGGGTTCCGACTCAGAACCGTTAGCGACGACGATTGATTTTCCTATAAATGACGCCATCGAAGCCAGCTTCTTGGAGGTGGGAAAGCCCGCTCCACCGCGACCGTTCAGCCCTGCTTCGTCCAACATCTCGACGAGCGAAGCGAAGTCGACCTTTGGCATTCGCAGATCTCCATGGGCCCTTAAGTGATCTGGAAAACTCATGGTTCGCTGCGGCATCGCCCGGATAGAACCCGCCGCTTGCTCGGGGGAGACGACTAGACCTGGCCAGTTGGTAAAGGACGAAGGCACCTGGCTAATCATACTGAGACACTCCATTTGGTAACTGATATCTGCCTTGTTCCGCAACTGGCGGTGATTGGTGCCAGGAATAGTCGTAGTAACTGCAACTTACTAGTTGTCACCCG
>JAJZCF010000082.1 GCA_021846265.1 Actinomycetes bacterium | reverse complement strand
TTGGCGATTGATTCGTCTCTTGCTTGGCGATCCAATCTTTCGCTTTCGAGGAGCTCGACAATAAGGCGAGAGGGGTGAATCGACCACTTTTCTAGCGAAGATCGAATTGTATTGGCGCAATCCGGAGATACAAGGGTGGTCGGAGAGAGATTTACCGAAATGTTTAACCCAAGCCCTAGCTTGTCCCATTCTGCGAGTTTGGCAAGGGAATGATCTAGGGCTAACTGGAACAGCTGTTCCATCTCCAGCTCTCCAAGTAGCGGTAGAAAGTCGCCAGGAGGAACGATTCGGCCGTCTGGCAATTTTAGCCTTGCCAATGCCTCGACGGAGACCACTTTACCGGTAGCGAGGTCGACTATTGGCTGGAAAAATGGGGTGAAGCCACCGCTAAACAGACATTCTCGGTAATAGTTGGCCACCTCGGGAGTTAGCACCATTTCTCCTAACCCGGCGGAACGACTCCTCCAAAGCTCGCTAAAACGGTTTCCAACCCCAACTGCAAACTGCTTCATCCAATGAGATTCGAACTGATTGGGATATTTGCTGAAGAGCACCAGTCCTGCTAGCGGACGACCGATCGTATCTAGCACGGGAATGGAGAGGATTGAACGTATGTCAAATTGCTTGGCCATCTCATGCCAAGCGCTGAATTCAGGGTCGCTTGCAAAGCGCCCCGAGCTAAAGATGGTCGATTTCTCCCACGACCGGATGGATGGCCCGCGCCATTGAGTGACTGAAGTCGATCCAGCAGTTGGAGTCCCGCTGGCCCTTTCTATTCCGAAGTTTGCGATTGCCTCTTCTGCCTTAGCAGACAGGGTCCCAGAAATTTTCTCTATTGTGAATGTCTTTTGATTGTCTAGCCGGAGGAGCAAGACCAATGTGACACCCGGGAGCTCTGAAAGGCTGTTCATTTCGCGCTTGCTGAGGTCCGCCCAGCGCAATGTGGTATCGGGCATCTGATTCACAACTGCGTTGGAGTAGCGTTCCTTGAGGCTGTCTATCGCTAGCAACTGCGCTTCTAGATCGTCCTGCAGCCGCATTTCAGCTATCGCCTGCAAGTGGTGCTTCTGTCTCGGAGACAGACGACTTCGGCTGGCCTGCTCACTTAGAATACGCCGAAATAATGTCACCGAGTGGGTGAGTAGTGTACCTTCGACCCCGACTAACCCATGAGTCTGGCCGACTTGCCAACTCCGTTCCCGTCTGCTTTCCCGTGATCCGTCTGGGTCAAATAAGAAGTCTAGATGAGACGAAATTTGCTCGACAAGGTGACGGGCTCCATCGTCAGGGAGTGTTGACATCACGGAACTTGCTTGGCGGTCTTGACTGAGTAGTTTTGAAAATTCTACGGCAAAGCGTTGGTTGACTTCGGATAGGAACGCTTGAGTTGTCCGAAGTATCGCTCCACTCAGTTTTGAGTAGGCGTCCGACTGACTAATGGAAAGCTTCTGGTCCAACTCGGTATCTGTGTCACATCCCCACCAATCGGATCGGTTTAGCTTGTTTGACTTGATGGCATACAGCGCGCCGTCGGCGATGCGAAAGAGGTCGTCTGGGTTGTCAGCATCCTTTGGGTAGAGTGCCACGCCCATAGACACGTCCTGAATTATCTCGATACCGTCATCAAGGCTGAAGGGCTCCTCCACTTCCTTATGCAACCGAGCAAAGGTTCGCTTGAGATGTCGAAAGACTGTCAGGTCGTCATAGCCCTCCAAAATCAGGACAAACTCATCACCACCAAGCCGAGCAAAGAAGTCTGGTGATCTCAGCCGCTCCTTGATTCTAGATGCGAATTGAGCTAGCAGGCGGTCTCCAGCGGAATGCCCAAATCTATCATTGATGAGCTTGAAATCATCGAGATCTAACACTCCAAGGACGCATACGGAGCCGGCCCTTTTTGACCTTTCGATCGCCTCCTTTAGCTGCACCTGCATCGACCTTCGATTAGGAATGCCAGTTAAGAAATCGTGTTCTGCTTGATACTGAAGCTGGCTTTCAAGTCTTCTTCGATCGGTAACGTCCTGGACTGTCCATACGACACTGTTAACTCGGTCGTGCCGTTGTATTTTACCTAAGGCGACGTCGCAGATGATTTCGTGACCATCCTGTCTCCTCATCCGGAGGTTAGCAATATAGGCGGAGCCGGTGTTGGCTAATTTGCCATAAGCTCTGTCGATTAATTCTTGATCAAGTTCATCTACAAGTGGAGCACGCTGAGTGCCGATAAGGTCGTTAGGGTTTTCAAAGCCGAAAATCTGAGTAAAACGATCGTTTGCCCAAACTAGGTGGCGATCATTCACAAGACCAATGCCGGCAAAGGTAGTCTCTAGCAGTACCTTTTGGATTTCAGTAAGCTCTAACTCTCGCAGCCTGGAGTCCATTCTGGCAAATCCAAGGGCGATACTTCCAGTCAGGTCACTTATGGTTTCCAGAAGATCTTTGTCATAGCCACCTTGGCCTTGCGGTCCGAGGCAGATGGCTATTACGCCCCATGGTTTTCCGTCTCGCTCAATAGGCAGCGCAATGCAGCCATGAAAGCCGGCTAGGCTCGCCTCTCGCCGCCAGCTAGCGGGATCAGCGCCCCCTGCTCGGAATGTAGACCAAACTGGGCGCTGCTTTCTCCAGGCTCGACCGATGACATTATTGCCTTCTGGTTTGGACGGATCCGTTGACGAGGCAAAATATAAAGAGCAACCTTCCACCGAATAACTAGCTGCTACCTCAAGGTAATCCTGATCGTTTGCGCAAACTATCCAAGCCGAGAGGACACTCTGGTTCTTTACCAGGGTCACACAGATTGCATCCAGCATCCCTTGTTCAGTGGTAGTGGATATGAGTACTTGAGCCGCTTCTGCGAGAGTCGCATTGAAGCTTGCAATTTTTTCAAGCTTGCTTGCGTGTGACTCCCTCTCGTTCGCTACAACAGACAGCTCCCTGGCCAGCAATTGGCTCGAATCAAAAAGCAGCCCTAATTCGTCCTTGCGCCCCGCTACTTTTAGTGCACTAGGAGTATCATTGAGTGAGTAGTCCCCTTTTGTGATGCGGCCCAGAAAATCCCTTACAAGTTTTATCGGCGCCATTGAGGACCGAATGGCAAAAACCGAAATAAGCATTAGTAAAAAAACAGTGAAGTCCATGATCTGAGCCCCAAGATTCTGCTTTTTGATGTTATTTGCCAGACTTTGCAGCGAGGATGAGTTGGCTTGAGTGATCGAGGCTTCTAGTGCGGAGAGAGTGTTTCTAACTTCACTTGAAACGCGGTAGTTTCCTCGGTATGTCAAAAGAGCAGCTTCTGCGTGGTTTGATTGGTCCGATTGCTTTACTTGGTTCCAAATCTGGTTATAGCCCTTCACCGCCGAGCGCAGATAGTCAAGAAGGTGGAGCTGCTGGGGATCCAAGCCGTCATGTTCAAGTTGAGTCAACTGCGTGCTCAGGCTTTTTCTTGCTTGCTCTATCTGGCTTAGAGTTTGCAATCCGAGAGTGGAATTTGCACCGCCTGCCCCTAGACCGACCCACATGTTAGCCTGGCCGTCCCAGGTTAAAAAGCTGTCATGCGCACCATGAATAGCGGCTAGTCTCGCCTGCCCCTGAATTGCGACACCTTGGAGGGTGTGTTCCATCGACTCGTTGAGAACAAGGACGATGCTATTTACTAAAAACACGGGCAGCATTGTGGCCAAGGCGAGAGCCGTCAATTTAGTGACCATGCTTCGCCGGAAAAAGTCGAAAAGCCTCATATGCAACCAGCAAATTTCGTTGCGCTAGTTAACCTTTTTTTTGCCGACCGCTGTGTTGTCACCTGCTTTTGGCGGCACCATTGGTTGTGGTGATGACGCGATGCCAACGCTAGGGAGTTCACCTGAATGACCTGGTGATGAATCATCGATTGCTGGCCTATGAGGACTTCAGGGGAGATCACAACACCCTTCTTAGAGTCGGAGGAACGCTGTCAAATTTCGACGAGACCTTGAGGTAGAAGAGATAGATCTTCCTGACCCCATCTTAATAGGTAATGGCAGCGTTAGTGAGAAAATTTGCGGGCCATCACCTCGTTCCTGCGGATCATGCTCATTGATCGGATTGCAAAACCGGTTGGCTTAGGGAATTTAATTTATATGACGAATATGAGTGGTTTGGAAAATTGCAGCTAGATGTGTAGCTACGCGGTTCAATGGCTTATGTCTATTCCCGGCTTATGAACTTATTTGTGACTTCCGTGAAGAACCATGCTTGGTCAGACGATCTAGAGCTGGTGGCGTCAGAATTAGCCCGAAAAAGAGTGGTAATGTTCTTTCTGGGGCGTTGCGCCACGAATAATCGGTTTCTCACCGGGTGCCAGGCCCTGAGCTACTAAATAAATCTGCAGTTGCACAATCAGTCCCAAAGATCCGGTCTACGGTGTCGCTTTTACTCGATGATTGCCCCGTGGCAACCCGCCCTTTGCGTATGTATGTCAGAATTTCCTCTGCTGTGGATGTCCAGACGAAAGGCTCTAGGTCATCGTTTTGGCGTTTGAGCAGCGGCGATTGATTCGATAAGATCAGAGGCTGAATAAAATACCCTACAACGGATTCCTTTGTTGCCGAGATTTCGGAACCACCTCTCCGCCAAGCTGAGCTAGAAGCTTGGCGTCGGCGAGAAATGCAGATGAAGTCGGAAATGCTTATCGAGCCAGGCTCAGACGTTGGAACGCTCGTGGGTACCGTAATTATTCAAAATAAAATGGATTTGCAAACCTTTGGGGACTTCCCGGTTTATCCAGGGTAAAAAGCCTAGAAACTCGATGTTGCGGTGTTTTGGCATGCATTTTTCGATTTCCTCTCTGGTGAGTATTTTGAGCGCAGCGCAGAGTGTGATAGTCCCATCGCGATTAACCATGGGTCATAGTCCTCGCCGTGTTTCGCTTCAGCGGCAAAGTCGGCGATGCGCCCATATCTCACGATGGGTTCAAGGAGTTTTTGGTGAACTTGTATTCCTCGCTAGTCGAAGCCGAGCGGCGACCGCCCCCCAGGACCCTCTTTGTCCTCGAAGCAAAAAAACAATACTTGGTTTGAGAATTGTCCGACTTCGCGGACTTCTCGGATTTCAGCGAACCATTCCATCAAAAATAGGGGAGTCAATCCTTGCTAGTGCCGATTCATCTTCCCGGCGATGGGGGCCAGCTCGCATGGCTCAGACTTGGTGGGAGTTTTTTTCTTTCTCAGATGGAGCAATTGAGATCGATACTCTAAAGTTGGGTGACTAGTGAGAAATAGGATTTTCAATTCCTAAGATTCCAAGTTTAGGGATCATAAAAGAGCGGCTTTGCGCTTTAGCGAAGGACGATTTTTTAGTTCGGAGGGGCTACTTAGTTCCGGGTAGCCAGATGCTCACTGTGGTAGCTTTGCCATTTCCGCTAGCTATTTCGGTTTTGCCTCCGTGGGCTTCGGTTATTGCTTTGACCATTGCCAGACCCAAGCCCGCTCCGCCGTCTTTTCTGTTGCGGGCGTTATCCGGCCTCGAAAAGCGATCAAAAGCGATTGGCAGGAATTCTGGGGGAAATCCCTCGCCCTGGTCGGATACTGAGATTCGAAACCCTTCATTGACACTTTCGATCGTGACAATGACTTTGCCTTGTGGCGGTGAATGCCTGATAGCATTGTCTAGCAGGTTTCCAATGGCAAGCATTATCTGCATCGGATTTGCTTTTATCACCGCCGAAGAAATTCCCGACACCTCAATTGACGCGCCTTTTTTCTGTGCGAGATCTTCTCTGATGGATGCCGACTGGTATGCGAGATCTGCCAGGTCGACACTCTCTTGGGTGGTGTATTCGCCCCTTTCGTCTAAGACCGCTAACAAAAAAAGGTTGTCGTTTAATTTGGAGATGGCTTGGGTAGTTGTTAGGGCACCTTTGATCGCCCCGAGGAGCTCCTCTTTACTCCTCGACTCTTGGTCGGCCAACTCGAGCTCGAGCAGGAGGGACCCGAGTGGCGTTCGGAGTTCGTGGGCCGCATTCGATAAAAACGTCCGTTGTTCCGAAAAGACCTTGTGGAGCCGTACTAAAAGGGCATTCATCGTTTTGCCGAGGGCCTCGACTTCATCGCCGGTATTAGGTATGTCCAAGGTGATGCTTTCGGCCTCAGCGTCGACGGCTTCAGCCTGCAGTCGGATGTGCTCGATAGGGGCCAGTGCTTTTCTTGATATGAGATTGCCTGCCAATGCTGCTAAGAGCATTATCAGTATCCAACCCATCCAGAGGAACTCTGTGAGTCGCCCGATCGTCTGTGCGTCAGCACCGATAGGCCTCCCTATGACCAGCGTCCTGTTCGCTTCGATCGAAGACGGCTCCAACAAAAATCGGTACTCTCCCGAAAAGCCCTTCGGGGTTGCATTTAGGTAGATGTCATGGTGTGTGGCTAGTGATACCGTGCTGGCAGGTAGTAACGGTGACGTGATTCCGGTGGGAAAGCTAGCTACTACTCGGTTGTCTTTGCTGATAAGTTGGACCAGCGGAACGATGCGAGTGCCTCCGAGAGTGAGCGGGTGGTCAAGGGGGATTGGCCTCGTGAGTACGCCATGCTCTATCTCCGTAAGTGTAAGAGTGAGGGAATGAGCTCGGTTCGTAAGGCTGTTATCCAGCGTCGTGTACAGGTTCCGTTCCAGGAGCTGGACCATCAAGAAAGCGCTTAGACCAAAGATGATTGAAGCTGCAGCTACAAGCAGCAGAGTTAGGCGCGTTCTTATCTTCATTAGCTACCTGCTTAGTCGCTCAATACTAGCGGCGCAGTAAGCACCACGTTGCCTACCACTAGACCGCTTCATTTTGTATCGCTGCCCGAGGTGTTAAGCACCAGCCTGTACCCGAGTGTCCGGACCGTTTCGATCGTGATCACTTGTGAAAGCGGCGAGAGTTTTTTGCGCAGATACCCTACATATTGGTCGACGATGTTGGAAGATCCGTTGAAGGGGAACTCCCATACCGCCTCTAAAATTCGGGCCCGAGATAGCGCCGCATCACTCTTTTCGAAAAGGCACCTAAAAAGGTCAAATTCTGTGGCGGTTAGGACTACTTCGGTGGAGCCATAGATGACTTTTTTATTTTGTGCGTCCCCTCTTACCCCACCTTTTTCGATGTACTGCGGCCAAGTTTGTAATCCTCGGCGGACAAGTGCGCGCAGTCGAGCGAGAAGTTCCGCAAAGCTGAAGGGCTTCACCATGTAGTCGTCCGCTCCGGCGTCCAGACCCAAGATACGGCTATCAATTTCGTACCTGGCGGTAAGCATAAGGATTGAGGTGGAACTCCCTCGCTGCCGAAGCTGGCGGCAAACTTCGAATCCGTCCAAGCCGGGAAGCATGGCGTCCAGAACCATAAGAGTGTAGGAATTGTCCAGCGCCAACTGTAACCCAGTTACGCCATCCGGGGCTACGTCGACTTCAAATCCAGCTTCGCTAAGACCGCGATCTAAAAGTTCCCGCATTTTGTCTTCGTCTTCCACTACGAGAAGCTTCAAGTTTCCGCCTTTGTGGTTGTTCTGGACTTCGCCTCGATAGCAAGGGAAAAATACCTGGATGCCGCTGTTCTAATTGAGTGACTTGGCGGGAAAGGGCCGATGCCCTCTGTCCCTCAAGGAATTAGCTCTTGCCATCATCCCCCTCCCTCACGGAAGGGGATTCCCGAATGTAGATAGTGGCTCACGCCACTTCTTCTTCCGAGGGTTGGCGCTTCGCTGGGCCGCCATGGCTAAGTGCCTGCGGTGTCCCTCCGCTTCCTGTGACCGCAAGTCCTGCTGTAAGAATGTTCTGTGCTTTATTGATATCCGCATCTGCTTGGTAACCACAAGCGACGCACCTAAAGACCGCTTGGCACTTGCGGTTCTCTCGTGTAACACCAAGTTTGGGTACAACCTCTGGCAGATGCTCATTGGTGTAGTTTAACGCTTGGGCGTGACCCTGCTCTCTGGCGAAACCATCTAGAGGCTTCGACGTTAGCGCTACTCTTCCCCTCCCTTATGGAAAGGGTTTGACGCGCAGACTGATCAAGGGATCAAGGAATGATAACGCCGCCGCCCGATCGTTATAGAGGGTGAGGTCAAAGATTTTCTGTGAGCTAAATTAGCCAACTTGCCTTGTCGTAATACGTAGTACCGGTGCCGAGGTTGATAGTCAAAAGTTGGCGCAGATGCGATTATGTGGAGCTTCATACATTAGGCACACTCAATGTTCAGGGCAAAATTTCTATTCTTTCATGATAAGAGCAGCAACAGGTGGATGAGTAATCCCAGAGATAGCCGGTTTCGGCATGTCTTATCCAATACCTTCGCAAGTTGCCGACGATTACAGATTGTACGAAACCTACCATGGGGATTTGATGACTCAGATTGATGATTCCGGCGAGTATCTTCCCACCTCCGGCGGGGCGGCCGGACACGTGGAAGTCATGGAACCACGTAGAAGGGGAGGTCATTCGAGACTTTCTCGCATTGGAAGGAGCATTGCCGGCCACCGGATCATTTCCACTTTGGTAGTTATTGCCTTAATCGGTGGCTCACTGTATGGCTATTACAGGACGAGGCCGAAATCTACTGCCGCTTTAGTGGCTGAACCGGTAAGCTTGGCCACGATTAGGCAGGAGATCTCCATTACCGGTACCATCGAGCCGCAGACTGATTTGGGGCTGCGATTCGAGACTACTGGTACGGTAAGCGCTATCAACGTTGTTTCGGGACAGCAGGTAAAAGCTGGCACCGTCCTAGCCGCTCTCGACACGACGACATTGACCGATCAGATAGCCCAGGCTGAGACCACGCTCAGTGCCGCCAAGGCTAACCTTGCTAATGCCGAGGGAGCCTTGCCCCTTACCGAACAGTCCAACAACGATAGCCTTTCCCAGGCTCAACTGGCCGTTCAGCAAGACAGCGCAAAACTTGCGACCGACCAGAGCACGTTGGCCTTAGATCAAGCGATAGCAAATAACTGGTGTCAGGCAGACGCTTCGTCTTCGGAGTGCGTTTCTGCCCAGCAGGCTTACACTTCAGCCCAAGGTATCGTCCAGTCTGATCAACAGAATCTCGCCACGGACCAAGAGTCCGTGACCGCTACGCAGACCAAGAATACCCAATCGGTCGATTCAGCCAATGCCGCAATCGCCCAGGACCAGACCTCTTACGATAACGCTGCTGCTTCACTAACCACGGCCGAGTCGATACTTAATGCGTGCACTTCCGATAGTCCTTACACCGTTGCATCCCCTTGCCCTTCTTATACTCAAGATCAGCAAGCCGTTACATCCGCCCAAGGGCAGGCGTCATCCGCTTCTACTTCTCTTTCAAACGCCCAAACCGCCCTCACTGATACCGAAGCCCAAAACGCAGTGTCATTAGCTCAAGCCCAACTTGCTGTTGCCGACGCCACGCAAAAACTGGCGGCTGATCAGGCGACCTTGACCCTTGATCAAGCGATCGCAGCTGGCGGCTGTAGCGCCGATCCATCCTCATCTGAGTGTAACCAGGCGCAGTCGGCAGTGACTTCTCAGACCCAGGCGGTATCGTCAGATCAGTTTCAGCTGGCGACTGCCCAGTCCCAGCTTCCCTCGACACAGGTGAAGAACACCCAATCTGTCC
>JAJZCF010000081.1 GCA_021846265.1 Actinomycetes bacterium | reverse complement strand
TCCGACCTGCTTGCCAGAACGGGACCCTGAAGTGGTAACTTTGGGAGAAGTTACAGAAGCGATTCCGCTCAAGCTATAAACACCCGCAAGAACTACGACGACCACAGCTCCACCAACCACCACTCGCGTTGACTTTCGCATCAATATCTCCCTTCGCTGATGACCACCACGAGCTTGCAGTTCTCAATGGCCGTTAACAAAAGGCACCGGTGATCAGCGATGATAAACGTTGTCTTTCTCCTGTCCATCTTGTGAGCAAGCGATCTTCTAAGTCAGCGCTGGACGAAACACCCCATAGGCTACGTCGGAGGCCAACCAGGTAAATATTTGGTAACAAATACCTGTCAAACCCATAAGTCGCGCTCGAAGCTACAGTAGATGGCTTCGACTTTAAAACCCTTGTTGGTCTTTACGGCAGGATTTTATCCTCTAACCGCACAACACATGCTCCTACCTGGTGGGCGCTGCCGGGCTCGAACCGACGACCTGCTGGTTGTAAGTCAGTCAACAGTCATACTAGAACGTAAGCCTTACGTCCGAATATGTCGCATTTGTGCAGTTCACAAAGGGGTAACGGCAACGCTTGCAAAACGGTGTCGGACTGGGCCGGACGCCTTCGGACACAAAA
Source organism: Actinomycetes bacterium (assembly GCA_021846265.1). Taxonomy (GTDB): domain Bacteria; phylum Actinomycetota; class Acidimicrobiia; order Acidimicrobiales; family Acidimicrobiaceae; genus JABEUN01. Next base: position 9,018 of record JAJZCF010000081.1, on the reverse strand, counting down.
GTTGGGTGAAAAGTTGGGTGGCCGAGCCGCCAGTTAGTTCCCGTAGGTGAGGGGCTCCCAAAAAACTAAGCCACCCGTAATGTGAAATGTTCCTTCAAAATAGGCTACGGAGGAATGAAGAACATGAAGTCGAAAAGGCACACCCCCGAGCAGGTGATAGGAAAACTTGCCGAAGGCGACAAGCTTCTCAAGCGTTGGTGCAACGGTCGGCGAGGTAGCTCGCCAGTTCGCCATCACCGAGACCACCTGATACCGCTGGAAGAACTCCGCGCAGGGATTGAGTGGTATGTAAATTGGTACAACACCACTCGCAGGTGCGAGAAGAACAAAAACACAAGTCCCATTGACTTCGAACTAGCATTGCAAGAAGCGGCAAGGGCGGCATAACAAGTGTCTACTTTTTCTGGGTAACCTCAAATTTCTCATAATGCTGTGAAAACGTCGCCAACTTGTGTTAGGCTCTCGATTGTAGCAGACGATAACTCCGGTAGTGATAATTACAATAAGGGCGTAATGATGAAGGTAAGAAACATGGTTCGGGGTGGAGCGGGGCTAGCTGTTGCTAGCCTGATGGCATCGCTTGTGGCAGCACCGAACGCTTATGCTAGCGGGGTGGCTACCGTTTCGGGTTCCGGCATTGGCCAAGTCAATGAGCCCAGGGTTGCCGCTAGTGTTGAGCCGATGGTCGCGAGTACTGTTGCGTCTGTATCCCAGGTTGGAGCAAACGGAATGTCGGTGCTCACTCTTGCAAATGGAGTGCGTCTGGATGCGCCTGTGCCGATTGCGGATGCCGCACGACAGAGCCTTTCCCGGCATGCTTCCGTTCGGCCCGCGGATACGGTGAGCGGCAGCTGTGGAAGTAGTTACATTTATATCGGCCCTAACAGCAACGACTCTGGAGTGGTTGTTGACACCGGATATAGTGTCGAGCCAAGCGTGATTGGAACGGTACTGTTCAACTACTGGGATGCCTCGGGATCTAATACAACCTACAACAGATCGTGGGGCAACCAGTGGAGCGAGAGTAGTCCTGGTTATGATTGGGAGAATCCGTATTACCAGGCGCTTAAAGGTGCAGGTTTCTACATTGGCGGAGTTTCCGCCGGAAGTTACGCGTACGGAACGAAGGCCATTTGCTACTCGGAGAGTCCGACTGCCAGTACCGATGTTCCCTAACTGCCCCTCCGAATCGGAGCAGCAGAGGGATCAGAGGGATAGAATTACGGGGGCGGATTCACGGGCGAGGTGGACAAGGCCCAATGGACTGTCTGATATCTGGGCTTTTACCGCTTCTGCTAGCCTTAAAGCGTTGAACGAATCAAGACTTTGGGTCAGCAGGGTGACGACAGCGTCGGCACTACGAGTGGCAGCCTAGCGATCAGGATGCAGGAGAGGAGGCTCTCATGAGGAACACCTTCGATCGCAATCATTGGTCTGTACGGTGGGACTTTCAGGCTGAACTGCTGAACGTACTGTTATACCTTCGTGATTTCATCCAGCTAGAAACGGTCACATCGCCGCATGTTCCTCCAGCGCTCGTTTCAATTGACGATCCGATTGACCTACAACTGACTTCGACGGATGTCAGAATGGTTACGAACGCTTGGCTTAGGCTCTGGAAACTTGCGATCCCGTTACAACCAAAGAATCACGCTGACTCCACAGATTTATTATCAGTGGAGTCTCGGCTACTGAGGCGTGGGACACCATTCGATCAGGTGGTTGCCGAGGTACCCCTGTTGCACGATCTCGCCTCATCAGCAACCGTTCTTAATGTATTGCAACTAGCCAGAGACAGAGCATTGGAGTGGAACAGAACTCGCAGGGCGGAGCGCACTGCGTTTGGGCGTAGGTACACTGGAGAGGCTCGCACACGGGTCAAATCGCTCGCCGAAAAGCTTACCGATCAGCGGCAGTCGACATCTGGCTTCGAATTGAAAGCGTCAATCACAATACTCGATAGTGAAATAGAGTGGTGGGACCACGTCCGGCCAGGGGTTTTCCTCTGCACCAGGCTGGTTGCCCAGGATCGGAACTTGTTTTTTGATCTTCTCCAAGAGACTTTTCTTTCCGTCTCTTCACTCGAGGCCAAGACGGGCTGGACAGAAGAGATCGTTATCCCGCAACACAAGCTCCCCCCTTCGGTGCTTCCTCAATCGGTCGTCCTGGCTGACAATGACAAAATGGTGCTCACCTGCGAACAGGTGATCCCCTATCTCGATGGTTTTGAGATGAACTTCAAAAGGACTGACAAGATCACCGAGACCAGTGCTATGTCTCTGTCTGACCCAGATCGGGAGCAGTACTGGAAGAATAATCGATCTGACCGTTATAACGGCCTTCAACTAGAAGTCAGATTCGCCGATGGCCGACGGGAACTCGTCACCGATCTGCGGCGAAAAGATAAACCTGGTGACCCAACTGTAGTGCGCTTCGACCGAGATCCTTCCGATAGAAACTCTCTTTGGCTATGGATTATGCCTCTACCACCACCAGGGCTTTGTGTTATTGAACTATCCTGGCCGGAACAGGATATTACCAGTGTTGCATTCGAGTTCATACTTATAAGGACTCACAAGCGAAGCACGGTATAGGAGCATAGGTCGAGATCAATGGTTGGGGTTTGGCGTGAGCGCAGGTGTTCAGGAGTCGATCTACCAACGATGAACGACTACGTCTACGGTTGAATCGATACATGAACGCTTCCAAATAGAGCTGTTTGTATTCTTCTCTTCCGTTGTAGGTGCCATCGATGAACTTCTTGGTATTGCCAACCAGTGTATTGACCCACTTGAAGTCGTAAAGAAAATTGTAACACCCGTACGAACTGGGCGTTCGTATCTCGGCCCGACGCCAGAGGCGGGCCGAGATAGACTAACACCCCTGTGTTCGGCATTTCGTAAAGCTACACATTCCATTGACTCCAAAGCGGCTCGCAGCAGGTACGGACGTGTGGCGGGAGTAGCGCATTGAATCCTGTCGAAAAATTGGCCAATTCGGGGCGAACGAGTGACAGCGATCCCCAGTCAATAACCCAAACTCTGAGATACGCGATCGGACTAAATCACCACTTACAGTGTTGCATCCACGTCCATCCAGACCGGGATCCCCATACTTCCGACCGAAATTTCTATTGTGTCCTTGACTTGAAGATCGGCCTTAGAGCTTACCGTGCAAAGCTCTGACATGCAAGAACGCAAAAATAAAACGCCTCGATGCCGTCTATCGGCTGAGCGTACCTTCAATATACCCCTTCGCAAGTTCGCCGAATGGTGCGCTGCATCCTTGAAAAAGCGATATCTCTCGTGTAACACTGTAAGTAGTCGCATTGTGCGACAAAGTGAGATTAACACTTCACTTTACAGAAGAAGGGAGGCTTGAGTTGAAACTCAGGCTAAACACTACAGGTTCGACGTTTCTGGTTTCCAAGGATCCAGAACCCGCACTTGATTACAATACGCAGGCTCCGAAGATTGACAAAGAGGGAAGGCCAATATACATCGTACAGCTTGTCAAGCTGGACGAGCAAGGTGGAGCGGAGGTCATGGGCGTCAAGGTCCCCGGCAAGCCGGTTGGCCTGTCGCCTAAGACCTACGTAAACGTCCTCGGCCTCACCGCTTCTCCATGGTCCAAGAAGGACGGAAACAGCGGCATCAGCTTCGAAGCGGACTCCATTGAGGCCGCCGGAACTACCCCGAAGGCAGGAAGTAACTAATCAAAAAGGGCTAGAAACCACCACCTCGGGGCGGCAACCCCGAGGCCGGTGGACCCTTCCAACAAGGAAAGGAGTTTGATTGCAAACTCAACATACCACGCCCGCTCCGGAAACACCAGAGACATTTACGAAATCACTTCTTAGTTTCGTAAGCCGCTGGGGATTGGAACTGAGCGTCGTCATACCTGTCGGCGGTGCCTACCTACTACTGGCCCGTAAAGTCGGATACTGGCCCGCTGCCTGGTTGGTCATCGGAGTAGTCGTATTGCTCCTTTTGATTCCACAGGTACGGGAAGTGCTGCGCATAGTGCTTCGGCTGTCGCACTGGATGCGTAGGTTCGACACAGCACTCAGTATGCAGTCGGGGATACTCGAACAACGGAGACCGAAAGTCGTAGGCGCCAAGAAGGTTCCCAGCGGCACGCGACTCACCCTCAGCCTCAGAAGCGGAACCGCCATCTCCGATGTGGCGAGCATCGCTCCATACATTGCTGTACACTTCAAGGTCCGCAACGTGAGGGTCAAGCCGGATCCGCAAGATGCCTCACTGGTCGACTTGACACTATGCACCAAGGATCCATTTGGGTCTGGACCAGTAGCCCTTCCCGAACACGAAGCTGGAACCCGCCTTGCCTGGGGGACCATTCGAGCCGGCATCGACGAAGATGGGTCCGAGGTGCGCCTTTCATTACTGGAAAGAAGCAGCCTATCCGGTGGTGAGCCTGGATCTGGGAAGTCTGGATACCTCCATGTCAACATCGCTGAGCTTGGATTAGACCCAACGGTGACCTTCTATCTGTTCGATCCGAAGGGGGTGGAACTCGCCCCTTGGCGACGTTGTGCCAGCAAGTTCGTAACCAGCGACATGAAGGCTGCAAACAAACAACTCGCTGAGATAGAGGACGAAATGCACCTCCGCTACGAGACGCTACAGAGCCTCGGTCTCCGCAAGCTACAAGAGGGCGGCCCGTTCGGACTGATGGCCGTGGTCATAGACGAACTCCCCTACTACGTGGCCAACAGCGACAAAGAGGCTTCAAAGGAGTTCGCAACTCGCCTCAGAGACATAATCGCACGGGGACGAGCATCCGGCATCATCGTCATCACCGCCGCCCAGAAGCCCTCTGTCGATACAATTCCGAGCGCAATCAGAGACCTCATCAGCCTTCGGTTGGCGTTCCGGTGCTCGACCCGTGAAGCCTCCGACACCATCCTCGGCAGCGGTTGGGCAACAAAAGGATTCTCTGCGAGCGAGATAGCCATTGGTGACCGTGGGGTTGGATTGCTTCTTGGAAAAGACGACATCCCCATACTCCTCCGCGCCTACTTGATGAATGACGAGGCGATCGAAAAGAGAGTGTCCGAGATGTGCAGGCGACGGACCGCCGACACTAGAGAGGGCCTCCCCAATCTCAATGGTACTTGGGAGGACGCATGATGTTGAGCGAACCTCTTATAGAGCAAATCCTTGACCGTGCCGCTGGCGGGTATGAGGAACTCACAAGGGCCGCCAACGGTGCAAGGTTCTGTCGCCACCCGGTCCAGCTGTCAAACATAGCACCGGAGTACCAGTGGAATCGACTGAGCGCCACCTATGAACGTCCGTCAAAATCAGACTTTAGGGGACTCTACTTCAAGGCCTGCGGCACGAGGCGGCGGACGCGATGCGATGCCTGTTCTGAGATCTACAAAGGTGACGCCCGTCATCTGATTCTGGCCGGCCTCTTAGGTGGCAAGGGGGTATCCCCCGAGGTGGCCACTCACCCGACGGTCTTTGCGACCTTCACAGCCCCTAGTTTCGGGAGAGTCCACAGGTGCGGGAGCCGTGGCGGCAAACGAATCGTATGTGGTCCGAGTAGTGCTCGATGTGTCCACGGAAGACGCATGGGCTGTTGGAGGAGGCACAGCGAAGACGACGAGATCGTTGGCTCGCCACTGTGTGACCAGTGCTACGACTACGAAGGTGCAGTTCTGTGGAATGCTGCTTCGTCGAAGCTCTGGCAACGGACCACCATCTATCTTCGACGCAGCCTCGCAAAGCTCCTTGAAGTAAGAGGTTCCGATCTGTCGAAGATGGTCCGGCTCTCCTACGTCAAGGTCATCGAATACCAACGTCGTGGGCTAGTTCACCTGCACGTCCTATTGAGGGCCGATAGTCCAGATGATGTGTCGATGCCTCCCGATGTCGAGGTATCGGCCGTGCAGATCGAGATCGCCATTCGCATGGCGGTCGCCACTGCCAAAATCAGTCTTGCCGACACGGAGTCGAACAGAGTCATCTCATGGGGAGAACAGATCGACATTCGGCCAGTAGATGAGGGCGACAGCGCAAAGGTGGCGAACTACATTGCGAAGTACGCCACCAAGTCCGCAAGTGACTCCGGGGGTCTCGACAGGCGCTTCCGAACACAAAGAGAGATCGCTAGCGTCGAAGCTCCACGGCATCTGAAGATGATGGCCGAGACGGCCTTTGCACTCGGTCAAAGGGAGGTAGGCAGGGACCTGAACCTCGCCATGTGGGCACACGACCTCGGACACCGGGGGCACTTTCTCACCAAGTCCCGCCAATTCTCGGTGACGTTCTCCTACCTGCGCCAGATTCGCCAATTATGGCGTGAAGCCCAGCGCGAAGAACTTGGTGGAACGGTCGATCAGCCCTATAATGAGCACGAGCCACTCTACTTCGTCGGCCAAGGTTGGCTGTTCGCTGGCGATGCCTACCTCGTCGGACAACAGCGTAACGAATACATAGAGGCGAGAGTTCTGTTCCGAGAACAGAAAGCTGAGGAGCCGCAGGCACAGGGGGCGCTGATATGACCAGATCGAAAGAGCTGAACTCTATTGGCGCCAAGAGTCTGCTGAGTGTCGACGAGGCTTCAATCCTGCTCGGGATCACCCGTTCGACGGCGTATCGGGCGATCAGCACAGGGACGTTCCCGGTGCCGATCATCAGGCTTGGTGGTCGATTCAGGGTATCGAAGGCGGCACTTTTGCGACTCATCAACGATGGAGAGATACGGCGGCCGGACGCGATGAACGCTCCTCAGCTTGACTTGGATACCTGCCCGAACTGCGGCGGCTCAGCATCACTGATGGCTTCGGTTTCACTTGAGCCCCAGAGAAGGCTGCCGATGTGTTCAGCCGCCCGACGGTCCTCTTCTGGCACCGAGTCGGTGTAGTGCCTAGCCATCACGGGATTGGTCCATCCGAGCCTGGCCTGTTTCTGCTTTTCGGAGATGACTGCGTCGAGGGCAGTCGCTTGGAAGTGTCGGAGTGAATGTAAGTGAATGTCGGCGGCGACAGCAGCGAGCGATCTCACACGGGTAAACGCGTGTGAGATCGAATCGGGGTGTGGTGGAGTGCGACCCCCGGGTTCGAAGGAGAATACGAAACTATCTGCATCTATAGCGACGTCAGAAGCTTCTGCGAGTTCCATTTGTATACGTTGTAGTACAGATAGTTCCTTGCGACTCTCCTCGTCTATGGCGACACTTCGAATACTCGCCCTAGTCTTCGGACTCTTCACGACCGCAGAACCCTTGGCTCCAACAACCGATTCGTCTATACGCACCGTGCCGACTACCAAGTCACAGTCGCTCCAACGGATCGCACACGCCTCTCCACGTCGCATTCCGGTCGCAACCATGAGGCGAAGGATCGCTCTGATACGAGCATCGAACTCGCTGGTAGCGGCTAGCAATCTACCAATCTCGTCAAGACTCGGAGCGCGTACCCGATCCGGCTGTTCAGACAGCGCCCAGACCGGCATCTCAGTTGCCGCGATCGGATTTGGAAGCCGTCCGCCGCTCCACTTGCCAGCCAACTTGCAAGCGCGATGTAATACGGCCCGGACATGTCGTATTGTGGTTTTGCCTACTCCAGCGTCTTTGAGCGAACGAAAGTACTTCTCGACCTCGTATGAAGTCAACCCTGAGATTGCACGACGCCCAACGGAACTGGATATGTGCCGGTCCCATAGCTCTTGGTAGTGTCGCACTGTCGTTGGGCTCAGATCAGCCCAGCCGTTTCCGCGCCATGCAGCGATCGCGTCATTGATAGTGGTTGATGAACCCCAAGCAAGCGCTGACTCAGTCACAACCACAGGATTCTCGTCCTGCGCAACCACGAGCCGTGCCAATTCACGCTCGGCCTGTCGCCTCGTGCCACGGAATCGGACATAGCGATGTTTAACCTTCCCGAGGCTGTCCCTTCCGATGAAAACACGGAGTTCCCAGGTATCCGGCTTGCCGACGAGCCGCATGCTTCCAGACATCTAATCCTCCAACCTCGGACCCCCTGTTGGGTTTTCTGTTGGGTGATAGTCTAGCGAAACTTCGCATACATATGCTGACCTGGTGGGCGCTGCCGGGCTCGAACCGACGACCTGCTGGTTGTAAGCCAGCTGCTCTACCAACTGAGCTAAGCGCCCCTGAAGCGGACATTCTATGGGGTTATTCGTCTCAAAGTGTCGCCCATTCCTTCGAGCTTGGTAATCAATTCACCGGCCAGCTCTGCTGAATTAGCGGCCAACACTCTTCGCCGGGACAACAAAGTATCTCCAAATGACTCCGAAGTGGCAGCCTCCTCTTTTGGGACGAAGTAGAAAACTACTCCCCCAGCCTCCTTCAGTATGAGTTCTGATCCCATGTAGTCCCAAGGCGCAAGTCCAGACCAGCTCGCATCCAAGAATCCATCTCCGGCCCCCGATGCAACCAGAGCCAGCTCTAGCGCAGCGCTACCCAGCGCGCGATACTGTGCCCAACCAAGATACTTCTTTACATGACCGTTTAGAAAGATTACGGACTTAGCCAAAGGCCTCGGGAAAACTCTCAGCCTCGTGGTCCACCGATAAGAGCCGAGCCCCCGGGCCGCCCAGAAAAGTTCCCCGATAGCCGGAGCATAAACTACCGAACACATCGTGCCTTTTTTATCCACGAGAGCAACAGACGAACACCACAATGGTATTCCTCGAGATGCGTTTGTCGACCCGTCCACCGGGTCAATGACTGCGAGAAAATCGCCCTCGATGTAGCTTGAACCAGATTCTTCAGAATATATCGAGACGCCGGCTTGATGAAGCACCTCTAGTGCGGCGTTATCCGCAGCGACGTCCCCGACGTACTGCCCCTCGTGCCCCGATGTGCCTCCCCAGTCGGACCAGTTCAGTGCGATTTGGCCTGCGGCAAATGTGGCTCGGTAGCACAGGGTTAGCCCATCAATCACGCCCTTGTCAGCCCCATTTCCTAGTACTTTTTCAAAGATTTCGGAATCGCCAACGCTGGCTGGAATAGAACTTGTCATTT
>JAJZCF010000080.1:5285-9737 GCA_021846265.1 Actinomycetes bacterium | reverse complement strand
GCCGAGGGCGAAGTGATCACCTTTATCGACGAGATGCACACGGTAGTTGGTGCGGGAAACGCAGAGGGTGCCATGGACGCTTCGAACATGTTGAAGCCGATGCTCGCTCGTGGTGAATTGAAGATGATCGGTGCGACGACTCTCGATGAGTACAAGAAGTACATCGAAAAGGATCCGGCACTTGAAAGAAGGTTTCAAAGGGTCGTAGTAGATCAGCCGAGCGTCGACGACACAATTGCGATCCTTCGTGGTCTGAAGGAGCGATACGAGGTACATCATGGAGTTCGGATAAAAGACGAGGCACTAATCGCAGCAGCGGTCCTGTCGGATCGTTATATTGCGGATCGCTTCCTGCCGGATAAGGCGATCGACTTGATCGACGAAGCCGCATCCAGGCTGCGTATCGAGATCGACTCCATGCCAACAGAGGTCGACGTGGTCGAAAGGAAGATTCGACAACTTGAGATGGAGAAGATCTCCCTCTCGAAAGAATCTGATCTAGCGTCCAAGGAGCGCCTATCAAGGCTCGAAGAAGAACTCGCAAATCTAAAGGAGCAGTCCCTCTCGATGCTCGCGCAGTGGCGTAGCGAGAAGGACGCTATCGCAAAGATCGGCCAACTCAAGGAGAACCTGGAGTTGCTTAAGTCCCAAGCGGATCGCTTTGAAAGGGAAGGCAACCTAGCCAAGGCCTCCGAAGTCCGCTACGGCGACCTTCCGGCTATCCAGGCGAAGATCGAGAATGCTTCGCAGGACCTGACGTCTTTGCAAACTAGGCGGCGGATGCTCAAGGAGGAGGTCGACGCCGAAGATATCGCCGAAGTAGTAGCACGTTCTACCGGCGTGCCGGTGTCGAAGCTATTAGAGGGTGAGGCAGAGAAACTCCTTTCGATGGAGGACTTCCTGCACAAGAGGGTGATCGGCCAAGATCAGGCGATTGAGGTGCTTTCTGGTGCGATCAGGCGATCAAGGGCGGGGCTATCCGACCCGAACAGGCCGATTGGGTCATTCTTGTTTATCGGCCCTACTGGCGTAGGAAAGACCGAGATGGCGAGGACACTAGCCGAGTTTCTTTTCGACGATGAACGGGCGATGATCAGGATCGATATGTCGGAGTACCAGGAGTCCCACACGGTTGCCAGGCTCGTGGGAGCCCCTCCTGGATACATCGGATACGACGAAGGCGGCCAGCTGACCGAGGCTGTCAGACGAAGACCGTATGCGGTTATATTGCTCGACGAGATCGAGAAGGCCCACTCTGACGTCTTCAATGTCCTCTTGGCGGTCTTAGACGACGGTCGACTCACTGATGGTCAAGGAAGGACGGTGGACTTTACCAACTCAGTTTTGATTATGACCTCTAATTTGACGGTAGACCCAACGGCTTTCTTCAAGCCCGAGTTCGTCAACAGGATCGACGAGATCATAAGGTTCCAGCCACTAACTCAAGACGAGATTCGCTCGATAGTAGATATCCAGCTAGAAGAGCTTTCGAAGAGGCTAAAAGAGAGACGCCTCGAACTCTACGTTACCGAAAAGGCTAAGGATCGCTTGGCCCAATGGGGCTACGATCCGGTCTTTGGTGCCAGGCCCCTAAGGAGAGTTATACAGAGGGAGGTGGCCAACCAGGTTGCACAGGCGGTCCTCGGTTCTCGCTACGCTGAAGGGGAAAGAATCACGGTCGATTTTGACCCATCGAATCCCGACCGTCTAGAGCTTTCATAGCCATAGTTGGCGCACACTTAGTGGGGCTTGAAACGGGAGGCAGAATTGCCAGCCACAGTCGTGCTCGGAACCCAATGGGGTGACGAGGGCAAAGGTAAAGTAACCGATCTGTTGGGCGCGGAGATGGACGCAGTTGTGCGTTATCAAGGCGGCCATAATGCCGGCCATACGATCGTCGTGGAGGGCGAGAGCTTTGCTCTGCAACTTCTGCCGTCTGGCATACTCTACGACACGGTCACTCCGGTAATCGGGAACGGGGTCGTGATAGATCCTTCGGTGCTTCTGGCCGAGATAGAGGCTGTAGAAAAGAGGGGTGTATCAACCGAGAAGTTGATCGTATCGGGTTCCGCACATATGATTATGCCTTACCACCTCGAGCTGGATCGGATGACGGAGCGCTTCTTAGGGAAAAATAAGCTCGGGACGACAAAGCGGGGCATTGGCCCAGCGTACGCCGATAAGGCCTCCCGGATCGGACTAAGAATCCAGGATCTATTAGACGAGAAGATCTTTATCCAGAAGCTAGAGGTTGTCCTGAAGGAGAAGAACGCCATCCTGGCGAAGGTCTACAACCGACTCCCAATCTCCTTGGACCAGGTGGTGAGTGACTACCTCGGGAAATATGCGCCAAAGATCTCCCCGATGATCGCAGACACGGTTGGCTTCTTGCAGCAGAGTTACGCTAACAACAAGAACATTCTCTTAGAGGGCGCGCAGGCGACCTTCTTAGACCTAGACCATGGAACCTATCCCTTTGTGACCTCGTCCAATCCGACCGCCGGCGGGGCTTGCACCGGATCGGGCCTCGGACCGAGGCAGATCGACGCGGTGATAGGAGTAGCTAAGGCCTACCTGACCAGGGTTGGGTCTGGTCCTTTCCCGACCGAATTGACCGACGAAGTCGGGGATCTCCTCGTCGATCGGGGGCACGAGTATGGAACCAATACCGGAAGGCGGAGGAGGACCGGCTGGTTCGACCTGGTCCTTTTAGGCCAGGCGGCAAGGATCAATTCACTGTCTGAACTCGCAATCACTAAGCTCGATGTTCTCGATCCACTTGAGAGCGTGAAGGTCTGTGTCGCATACGAATTAGATGGAGATCGATTCGATACAATGCCGTACCATCAGAGCACCTTCCACAAGGTCAAGCCGGTCTATGAGGAACTCCCGGGATGGCAGTGTGATACCACCCACATCACCGAGTCCGACAAGCTACCAAAAGAGGCGAGGGAATTGATCGCACTGATCGAAGAGCGGTCGTCGGTGCATGTCGGATACGTAGGGACTGGACCAGGTCGAGACCAACTCGTGAGGATGTGACGTGAGGGTAGTCGTCGTTGGCTCGGGTGCCCGAGAACACGCAATAGTCGCTTCGTTGATCAGGCATCACGAGGTAATCTCAACGCCGGGTAATCCGGGGATCGAGACGATCTGCGAAGTAACAGACAAAGACCCAGAGTCGATCGACGCAGAACTCTACGTCATCGGTCCCGAAGCGCCACTGGTTGCCGGACTTGCAGACAAGTTGAGGGCCGATGGAAAGTTGGTCTTTGGCCCTGGTCAAGAGGGAGCGGCCTTGGAGGGGTCGAAGGCCTTTATGAAGCGGGTACTACAAGACGCCAAAGTCCCAACCGCTGGTTTTTCGGTATTTAGTGATTTTGGAGCTGCCAAGTCGCACCTGTCGAGCTATCCCGGGCCCTATGTGATCAAGACCGATGGGTTGGCCGCGGGCAAAGGGGTAAAGGTGACCTCCGATCTCGACGAAGCGATCGAGGACGTGAGGCTCAAGTTATCCGGTGAAAGTTTTGGGGATTCCGGCAGGAGGGTGGTGATCGAAGAGGCAATGGTCGGACCCGAGGTTTCGATGCTCGTCGTCACCGATGGGGCTTCTGCAGTCGCCTTGCCGGTGGCTACGGACTTCAAGAGGGTCTACGACGACGACTTGGGAGAGAATACCGGGGGAATGGGGGCACACTCTCCCGTTCCGTGGGCTGATCAGGCTGTCGTTGACGAGGTGATGCAAAGGGCGGTCTACCCGACGCTAGCTGAGCTCACCAAGCGTGGTATCGACTACCGGGGAGTCCTCTATGCGGGGCTGATGATGACAAACCAAGGTCCGAAGCTTGTTGAATACAACGTGCGATTTGGAGACCCCGAGGCACAGGTTGTGCTTCCGAGGATCTCTTCGGACCTAGGACAACTTATGTTCGAGGCGGCATCGGGAAGGATTGAATCCCCGGTCGAAATAGACAACAAGGCCGCATTGACCGTGGTCTTGGCTTCTCGTGGGTACCCAACCGCCCCGGAATATGGCATGGAGATCAAAGGGGTCGAGAAGGCGAACGGCCAGAGCGGCGTCGTGGTCTTTCATGGGGGAACTAAGAAGGCGGACCATAGCAAACTCGTGAGTTCCGGTGGAAGGGTGCTCTCGGTAACGGCGATGGGCGAGACCCTCGGCGAAGCTAGGGATAAGGCCTATCGGGCGGTTTCTTTGATCGAATTTGAAGGTATGCACTACCGACGGGATATCGGCCAAATGGCGATCTCTGAGGGTGCTCTTAGCGGCGGCGAGGTTTAGTTTTTTGATTCCTAGGTACCAACTGAAAGAGATGGCCGAAGTCTTCTCCGACATCGAGCGGTTTTCTATCTGGCTAGAGATAGAGATATTGGTCGACGAGGCATGGGCAGAACTCGGGGTGATCCCTAAGGAGGAGGCCCAAACTATCAGGA
>JAJZCF010000080.1:0-5185 GCA_021846265.1 Actinomycetes bacterium | reverse complement strand
AAAAAGGCGACCTCTCTTATTAGAGATCTAGTCGTCTACCCCGACAATATGGTGGAGAACCTAAAGCGGTCCTTCGGATTGGTCTATTCGCAACCCGTCCTTTTGGCTCTCGTCGACTCGGGATACTCGAGGGACGAGGCCTATAGGATCACCCAGCGGAACGCTATGGCGGCCTGGGAATCGAAGTCGGACTTCAAGGAGCTTTTGTTGTTAGATCCGGAGATGAAGCTCCGCAGAGAAGAGCTCGATGAGGTTATGGAACCGAAAAGGGCGCTGAAGAACGTCGGATCGGTCTTTTTAGAGTTAGATGGGATCGAGGAACGAATATGAACCCAGCGGGTTTGGAACTCAACCATGTCGGGAAGGTCAGGGATACCTACAACCATTTGGATGTCGCCGACCTTTTGGTGATAGTAGCGACGGATCGGATTTCGGCCTTCGACGTCGTGATGTCCGACGGGGTACTAGACAAGGGACGGGTTTTATCCGCGATGAGCAGCTTCTGGTTTGAGCGGTTCTCCGGCCAAGTCAAGTCTCAGAGCTACCCTAAAGATGAGATTAGGCTTGAGATCGAGTCTCAGGCGGACTACCCCTCTGCCTGGGTCGGTAGGACGTCGTTCGTCAGGCGAGCGGAGATGTTTCCGGTGGAATGTGTAGTGAGGGGCTATCTGGCGGGCTCGGGGCTGAAGGACTATCAAGAGACTAAGAAGCTATTCGGCATCGAACAACCACCTGGCCTTCGCCTCGGATCCAGACTTTCCGAACCAGTATTTACTCCGACCTCGAAGGCAGAAAGTGGCCACGATGAACCGCTTTCGATGGATGAAGTCTATGGATTAGTCGGCCATGAAGTTGGCGACGAGTTGGAGAGGCTTTCCAAGGAACTCTTCTTGAAAGCGGAGGCCGCTTGTTTTGGTGCCGGAATTGTGCTAGCTGACACGAAGTTTGAATTTGGAATCATCGACGGCGAGATTGCTCTTTGCGATGAGGTGTTGACCCCAGATTCGTCGAGATTCTGGGAGGCATCGTCGGTCGCCCTTTGGAACCCGGTTCAGTTCGACAAGCAGATCCTAAGGGATTGGCTCGAAGAGACGGGTTGGAATAAGATGCCGCCGCCCCCGCAGCTGCCGGTTAGCGTCCTCGCTTCTTTGACCGTGGTTTACAGCGATATCTATGAGCGGCTCACGGGTCTCGCTTTGGACGATTGGCCGGGGGAGCACTCCTCGTCGGCCTATCTCGGTGAGCGGGATATGTCTTTTTAAAAGGTTGATTTGGGTTAGTTCTGAGACTTGGTATCGCTCTGTCTTTTCGGAGGTGCTAGAAGTGCAAAGGGGAATCGGTGAATTTTGTAGCTGAAGTGAAGGTATGGCTTAAAGCCGGGATTGCCGATCCCGAGGGTTTGACGATCAATGAAGCGATCTCTCAACTCGGTTATCAGGGGGTATCGGGGGTATCCTCTGGGAAGGTATTTAGGCTAGAGATGGTGGCGGACTCGGAGGAGGTCGCCGAAGAGAGGGTTTCCGAACTAGCGACGACGCTTTTATCGAATCCCGTTTTAGAGGATTATTCTGCTTCGATCAATGAGGTCAGCTAGTGTCGGCTGTTTCGGGAGCAAAGAAAGTAGCCGTAATTGTCTTTCCTGGAACCAACTGCGAAAGCGATATAGTTCTGGGGCTCAAGAGGGTTGGTATTGAATCCGAGAAGGTCTGGCATAAACAGGGTGACCTTTCGGGCTTCGATGCGGTGGTGATTCCGGGGGGATTTGCCTTCGGCGACTATCTGCGGCCCGGGGCAATTGCCCGGTTTTCTCCGATTATGTCTGAGGTATTACGGCTTGCCGCCAAGGGAGCGCCAATTCTCGGTATCTGCAACGGCTTTCAGGTCCTAACAGAAGCCGGACTCCTTCCCGGGGCTTTACAGAAGAATGCCGGCCTCAGCTTTATCTGCAAGACCGTCGATTTAGAGGTGACTTCTTCGGCGTCAAATTTGACTAGCACGACAATCGTTGGGGAAAGACTACGGATTCCGATTAATCACTTTGAAGGGAACTTTACCGCCTCAAAGGAGGTTATTGAGGAACTGGAGGGGACCCAAAGGGTAGTTCTGCGATATCTGGACAATCCAAATGGATCGATGAACTCGATAGCCGGCATTACCAACGCTGGTGGGAATGTAGTTGGACTTATGCCTCATCCGGAGAGGGCAGCAGATTCGCTAAGAGGCGAGACCGATGGGTTGAAGCTATTGCATGGCTTTGCCAATAGCCTTTAGCAATTCGTGAAGAAGATCTTCAATCTAGCTTTGCCGAAGCGAAAAGAATGAGATTACAGAAATTCAAGCTAGATAGGTTGCTAGGCAAACCGGAGGGGCACGCTATTAGACCTAGTGCCGTACCTGCGTGTAGCGCCTTATCTGTGGTTATGGCAGGCCGTGGTTTTGCTTGGACTGTCACATGTAGGCGGGAATTCTAAATTGTCCTAGATGGAAGGCGATCGCCTTATTCGCGAATTGCTTCGGTTCGGATTTGAGGTCTATCGCTGGATGAACTCTGGGTCTAGCTCGGGCCAAGCGATAGTAATCGGATCGGCGTTTGAGAAGGGTCATTTCTGACCATTCAGTGCCTCAAGGTTACTGCGAGGGGATGATATAAGCAGAGCGTTAATTGTTTTTATAATCCGAATAATTAGCTTCTGCTGCTTTTCGCGTGTCAAATGGTCATCATGTGCTATAGCCATGGCGTTCTGGTCCATTTCGTCTCCGATGAAACTGAGGCGTTCTTGGCTCTAGTGCCAGGCGAGGGGGACAAACCACTGCCAATGGTCGGCTATGTGAGGCAAAATAGGGAGACTGTGCAAGCGATCAATGTGTGTCGAGTAGAGACCCGCTGACTAGGTCGGTGCAGCGGAGAGACGTCGCCACCTGGCCTGATTCGATGCGAAACAACAACTCCTCGACCGGGATCCCTGTTCCGGTCGAGGTTTACGACGCAACAGAACTGCTCTTGACCAGACCATTTCTAGCGCTAGTCAGCCGAGCAATTCCTACTAATCTAGATCGTCGTCGCGATCCAAACGATGAGGCGTGGAGTCGGTAATTCCGGCGCGCTTCAGTGTCTCTAAGGGTACGCCGACTTCTCTCCAAGCCTGCCTTGAGATACCTTTACGCGCTCCGTATTCGGCTGCAACCTCCAAGAAAGCCTCTTCTAATGGCCCGAGATCGAGCTTGGTCTGCATTTGGGAAAGTTCATTCTCCAAATCCATTTTTTGCTGAACCAGGTGGAGTCGATTAAGCGGATTTGCCTCGGAGAGCTTCTCGTCAATTAGCGTCAACTGTGCTTTTATTGACTCTTCAGTTCTTTTTCGGCCAGGGCGGGGTCTCGATTCCGAAATTGCTTCCAGATACCTTCGGACTATCCTGCTTTGCTCTCTGCCCATCGAAAGCGCTTCTTTTTGATCGTCGGAGATCTCACGCTTTTTACGTGTTCCTATGTTTGCCATAATTGTAGTATATGTCAATTTGATGATGCTATTCATTGTATTGGCTAATTTGAAGAGTTTTTATTGAAAATGATTACCTGTAAATAGTTATCTGAGAATAACTTTAGAGTTTCTATAAGGTTTTGTTTGGAAGCTAACGATTATTGTCGGCGGATTCAGTTAGCGATAATCTGAACTGGCTGACCTACTAGCCTATTCTTTATGGACACCCCATTACACGTCGCTCTTGGCCTGACAGACTCTGAATTCGAACTACTAAAGGGAAGGCTAAAGAGATCTCCAAATAATTTAGAGCTAGCGATGTGCGCTGTTATGTGGTCGGAGCATTGCTCGTATAAGTCTTCGAAGATTCATCTTCGCAAATTACCTACCCAAGGTGAGCACGTCTTAATGGGACCTGGAGAGAATGCCGGGGTAATAGAGGTAGGCGACGGTATAGCCATTGCGATCAGGATGGAGAGTCACAATCATCCGTCGGCTATTGAGCCTTATCAAGGTGCCGCTACCGGTGTCGGGGGAATCTTGAGGGATATATTCACAGTCGGCGCAAGACCCGTCGCGCTGCTTGATTCGCTATGGATGGGGCCGGTCGACGAACCTAAGTCAAACTGGGTCTTCAAGGGCGTGGTTAGGGGAATCTCCGGCTACGGGAACGCTGTGGGTGTGCCGACCGTCGGTGGTGAGATCTGTTTTTCTGCTACTTATGCTGCAAATCCACTGGTGAACGTCGCTGCAGTCGGAGTCACTCACAAGGACAATCTCGTACGAGCTAAGGCGAGCGGGAAAGGTAATTCGGTCATTTTGATTGGTTCGTCGACCGGACGGGATGGAATTGGTGGGGTCAGCGTACTAGCCTCCAGCGGTTTTTCGGACGACCAAGGGGGGTCCAAGAGGCCATCTGTGCAGGTAGGGGATCCATTCGAGGAAAAGAAGCTCATTGAGGCCTGCCTGGAGTTGCTTGGATCAAAGATGGTGGTTGGCATTCAGGACCTAGGTGGTGCTGGACTGTCTTGTGCTACGTCGGAGACCGCGGCAAATGCCAAGATGGGAATGGACTTCTATCTGGACAAAGTCCCACTTCGTGAGGCAGATATGGAGCCATTCGAGGTTATGACCTCGGAATCTCAGGAACGCATGCTAGCCATCGTCGAACCGCACAGGGTGCAAGAAGTATTAGCGGTCTGTGAACGATGGGAAGTGGTCGCATCGATCGTGGGGGTCGTTACTGACCCCGAGAGCGACGAAGAGGGCTCTAAGACGGGCTATTTGAGGGTTTTTGATAAAGCGGGAGGCGAACTACTCGCACACGTCCCAGCGGCGCTATTAGCCGATGAGGCGCCCCTCTACGACCGACCCTCCCTCGAGCCCAGCGAATGGCGCCATCTTCAAGATAACCCAGCAGCAATCGAGGGATCGCAGAAAGACCCGGTGGGGTGGATCAAATCGATGCTCTACGATCCGGCCTGGATCTATTCTCAATACGATCACCAGCTGTTTCTCAACACCATCGTCGCTCCGGGAAGCGATGCTGCGCTACTGAGGGTCTCGTCTCCAGAAATTGGCGAGACCGATTACGCGATGGCCCTTTCTTCTGACGGTAATCCTCGTTGGTGCGAGATCGATCCGTATTGGGGTACGGTGGCAACGGTGGTGGAGTCGGCTATGAATGTCGCAGTGCTTGGTACGGA
>JAJZCF010000079.1 GCA_021846265.1 Actinomycetes bacterium | reverse complement strand
ACCATCTCGACCTTGGCCATTTGCAATTCATCATTTTGACTTCTTATTTTCCAAAGAAACGACATCGCCCATCAGAAGTCATAGGCACTTTCCGAATGAAGTGTCGTATCCAAGCCTTCCAACTCCTGATCCGCAGTCACTCGCAGACCCATGGTCTTATCGACAATCGTGGCCAGGATCCACGACGCACAAAATGAATAAGCTCCTGAAGACAAAACGGCCACTGCCTGGTGCAACAAAAGGACGCCGCCGCCACCATAGAGCAGTCCATTAACTCCGCCTATTGCGGACGTCCCAAACAGGCCGATTAAAAGTGTTCCGATTATTCCCCCGACTAAGTGAACCCCTCCTACGTCGAGTGAATCGTCGAGCCGATATTTGTACTTCAAAGAGACCGCAAAAGCGCAAATGACTCCAGCCGCTAACCCGATTACCGTGGCTCCAACTATGTCTACGAATCCGCAAGAGGGTGTAATAGCGACCAGCCCAGCAACTGCGCCAGATGCAGCGCCCAAAATTGTCGATTTACCTCCCCGAAACTTATCTACCAGAATCCACCCAAGGAGGCCCGCTGCGCCTGCTGTATTAGTGTTCAAAAAAGCGTGGGCGGCGAGATTGTTTGCAGCGAGTGCTGATCCAGCATTGAATCCGTACCAACCAAACCATAAAATTCCAGCTCCAACCAAGGTAAGGGGAACATTATGAGGTGGCATCTGAGACTTCGGCCAGCCTCGCCTCCTTCCGATTACCATAGCGACCGCCAGTCCTGCCGCTCCAGCATTTATTTCGACGACGGTGCCGCCAGCGAAATCCTCGGTGCCCAGTTTGCACAACCAGCCAGTTGGCGAAAAAGACCAGTGAGCGATAGGAGCGTACACAAACAAAGACCAAAGGATAATCAAAACTATGAACGGTCCAAATCTCATCCGATCAGCAGTGGACCCGGTAATCAATGCGGCTGTGATGATAGCGAACATCATTTGAAAAATAACAAACGCTAGCGGCGGAATATGTTGAGCAAGATGCCCGCTATAGCCCGGCACTTGCTGGTTGGCATGTGAAAGCGCAAAAAAGTGAAGACTTCCGAGCAGGCCTTTTCCGGCAATATCCGGCCCAAAGGCCAACGAATAGGACACAAAGACCCAAACGAGACTCACTACCGCAATAGTAGTGAAATTCTGCATCAACATGCCTAGGACATTCTTCGAGCGGACCATTCCGCCATAGAAGAAGGCCAGGCCAGGAGTCATAAAAAGCACAAGCGCGGCGCTGAGCAGTACCCAGGCCGTATCTCCTGCACTGTAATGCATATTTCCCTCCGGCTGATAAATAGCGTCAAATGTGGCCTTGGCGCTTAGGTCAACCTACGGGTGAGATGTTTCATAAAAAATACAATTATATTACGGCAATGTTAATAACTGCTGCTCACGACCAGTTTCAAATGTTAATGTTTCTCGACTCGTATGTAACTATTTGGGACTGCCTCTCCCGGTCGCCGAGAGTTTGAGGGCAAAGCGGTCCTGGCCTCAATAACAGGTCACCAAAATTCAGCCTTTGCTAAAAAGGTCCTCTGGAGATGACTAATACGTTCACAGCGCGTCCACCTACGGGGATTAGCCGACCTCGGCCGCTAATCAGATTCGACTTTGTCCCGAGGCAAGCGATGGGGCGATCGATAAGCGCTTCGCTTGGTGATTTCGTCGGCGATCTCTTCGATAGGCAGAATAGCTTCCGCAAATCCGCCGCTTGCGACGGATCCCGGCATTCCCCATACTACAGAGGTCGCCTCGTCTTGTACTATGACCCTACCTCCGGCCTGGCATATCGACTCACAGCCGACTAGGCCATCATGACCCATTCCCGTCAGGATAATTCCCAACGTCCCGGCTCCAAACTCCTGGGCCACCGAGCGAAACAGTACATCAACCGCTGGTCTACAAGAGTTCTCCGGAGCATCATCATTGAGACTGAGCCACCTGGTTTGGCCCCGTCGCTCGACTACCATGTGTCGCCCCCCGGGAGCCACATACATCATCCCACCAAGTAGCGGTCTCGGAGAGTCCACTTCGACTACCGGGATATTGCAGTGCGACGAAAGCCGCTCTGCTAAGAGCGCCGTAAACACTGGGGGCATGTGTTGGACGATAACTATCGGTACTTCTATGCTCTTCGGGAGTGAAGGCAACATCACGGATAAGGCGTTTGGTCCGCCCGTCGATACCCCAATAGCAATAACGTCGACCTGCTTGGCAACAATCGGTGCGCGCCTGAGCTGAACCGGACGTTTCTTGAGCTCGTAGATCGAAGGCTGCTTAACTTCAGACTTATCCGGTTCCCCGGAAGGAACGGGGGGAACAAACCTCCTTGGCGGTCTAGTACCGGCCTTTCGCTTGGCTAATGCGCGGACCTTAGGTACCAGGTCTTCACGGATCAGATTCATCGATTCAGTGATATTGCCACTCGAAGGTTTAGTTGCATAGTCCGCCGCCCCCAGTGCCAAGGCTTCGATAGTCGCCCTCGCCCCGCGTGCGGTCAAAGTCGAAAACATTATCACCGGAACTGACCTACGAGCGTCCCTAAGCGCAGCTAATGTTTGAAGTCCGTCCATATCAGGCATCTCGACATCAAGTGTGACTACATCCGGCTTCAGCTGCTCAATCTTGGAAAGAGCCGAACGACCGTTGGAGGCCGTTCCTACAACGACAATATCGTCCTCGACATCTAGAGCGTTAGAGACAAGGCGCCTAATCGTGACGTTATCATCAACTACCAGTACTTTTATCCTGCCGTCGAGTTCCTCAGCTTGACTAGACGGTTCACCGTCAACAACCGCTCGTTGCTCCATTGTCACGATCAAATACCTGTTGATGCACCTACATCAACAGCGCGATCCGTAGCTAAAACTAAAAGAAGCTCATTTTGCAACTTGTACACACCTTGAACCAGATCTCCGATCCGACCCCCAACCGTAGGAGGAGTGGCCTCCCAAGTCGATTCGTCGATATCGACTACGTCACCTATTTCATCTACCAGAA
Source organism: Actinomycetes bacterium (assembly GCA_021846265.1). Classification (GTDB taxonomy): domain Bacteria; phylum Actinomycetota; class Acidimicrobiia; order Acidimicrobiales; family Acidimicrobiaceae; genus JABEUN01. Next base: position 6,787 of record JAJZCF010000079.1, on the reverse strand, counting down.
GACTAACGGGTCCATCTTCGGTGCGCACCACAACATTTAGTGGAAGTGAGTCGTCAGAGCGCTCGGGAAGAGCCAGCTGTCTTCTTAAATCTATTGCCGTTACAATCTGCCCACGAAGATTTATCAAACCTTCGACCGACTGCGCCGCCAGAGGCACGTGGGTGACATCTTGATATCGAATCACCTCTTGTATCTCGCTAACGCCAACTCCAAAGAGGTGATCGGCTACGTAGAAGGTGCAGTATTGGCTTTGAGTTGGGATGCTCATGATGCGACCGCAACATACGCTCTAGACCTGCCTGATCCGCTTAATCTGACCGTATTGGCTATGAATTCTACGTCCAAAACGTCCGTCACCCTTCCGTCTATCACGGCTACTCCTGTAACTCCTGGCCTCGAGTCGGTAGCTTGTAAATTAATCGACTCGTCGATAATGTCGACTATCGAATCACATACAATTCCGACGCTTGCACCCTTGCTCGTGTGTACTACGACCTCTAAGATCTCCGCGTCATCACTAGAGGATGGAAGATTGAGAATTTGAGACACGTATGCGAGAGGTAGAATACTCCCCCGGTACTGCACGACGTCTTTGCCCCCTGTGGTCTCAATGATATCCCTAGCAAACTCCTCAAGGCGATCCACCGCTGAAAGCGGTATGGCAGCACGTGAAGTGGATCCAACCCCGAGCACTAGCATGGGCTGTGTAGAGACCGACTCCTCAACGGCCGTACTATGAGCTTCCCCAGCAGAGCGAGCTCTACCCTGAGCTATCACTCCTGACTCTTGAGCTAAGCCCATAACGTCAATGATTAACGCCACTCGGCCATCACCCATTATCGTTGCCCCTGCAAATGCGGGAATATTCTTGATCTGTCGACCCATAGGCTTGACGACTATTTCCTCGGTGTCCAAGACCTCGTCGACTATTAAGCCGAACTGGTTATCATCGGCCTGCAGCACGACAATATTGATTGGCATCAATCGAGGATCGACTTCCGCTTCTCCCTCATCCGTAGACGATATCTTTGTCTTCTTCGGTGTCTTCAGGATATCCGCCAAATCGACCAACGGTAGGAGCCTATCCCTCAGGCGGACTACTGGAGCATTATGGATCTTCTCTATGCTCGAGAGAGCCTGATCGGCTTCAAGGCGAACAAGTTCCACCAAGTTCACTTGAGGAATCAGGTAACGGTTTTCTGCGGTGGTCACTATTAGTGCCGGGATAATAGCGAGGGTCAGCGGAATTTTGATCCGAAATGTCGTGCCAACGCCCTTTACCGAGTGGATGTCCATGACTCCACCGATCTTCTCGATATTGGTTTTGACTACATCCATTCCGACGCCTCTGCCTGAGATGTTCGTGACAGCCGCCGCAGTTGTGAGGCCGGGCAGGAAGATTAGTGCTGACGCATCTCGTTCGGACAACTTGGCCGCTTGCTCTGCCGAAATCAGCCCTGAAGAAATAGCCTTAGCCTTGATCCGCTCGCTATCTATGCCGGAGCCGTCATCGCTGATCTCGATGTTTACATGGCCACCTTCGTGAAATGCCCGCAAGCTCAGGGTGCCGTCGACCGGTTTACCTGCAGCCGCTCTGGCCTCGGGTGTCTCGATCCCATGGTCTATCGCGTTTCGAACTAAATGGGTAAGTGGGTCTTTGACGGCTTCAATAATTGTCTTATCGAGTTCCGTCTCAGCGCCCTCCATGTAGAGCTTGACCTTCTTGCCAACCGAAAGGCTAAGATCACGTACGACTCTTGGGAACTTAGACCATACGTTTCCTATCGGTTGCATGCGGGTCTTCATTACGCCGGCTTGGAGCTCGGTAGTAATCAGGTTAAGCCTCTGCGTCGTCTCCACCAAAGCGCTATCTGGTTGATTCGCGGTGAATTGTAGAACTTGATTTCGGGCTAAAACTAGCTCTCCAACCAGATTCATCAGTCGGTCGATTAGCGCCACATCGATCCGAATGGTCGAGTTATTAACCGCTGGCCCAGCCTCTTTACGCTGAGTATTGAGGGCTTCGACTACTTCAGAGGAATCGAGTACCCCCCTTTCGACGAGGATCTCTCCGACATGGCGAGGATCTCCGGCGAGTTGAGCCGCCAAGGCGGCCTGCACCTCCTCCGGATTTGCTTTTCCGGCCTCTACGAGCAGTTCGCCAACGCTCTTATTTTCGTCGTCACTCGAAGTAACTTCGCGGTTCGAATCATCGGAAACGGCCTGAGCTTCGCCTGCCTGAGGGGCAAACACAGCCTCTTTGTGGTTCAGGACTTTGGATTCTGAACGACTCTCCGGACGGTGGCTCAGCGCTTCCATTGAGCGAATTAACTCGCTGTGGTCTGCATCGCCATCGGCTCCACTCTGCTCGATATTTAAAAGCATCTGCCTAACCGCGTCCACCGCTAGCAACAAAACCGTGGTGATTTCGGGCGTAAGCAGTAAAGTCGCATCTCTAAGCTGCGAAAGTAGGTTTTCTGCAGAATGGGTAACCTTCTCCAAATTCTGGAATCCCAAAAATCCGCTGGCGCCCTTGATGCTGTGGATGGTTCTAAAGACGAACGCCAGATTCCCCGCGTCGGTCGGGTCGTGCTCTAGCTCGACGAAGGCCTGGTCGAGAGCGTCTAGGCCTTCACCAGATTCTACAAGAAATTCTCCTATTACTTCGGCAAGATCTTCATCTTGGGTCATCCCTCGCACCCCATGTTCGTCTCATGATCAACTAATGCGCCGCATAGATCGCCCGCAGGGGCGGCTACCCAATCTTCAGGGCGATTTGAACCCTCGAATGAGCGCCTCAACTAACGCTCCTCAGCTTCTCCGCAACTGCACGAAGTTCAGAGGAGACCTGCATAAGACCCATCGTGTGCTCTTGGTTCTTAGAGACGGCCTTAGCTGTGCTTTCAGCAGCCTGGGCCACACCCGTAATGTTGCGAGCTATCTCTCCAGAACCAACCGCTGCTTCAGAGATATTCTGAGCTATGGCTCCAGTGGTGGACTGTTGTTCTTTGACTGCTTCGGCAATAGTTCCCGATATGGCGTTGATCTGGTCGATTATATGTGCGATCTCATTGATTGCGTTGACCGCTTCTGCTGTGTCGGATTGAGTCGTTTCGATCCTGCGGCCTATATCTTCAGTCGCCTGGGCAGTCTGCTTAGCCAGTTCTTTCACTTCGTTAGCAACGACGGCAAAGCCCTTGCCAGACTCGCCAGCCCGGGCGGCCTCTATCGTCGCATTTAGTGCAAGCAGATTAGTCTGCTGGGCAATCGATGTAATCACCTTGATAACCGTCGAAATCTCGCGAGACGAAGTTCCGAGCCTATCCATTGTTAGCCTGGTAGATTCGGCCGCATCCACGGCTGTACCCGCTACACGAGCGGCGTCAGATGCATTATTTGCTACCGTTACAATTGAAGTTGCCAGCTCCTCTGCCGCCGCAGATACCGTCTGAAGGTTAGCGCTTACCTGCTCAGCCGCAGAACTCACCGCTTCTGCCTGAGCTGAGGCTTCGGCAGAATTAGCCCCCATCTGCTGACTTAACGCCGCCATTTCAGAGCTAGACTCAGTTACGCCCTCCGCTATCGACATTAAATCCTTTACGCCCTCTTGGAGCTGGATGCGCTGTGCGACCATGGCCGTCACGTCTGTGGCAAATTTGACAACTTTAAATGGCTTGCCGTCGGCGTCGAAAATTGGGTTATACGCGCCCATTATCCAAACTTCTCTGCCGCCCTTGGCAATCCGCTTGAACTCACCAGATTGAAACTCCCCATTGTGCAGCCGTTCCCAAAATAGCTCGTATTCCGGAGAACGTGCATAGGCAGGATCTACAAACATTCTGTGGTGGCGGCCTTTGATCTCATCGAGACCGTAACCCAACGTGGTGAGGAAGTTGTCATTAGCGGCGACTATCGTTCCATCAAGATTGAACTCGATCATCGCCTGTGATTTGGAGATAGCCTCTAACTTGCCGCGTAGATCGATCACTTCATCTCGAGGAATAGAGACGAAGCCATCCAAGGCACCTTTGCCCAAACTTGACTGGGTTGCCTTACGGGTTGAAGCTTTAGCTCCCCCGCTGCTGGAGGTATTGGTCTGCGAACTGTCATCATTGCCAACCGAATCGATCACTTCTTCACCAACCACGCTAGCTTCGTCCTGTAGTTTGCCAGAGCGTCCATTCGTTGCCGCAATAGTCATCGCATTCCTCCTTGTTGGGACACGGCACAACCCGCACACCTAGAGAGTTAACGGCAACTCAATTGTTCACTTTAGAAAATCCTAGAAAGAGCTGCAAAAGCTAATAATTGAATTGCTCCCACGGATAAATCCGGGGGCTTCCCGCTCCATTTCGGTGAATTACATTCATCTGAAGATGGAAACTCTTTGGGAAATTCCAATAGATCGCTCGCCGAAATATTCTTTGCCCGATTAGCTAGCCCTGGCTAAAATACTCAAAGCTGCGCCGAACGTTGCATTCTTGCCTCGGACAAAAGACATTCACTATTCGTAGGGTGGAAGTTACCTCCGATTGGTAGCGAAAAGTCCCTTTTAGTTTTTTGCGTCGTCCGTCCGTTGCCATCTGAGCAGATCCCTTGGAAACGACCCCTTCTCGACGGTCATCCCCATAGGCAAAAGCCCTAGTGCGGCCAAGCCATCGAATGCCTACTATCGACTAAATCTTCCGACGACACTTTGATGAGACATCTGGTCCATAAAGTTCCGAGCTCCACGAATTATTTTTTCGAAGTCAGAAACTCCCGTGATAGACAGGGATCCGGGTTCAGGCAGATCGTTACCATTCAAGATCGTGTCTGACAACCTCGCCGCATATCGAAGAACCCGCGCTAGCGGCTCTCCTGGTTCATGCTCAAGGTGATGTTGTTCGACGGCCTCATAAAGGTCCTGGGGAAACTTCCAAGACTTGAGCACCCTAGCCAGTATCTCGGGGTGCGAAATTCCATACGCTCTCGCCTCCATCTCTACCGCCGCCATAGCACGATCCGCTTGCGGGAGCTTTTCGAGCTCACGCATTCTAGAGATAAAGCCGTATGGGTCTTGCTTGGCAATGACCAGCTCGCCAATGTCCAAGGTTATCCCACCGTTAAGTGCAGCTGATGTGTCAACGTCAAAGTAAGGAGCAAGCTGAATTGCGGCGCCAGCGGTAGCTAGATACCTCTTCCAAGCTTCCCTGGAAATTGGCACGAAGTCCTGAATTACTGCCGCAGTCGCCAGAAATCTAACAGTTCCAAAACCTATAACAGAAATCGCGAATTGAAGATCATCGACGTGGCCTGACAATCCGTAATAGGCGGAGTTTGCCATTCTGAGAATGTTCGCAGAAAGGTTGGGATCCGAGTTAGCGACCCTCGCGATATCTTTGTTTTCGGACTTCTCGTCGTTAATGAGTGAGACGACGCCGAAGGCAACTGCCTTTCGAGATCCGAGGGACTCAACCTCCTTGAGATCTATCTCAATGGTCTTCACAGTTCGGGACCGGGCCTTTGAAATATCAAATCCTTTTTGGCGGCCTTGTTTTTGTACATCTCACGGTCCACCTTCGTAATCATCTCTTCAATGTCGACCTTAGACCTAAAGACTGCATAGCCAAAAGAAGCCGAAATCTGAATCTGGGTTGAGGCTAGGTAGATAGGAAGTTCGAGGCAGCGTTGAAAACCGCGAAGGACCTTCTTGGCCTGGGCATCTGTTGAAACACCTCGACATAGCACGATGAACTCGTCGCCAGCATATCGAAATACCTGCTGGTCTTCGGTGCAAATTCGCTGCAACCTCTTGGCAATTTCGATCAGAAGTCGATCGCCCGCCACGTGACCGAGGGTATCATTGACGGTTTTAAAGTCGTCAAGGTCGCAAAAGGCCATCATCAGGGATGATCCTTCCCTGCCAGCGGTAGAAAAGTGCCTGGCCAGAGTTAGATCCATCGCCTCCCTATTTGGTAGACCGGTCAGCGGGTCGTGAGTAGCTGCAAAAGTCAATCGCTCCTCTGCCGCGATCTGGTCCGTGACGTCGTCTATCGTCCCGACAAATCCCGTTGCGCCTCGATCAGTCGATATGTTTCGGAAGTTAAGGGAGACCTGGGCGATACGACCAGTACCGGTATTCAAATTGGCCACTACATAACTTCTCTCGCCTTTAAGCGCCCTAGTGGCAGCGCCTTCAACCTTCGAGCGATCCTCAGCTGAAAAAAAATCGAGCCAACCTATTCCATAAATCCGACCTGCCGGAACCTCAAATATCTCCGTCAACCGAGTGTTGATGTAGTAGAGGCGAAGTCCGACTTCAGAAAAAAAGATACCAACGGGAACTTCGTCTGACAGAGCACGTAATCGTTTCTCATAGACTCCCGCCTCAGACGTGAATTGATCAATCGACGAGGTTCTGAGCTCCAGCATCCACCCGTGGTCGCCGAGGTTCACAGTCGTAACCAGCACGTCTCGCAGGAGTCCCGTGGCATGCCTCATCTGATAAATGCTCGTTTGCGGGCGTAATACCGACCGATCGATCGGATTCTTACTCAAATGCTCGATCGGCCTCCCCATGAGATCATCGACCGCCATACCAAATATTTCGGTACAGGCACGATTGGCCCAGGCGATCTTGTCGTCGGGGTCAAGATAAAGAGTTGCCCTGTCCGACACATCAAGATAAGTCTCAAAAGTTTTAGAGAAAATAGAACTCACGTCTGTCCGTTCGGCTCAAGCCAACGTTATCTAAATCTTGATCGACAGCATTTGTTTCACCCTTGAATGCAAAATAACATTACAA
>JAJZCF010000078.1 GCA_021846265.1 Actinomycetes bacterium | reverse complement strand
CCTGATCCGTGTCGGTGCGACGGTAGCGCGCTATATGCCAAAGCTGGTCATGCATTTGGCGAAAAAGCGACTTCGCCAAATCGTCGGCCCTCTGGTTTTCGACCTAGAAGATCCTTCTTTAAAAAAGGGGCTAGCGGGCCTCAAAAAACAGGGATTCCGGGTCAATATCAACCTGCTAGGCGAATCGGTTCTCGGCGAGGCGGAAGCTGAACGGAGGCTCAGCAAAACTATAGACCTTCTTAATCGCAATGACGTCGACTACGTGTCGGTAAAGGCCTCTTCGATAACTTCTGGGATCAACCTGTGGGAGTACGAATATTCCATAGGAAGGATCAAGGTCAACCTCCGAAGGCTCTTCCAAGCTGCAATGGCCCATAATCCGGCAAAATTCATCAACCTCGACATGGAAGAGTACAAGGATCTCAATCTGACCATCGACTCCTTCATTGAACTACTGAGCGAAGAGGAGTTATTTCATCTCAGCGCTGGAATTGTCCTTCAGGCCTACCTGCCAGACTCTTTTGACGCCTTGAAAAAACTCGCAGATTTCTCCGCCAAGAGGTTCAAGTCGGGTGGCGGGAAGATCAAGGTCCGGATAGTCAAGGGCGCAAATCTCCAAATGGAAAGGGTCGAAGCCGAACTCCATGGATGGAAGCAGGCACCTTTTACCTCCAAGTCGCAAGTCGATGCGAACTACAAAAAGATGCTGGATTGGGTCCTTCATCCCGAGCATACCGAATCGATGTCCATAGGAGTGGCTACCCACAACCTCTTCGACATTGCTTGGGCCAAGCTACTCGGAGAGAGGAGGGGTGTAAGCGAAGCTATCGAGTTCGAAATGCTCCAAGGCATGGCGCCAAACCTGGCTAGTGCAGTAAGAAATTCAACTTCCAGCCTGCTCCTTTACACTCCAGTCGTCGAAAAGGCGGACTTCGATAATGCCATTTCCTACCTCTTTAGGCGTCTTGAGGAGAATGCTGGTGGCGAGAACTTCATCCACCACCTCTTCGGGCTAGCTCCATTCTCAAAGGATTTTGAGATCGAACAAGCCCGCTTTGAGGCGGCGGTATCAGATAGATGGAAGACTTCGACTACTCCATCTAGGCGACTAGCCGAAATGCCCGACGGCCACGATGGGTTCTTCAATCAGCCCGATTGGGATCCGACCGACCCCGAAAAGAGGGCATCTGTCATCGAAGCCATAGGATCGCGAGCATTTCCAGCGGTTCCCGAGCGGATAGTCGATCGAGAACCGATCGACAAAATTCTCGACGAAGCTAAAAAGGATCGATCCGTCTGGCAAGGGGTCTCCCCGTCGGTCAAAAGGGAGATCTTTGAAAATGTAGCGAAAAACCTCGAGGCAATGAGGTCAGACCTGATCGCCATCATGGCAATTGAGGCAAAGAAACCCGTCATTGAGGGCAACGTCGAGGTCTCGGAGGCGATCGATTATGCACGCTATTACGGGGGCGAGATCCAAGACGACGAGTACTTCGACGGCGGACGCCTCGAACCAATGGGCACCGTTGTTGTCGCCCCACCATGGAACTTTCCGCTAGCCATCCCAACCAGTGGAATAATGGCTGCGTTAGCCGCTGGGAATTCGGTCATCGTCAAACCCGCTCCGCAGGTCCCGACCTCCTCCTATATGCTTTGCGAAGCACTTTGGAACTCCGGGATACCGAAGGAAGCGCTACAATTCGTAAATTGCCAGGAGGAAGTAGCCGGAGAGCGGCTCATCTCGCACCCAGAGGTGTCGGCCATAATCCTGACCGGGTCGTATCAGACGGCAGAACTCTTCTTTAAGCTCGCACCAAACACCCCGATCTTCGCAGAGACTTCCGGGAAGAACTCGGTAATCGTCACCGAAGACGCAGACCTCGACCTTGCGGCCTCAGACATAGTCAAATCGGCATTTGGCCACGCAGGGCAGAAGTGTTCGGCGGCGAGTCTCGTAATCTGCGTCGGTTCTGTAGCCAGCTCGAAGAGGTTCAAAAGACAACTAATCGACGCGACGATGAGTCTCATAGTTACTGACTCCGCCCTCCCGAGGTCACAGATGGGTCCGCTTATAGAACCACCGTCTGGGAAGCTACTCCGAGCGCTGACCACCCCGTCAGAAGGAGAAAGGTGGCTCGTCGAGCCGAAACAGATCGAACAAGAATTGAACCTGTTTACGCCGGGCATACTTGAGGGAGTCAAGTTGGACTCCTTCTTTGCGAAAACCGAATGCTTCGGCCCGGTTCTTGGCCTGATGGAGGCGGAAAACCTCGAGGAAGCGCTGCGGATCCAGAACTCATCTCCATATGGCCTGACCGCCGGATTGCACAGTCTTGATCCCGAGACGATCAGCTACTTCAAAGAGCACGCTGAAGCGGGAAACGTCTATATCAATCGTCAAATCACTGGGGCTATCGTAAGACGCCAGCCCTTCGGGGGCTGGAAGATGTCTCAGGTCGGTCCCGGGGCCAAAGCTGGCGGGAGTAACTACGTACGACAGCTGACCCGCTGGCAAAATATCCAGAACCCAGCTTTGCGCAGCGATGTCGATATTGAGATAACCTCGATGCTCAGATCGCTCTCCAAGGGACTCGATCAGGGTGATCAAGAGTCGCTACTCGCAGCCGCGATGAGCGACTCCTACTGGTGGGAGAAGGAGTTCTCCTTGTCCCACGATCCGAGCGGCCTTATTTTCGAATCGAACGTATTTCGATACCGGCCCCTCCCCCTTATGGCGATTCGCTTCGGAGGAGAATCCGACCTGCTCTGCGTAGCGAGGACGCTGATTGCTGCAAAAAAGTCCAGGAGCAATATTTTTGTCAGCCTTTCATCTAACTTCGCCCACGACTTGGCTTTCCAAGGAGTAACCACCCAAGATGAAGGGGACTTTCTTCGATGGGCGCTGGCCAACAGACCAGCGAGGATAAGGCTCATATCTGAAGACAGAGACGAATTAGTAGCCAAGCTCGGGCCAAGCTGCTTCGTGGACACTCGGCCGATGATGCTCAATGGCCGGATTGAGCTCCCGAGATACCTCCGCGAGCAGTCAGTCTCAGAAACGCTCCACAGATTCGGTAATCTGGTGAGGAAGCACGGAGGCACTGGCTAGCTTGGATATAGGGACCGAGGTCACAAGGCGACGAAAGACCTAGCCCTCTAGCGCCAAAAGGAAGTTACTTGCGTCTTGCGACAAAGACTGGAATCTTACGGTCAGTCTTCGTCTGATACTCGGCGTAAGGAGGGAAGGCCTCGACCGCCCTGCGCCACCAAAGTTCCCTCTCCTCACCATCAAGCTCTTCGACGTAGGCGTCAAAGGGTTCAGGGCCGTCTTGAATCATGACCGCTTGGGGGTCTGCGACGAGGTTGTGATACCAGTAAGGATGCGCCGGAGCTCCACCCTTAGAAGCCACGATCGCGTACTCGCCGTCGTGCTCGACCCGCATTACTGGTGACTTTCTAATCTTTTTGGTCTTATGCCCCACAGTGGTGAGGATGATGATCTTTAGTCCAGTGTCTCTTAGTGTGTTGGCTTCTGCACCATTGGTGCCCTCGTACTTCTCAACCTGATCACGGACCCATTGAGCGGGACTCGGTTCATACTCGCCAAATAGTGCCATAACCCAGATCATAGCAAGGAGACCACCTACAAAGAAGAAGTTTCCTGCTTTGGGACGAAGCAAAAATGACCGCGCAAAAGCCAGTAACAAATCCACAATCAAAAGTTTCGCCGCTCCTTAAGTCTCAGAGCTACCGCTTACCATACCGATCCTCCAGCACTGAGCCGGCTCGCTCTATCGGGCACTTACTCGAATATCTCCCCACGAATTGCACCCACTTGAGATCTCGAAGCTCCTAAGGATATTGGCCAATCAGAATGGTGTCAGCAAAATCCTGAGGCCAGGTAACGACCCACCTTTAAAGAATTAATTGGTCATGTCTAAACAAAAATCTCAATGACTACCTTGTATCCATGCTCCGCCTCGTCGCCAGAAATAGTCTCCACCATAGGAGGTCCAAATCGGCGCTTTGGAACCAGTGGCGGAGCGACGTGGGGGCCATTGCGCTAATTGCAATCGTCCTCGGAATCCTCTATGCGCCGATTCTGTCGAACCACCTGAGCTTAATGACCGACACACTACACCCGCCTGGCCCATCCTTTATCGGCGATCCAGATGCAAGTGGCCCGATCACTTTTATGAAAGAGGTCGCAGTATCGCGAGCTTGGAACCATTTTCATCTACCCATTTGGCTGCCGAATGAAGGCTATGGCGTCACACTCGCTGGCAACCAGGCGGCACCTTGGTTTTTCCCTGAAATCTTGATGCACCTGCTGTTTCCCAGCAACTTCTCAGACTGGAACGTCCTCGCGCTATTTATTGGGGGTGTGGGAACCTACGTCTTTGCTTCTCGGGACCTCGCCCTTAGCCGCATCGCCGCTACTGTCTCCGCTTTAGCCTTCGCCCTCAGCGGTCCCATTATCGCCAATATAAACCTGGACATGATCAATCCACTCGCGATCATGCCTTTGTTGTTACTAACATCTATACGACTCGTGGAGGAGGAATTTGCCCTTCGCAACGCAGCCTGGTGGACCTGGTTAGCTGCGACCTCGTTTCTCGTATCTCAACTCCTATTGGCAGGATTCGACGAGGTAGTACCGCTAGAACTCGTTACCGTCGGTCTTTTCGTGCTGGTCCGTATTGCAACTCTGGCAACTGGCCCATCGCGCTCTTTGCGAAAGTTAGTCTCCATCGTTGCGGCTTTGTTCATCGGTTTTATCGCTTCAGCGATTGCCACGGTTTCGCTGCAAGCTCCGCTAAAAAACTACCACCTCCGCCAGAGCCCGACCGCGTGGAGCGACCATATGGCAAGCTCGTGGATTCCGACCCTCATCGATCCCTGGTATTTTGGGAAAGCACTGGCTGGAGGTGCACTTCAGGGCCTAAATACTATTTGGGTTTCTGGGAATCCAATCGAATTCATGCTGGCTTTAGCGGCCGTTATTGCGCTGGTTTATTATCAAAAACCAAAGGGTTGGCAACTTTGGTGGAGGGTCACCAGCGTCATTCTGGTGGTCTACGGCATCCTGGCCTTTTCTAACATCGGTCACGTATTAGACATCATGGACGTATCCCCGCTCAACCTGATCATCTCTTCACGTTTCATGCCCTTTATGTGGTGGCTACCCCTAACCTTCCTGACCGGAGCGGGCGTGGACGCTATAGCTAAGAGCAAAAAACGCTTAGCTAGAATTTCCGCCCTCACCACACTCGGGGTCATCGCTGCTTTTGTACTTTACGCGGTCCTTGAGGGTCCGAAGAAATTCCCGATGCTAAGTTCGCGATTCCTTCACAGCGAAATCGCACAGAACGGCGAAGTGATAGGCCTCTTCGCTCTATTCGCCATCACTTTGTTTACCGTAGCGCCAAAGGCTAGGCGTGGGGCCGCACTCCTCGGCATGCTTGCGATGTTATCTCTCCTTTCACCTCGGAACTTCTATCCCACCTACCAAGCTCCGCAACAGGCTAATTCGATACAATCTGCGCTGGTAAGGACCGGGCTTGCAAACTCCCTGACCTTTTCTCCGGAAAACCTCTTTCTGCCTTCAGGGTTACAAAGTCTTAATCTTTCATCAGTCCAGGCATTCGACGTATTCCTTCCCAAGGGCTACGTAACTACCGTCCAAAACTACTTCGGCAGCCAATCAGAGAGCTCGTCTGCATCTCCGCTATATTCCTTCGCCCCAGCGATGATGACTTTGGCGATGTCAGGTAACACAATCGGCGACTTGAGTCAGATGGGGGTTGGCGCAATAATCGTCCCCAACAAATTAAATTGCGCCTCGACTACGAAATACGCCACGGGACCTGAGCCTGCAAACTTATCGATACCAAGCGTCGAATATCGTCGGGCCGTTGATACCTTGACCAGCGTATATGTAAGCCGCTCCGATCTTGTTAAGGCCTATCCAATCTGTTCGGGCCAAGCCGCACAAGCAGACGAAATCGCACTTTTGAAGTGGGCTAACCATTCCTTGGCAGCACACGATAATGCCTCTATACGGCTAGCCCCTTATCTATCGATCTACTCTTCGCTTGCAGCGGCAATGACCACGAACCCGTTATTCATGGCGATCGAGACCTCCTCAACAATAGGAACTACAGCCGAGGTCCATTTGGCGACTACGGCCTACTTCGGAGGCACCAAAGAGTACATCTATGCCCTCAACAGAGCCAAGAACAGTACTATCCTTTGGGTGCCAAGCTCGATAAAAATCGACCTAGCCGCCGATCAGATCATTCCTTTTGCTTCGCAAGTCGCAAACCTTTCGCCAGCAAAAGGGCTTTCGGGCGCCCAACAAACGACCCTTTTGGCGCGACTGATATCTTTGGATTCAAACTCGCAAACGCTTTCAATGAAACTAAAAACAAACCACGCCGGTCTGGTAGCGCTTCGCCAGCAGGTAGTGCCTGGAGCAACCCTGAGCGTTAATGGTAAGCCCGCCAAACTTTTCGCTATCGACGGCTTCCTCGATGCAATGTGGGTACCTGCAGGGGTTTCCAAGGTCGTCATCAACTACGCATCCAGTTCAACCCTCGCTCTGTTTTGGTTCGACCTTGCGATGAATCTGGTGCTATTTGCCGCAACGATCGCCGGGGCAATAATCCTCGCCTGGCGGAAAGGGCCCGAACACACGCACCCTCGACATCGAATAACTGGTCTTCAGTCCTAGCAGTCGGGCAAGGCCCAGTTGGCATCAAACTTGGCGCATCTTCGACTGCCAAAGTAACAAGACCGAGCACCTTCGACTCCGCTTGGTCCAAACGGAACCCAAGAGAGTTTTAGAACGCAAACAACCTCTGCCACGAGCCCTGAAGCAGCCCGCCGAGCAAACCAGCAATTTCAAATCCCATGCGAATCGTAGCCGTGCGTACCCGGGGCGGGACTCGAACCCGCATGGCCTTGCGGCCCGGGGGGTTTAAGCCCCCTGCGTCTACCATTCCGCCACCCGGGCCAGCTATGCCCTAGTCTTGAACAACCCAAAGTCTATGACAACATCGCCTCTTTGAGACTCAGTCCTAAAGAGTCCTCCATTTTCCCGTTTCCAGATCTTAACGTCAAGTCGATCACCTGGAAATACGGGTGTAATGAATCTAGCCGACATCAGGCCAAACTTGGATGTATCGGAGGCACAAAGAGAATTTACAAGCGCCCTTCCAGTAAAGCCAAAGCTGCACAGGCCATGAAGAATCGGTCGATCAAATCCAGCCAGCTTTGCGAAACTAGGGTCCGAGTGCAATGGATTCCGGTCACCTGAGAGTCGGTACAGCAGGGCTTGATCCTTGGACGTCTGATAGCTAACGACCAAGTCAGGGTCTCGATCCGGCATCTTCTGTCCGGCTGCGGAGGGTCCCCTATCTCCCTTGAAGTTGCCCTCGCCCTTGATAAAGGCCGACGAGGTGAGCTTGAATAGCGCCTTTTGGGTAGCTTTGTCCTTCGCTATCGTCTCGGTTACGACAACCGCCGCCGATCCCTTATCGTAGATCCCGACGATCTCGGTCGTCGAAACGATGGTGCCTTGTGTCGGAATATCCGAAAACAGTTCCACCGACTGCTCGCCGTGCAACAACTGGGAGAGGTCGAATCGGCCAGCGGCTGCCCAGAGGTCCAGCGGTGGTGTGCCAGTAGCTACGACGGCAAATGTTGGCAAGGTCTTGAGGGTTATCCCAGCAGAGTTCTCGGTAGTGAAAAGTAATTCATGAGTATCTGCTCCGACCCCGAGAGCGTAGAGCATGACGTCTCGCTGGTCGAAGTGGTTTTCGTACTCCGCGCTTCTGTAACCTAATGCTGATGGATCTATTGGCATCTGAATCCTAACTCTCGACCAACTAGCATCTTCTTCGTGAGCATGAGACCCGCCCCGTCTGAGGTGGAAATCCTTCAGACCACGCAAGCGAATATTACCAAGTTGGCGAGCCTGATCGCTTCGAAAACTGATACAACCGTCGATCAATGGGGTCGATCGGAAGAGTTCAGGGAAGTAGTTCGAGAGCTTTTCGACCCGATCTACCGCTACTGGTTCCGTGTCGAATGGGACGGCCTTGAGAATATTCCGATGGAGGGACCGGCTCTGCTGGTCTCCAACCACTCCGGTGCCCTGCCGCCTGACGCTCTTTCGATCATGCATGGAATTGAAACCGAGCTCGGCAGACCCGTCTACGGGCTTGCGGACAACCTATTTAGAACAATCCCAGGTCTCAGCATTGCTTGGGCAAGAGCAGGCGGCGTCTCGGCCAACCCAGACAACGCTTTGCGACTGCTAAAGGACGAAGGACAGCTCGTACTCTCATTCCCCGAGGGGATCAGGGGACCATTGAAGACCTTCGACGAGAGGTATAGCTTGAGGCGTTTTGGCCGAGGGGGTTTCGTCGAAACTGCGATGAAGAGCGGGGCTCCTATCATTCCCATTGCGGTGATCGGGGCCGAGGAGTCGATGCCCGTTTTTGCTAAGATTCCAATCCCAAGAAATCCTTTGGGTATGCCGTATCTGCCATTTACCTACAACCACCTCGCAATGGGGCCGATCTTCGGAAGTTTTGTCTGGTTCCCGACAAAGATAAGGATCAGAGTACTCGAGCCCGTCTACTTGAAGGCAAAACCCAATGGATCCCGCTATCCGAGATCACAGATCATGGAAGAGTCGACCAAAATCGAAGCTATGATCCGTTCGGCCATTTCCGAGATGCTGAGAAACCGCCGGAATGTAATTCTGGGTTAGGAGAATGACCGCAAGTGCCTAAGAAAGCCCTTGTAACCGGACTAGCTAGCTTTTGGGGTGCTAAGGCGGCCCAACACTTAGTCGACTCAGGTGAATTTGACGTAATAGTAGGGGTAGACTCGCGTCCGCCTCACGAACCGATAGATGGTGTCGACTTTATAGTCTCCGACCAGTCCTACTCCTCTCTAGCGAGGTTAGTCAAAAAAAGCGGAGTAGACACGATAGTCCACTCTTTCTTAGTTCTCTCGACCGCCAGCATCCCTTCGAGATCGCTACATGAAATAAACGTCATAGGGACGATGAACCTGCTAGCCGCCGCCGGACAGAGCTCGTCAAAGGTGACCAAAATCGTGGTGAAATCTTCGTCGCTGATATATGGTTCGAATTTTCGGGATCCCGCCTTTTTCACCGAAACTACTCCTAGGTCTTCGAAGCCAAAAACCGAGGTGGAGTCGTCTTTGATCGAGGCCGAGAGCTACATTCAAGAGTTCGCCGAGGACAATCCGTACGTCGATCTATGCGTGCTGCGCTTTCCGAATGTATTGGGACCGACGATAGAGTCAGATCTGTCGCAGGCCCTCATCAAGGGGATAGCACCCGTTGTCTTTGGCTTTGATCCACTTCTGCAATTTGTCCACGAGGACGAAGTGCTCAGGGTGATCGATTTCGTAATGGGCGATTCTATCTCGGGCGTGTTCAATGTCGCCGCCCAAGACAGAATCCCATGGAGCAGGGTATACGCAAAAGCCAAGGCTACTCAGCTGATAATTCCACCATTTTTCACCGCACAGGCGACAGCCCTCTATCGGACACTAGGCGTAGCCAAGGTTCCTTCAGAGCTGGTCGACCTTCTCACCTATGGGCGCGGGATAGACGGCCAAAAGCTCAGAACACTTGGCTACAAACACCTCTACACCACGGAGGAGGCGGTGAACAAGTTTGCGGAATACGCCAGTTCGCTAAAGAGCAGGATGGTCCCGAGACAGCTGGCAAGTATCGCTAATCCCTAAACTGTGACACTGCCTTGTGGACATGCCAAACCGACACAGCTCGCTCGGAGGACGATCAGCCATTGCCGTATGTAGCTCCAAGGCCCGGACTC
>JAJZCF010000077.1 GCA_021846265.1 Actinomycetes bacterium | reverse complement strand
AAAAGTGATGGAGGTAGGTTTGGACTCGGCTAGACGCTCGCTTAAAGGCGTCCTCGGCAAGCGGGAAGTGCTAGTTGCGGTCTCACTTATTTTTTTTCTGGTGGTTATGGCTCTGGCCTCTGTGGGGTTCGGAACTATCCCCGCATTAGGGTCCGCATTCAATCCCGCTACTGGGGTTTGGTCTATCGCCCGGACCGCAAGCTTGCCAAAGACGACTTCGTTGCATTTAGCGGGGCTGAACTACCCCGTGACTGTAAGTTTTTCAAAAGACGGCGTCCCTTATATCTACGCCCAGAATGATCACGACTTGTTTATGGCGATTGGGTACCTCCAGGCAACAAATCGCCTCTTTGAAATGGATGTCCTTAGACGAGAGGCGTCGGGGGGACTAACGCAGATCCTTGGCCCGGGAGCACTGAACACCGACAAACTGGAGCTAACCCTAGGACTAGGAAGAACCGCAGCCGCCGAGTGGGCAAACATTTCCAAGAGCGGGGGAGCGGTCAAGGCTGACCTATTGGCGTACACCTCTGGAGTCAATAACAGAATCGCTCAAGATGAAGCAAGCGGTAATCTACCGGTCGAATTCAAACTTTTGAAATATACTCCGGCACCCTGGACGCCGGTTTCTTCATTACTTATCCAAGGTGACCTCACTCAGCAGATGGATTTCAGCACAACCCCGATTGACTACTCACTCTTAGCTGGGGCTGTCGGATATAAAAGAACGATGCAGCTTTTCCCTGTCAACTTTCCTAATCAGCAAAACCCCTACGACCCGGGCCCTTATCGGAAACTTCCACCGGTTCCGTTGGGTGCCCATATACCCGGTACGACTCCAGTCCTAGCAACTTCGCAAGGGTCAGCGACCCCGGCAGCCGATCTTCAAACTGGTAATGCAACTTTTTCTAATAAGTACATTTCGGCCGCCGACGCATCGTCGATCAAGTCGATTGAGAGCTGGATATCATCGACACTGCCGCCAATGTTGAGGCTTGGATCGGCCTCCAACAACTTTGCGGTGATGGGAGTGAAGTCGTCGGACAAGAGTGTGATCCTGGAGGGGGATCCCCATCTTGACCAAACACTTCCGTCTATCTGGTATCAGCTTGTCGCCAATTCCCCCGACATGCATGTTGCCGGGGTAAGCGTGCCGGGACTCCCAGGAATTTTGATTGGAAGGAATCAGACCATCGCGTGGAGTCTGACCGATAGTCAGGATCAGGCGGCTTTTTTTTATCAAGAGGTGACCTCAAAGACTAGGCCTAATGAGTATTTCTGGAGGGGCAAGTGGTATCAGATGAAGATATACCACTATTCCATAAAAGAAAAGGGCGGCGGCTCGATTCCCTATACGGTAAAAGTGACAGTACATGGCCCACTGCTAGCTCAAAACGGAATGACCCTGTCGGTCGACTGGATGGGCGGTCTGCCAACGAATGATTTGGGCGCAATGTATGGCGTCTATCAAGCGACTAACTATAGCCAATTCAAGAACGCACTTCAAGGCTGGAAGGCTCCGACCTTGAACTTCATCTATGGAGACAAGAGTGGAAATGTTGGAATCATTTCGGCTGGTGTCTACGGGATAACGAAGGGATCTAAGCCGTGGCTCCCGATGTCGGGTTCGGGTGGCTCAGACGTAATCGGCGCTATCCCATATTCAGAAAACCCCCAGTCCTACGACCCATCGTCCCATTTTGTCTTTTCCGCTAACCAGAGGCCCGTGCGATCAAATTACCCCTATTACATAGGAACTACGGCAAACTTTTTTGCAACCGGATACCGGGCAAACATTATTCACAACTACCTAGCGCAGCACAAGACCCTGAGCACCAGCCAGGCTATTTCCCTCGAGCTAAGCGTCAAAGACTTTCTCGCCTCAGAGATCGTCCCAAAGCTCCTGAAAGTCCTTAATACGACCGTAGGGCCCGCGGGGGGCGCCCTTGGACATAACTACTCCGAAGCGATATCACTCCTAAAGGGCTGGAACTATCAAATGGGCGCTAATTCGCCTTCGGCAACGATTTGGTGGTACTTCTGGAGTAACTACCTCAATTCGACCTTTGGACCGCTGTGGAAAAGCGCATCTGTGCCGACCGCATTAGATCCTGCTTTGAAGATAGGGCCAAACAAGACATCCTTGGACGTAATTTTGGAACAGTGGACACTAAAGGACAAAACCATCCCACTCGATCTGGGGGCCCCAGGCCAGTCGGTTTCGATAAGTAGCCTCATGACACAAGCTTTTTCAACTACGGTCGGACAACTCACTTCTAAACTCGGAGCTAATCCCAACAACTGGCAGTGGGACAAGGTCCATTTCAGACAGTTCCCGTCGCTGACGTTTGTTGGCGCACTTGGTTATGGGCCGCGAGGTTCGTCAGGAGACATCTGGACGGTCAACGCAGCAGATGGAGGACTAACATCGAAGGCAGGTCCAAGCTGGCGGATGATTGTGAACTTCAACCACCCCTCATACGCAGTGTACCCTGGAGGTCAGTCTGAAAATCCCCTCTCAAAGTGGTATGAAAATGGTGTCCCTTTATGGTGGAATGGTAAATATCAGACGTTCAGCCAGGAACTTTCCAAAACAAATACATTGGCAACGTGGACACTACTGCCATGACAGAAGCTGAGACGATAAACACTCCCAAATCCAAAGATGCCAAAAGCGAGATTCTTGACCGAGGTTTCGCTGCTAAACGGTACCTCAAAATAGCGTTAGCTCTCATCTTTATTGCAGCCATCTGGATTTCAAATGACCATGGCATTTGGATTGTGACATCTGTGACGGGCGGGATCTGGGGGGTCGCATTTAAGTCCAGGAAAAGCTACCTGACTTCCACTCTCCTTGGTAGCCTTGCATGGCTACTCCCTTTACTTTGGGACATACTGCTCGGACTTGATATACCGAAAGCTGGAACGGTTGTGGCTGAACTAGCTGGGTTGGGTGGATCATTTCTTATCCCACTGCTGATCACTATCGCAACCGGCGGACTCCTGGCCTTCACCGGTGCCTTTTTGGCACGATCTGTCTATTTCTTAGCCAAGTTTCGACTTACAAATCTTGCTCAGGCCAATCAGGCTCGTGGTTGGTGAAATCTAGGTCATGCTCGCTTGTTTGATCTGAGACGGCCTTGGCGACCGCTACTAGCGACGAGATTACTGTTTTAGCAGCTAGCTCCGCCTGGCGGTGGTCGTATTTTGCAACTAATGGGTCATCGGTTCGTCAGTACCTTTTCACAAAAAATCGGAAAGATCCCCCAACAGCTGCAATCATCGACCAGTAAGGCAGTAAGGTCAGGGCAATGCAGCAAATCAACCAGAAGCGACCAAAAAAGAAAGTACTGCTGGTTTTTTTGCCGCTAATCGCTGTTCTGGCGGGCTGTGGACCAGCGAGTACAACGCCAGCGATCAGTCCTGTAGCTCAAAGCAAAACCCCTGGAAAACTGCTTGCCACAGAATTTCCGAAGATCCAGCAGGCCTCGGCAGTAGGGGTCAACTGGGGGAACTTGCCAAATTTAAACCTCCAGGGGACGAAGCTGATTACTAGGTTCGGAGCGACCTACGTGACGGAATTGGTTGGAGCAAGAAGTCAGCTCTTTGTCCGAACAACACCAAAGTCGAACTGGAACAACCTCGGATACCTGCCTGGCAATGTTGTGCAATTAGATTTTCCGAGCTCTAATGATGGATTTGCCATTACCCAGAACCAGACCCAGAACCAGACCCCGGGATCTGCACTCGACTTATATTCGACCTCTAACGCCGGCAAGTCGTGGGGGCTAGTTGCCAGAGCTTCATTCGCTCAAGTACACTTTTTCAACTCTCAAGATGGAATTGCTCTTTTAGAAAGCTCCTCCACCAACTCAAGTGGGACCTCCGCTTTTTCGGTTTCTACTACCTCGGACTCCGGAAAGACCTGGAACTCAGCGAGCTCTACTCTGATTGGAAACTTCGGTTACTTGTCCCCTAGATACGTGAGCTTTTCATTTGGAACACCAAAGACCGGCTACTTGGCGATTGGCCTAGAACCTGGCGCAGGATCTCAGCAAAAGATGCTCTTTAGGACGGACAATAGTGGAGGGACTTGGCAAGAAGTATCCAAGTCTCCAAGCCAGTACTCGCCATCGGCCTTACCAATGGGTGGATACCTTGAACAGATCAGCTTTACTTCGGCCACGACTGGTTACTTAGTCGAGGCGCGGGCCCCCCGTGGCGCTGTCTATTTCACCTCTGACGGTGGAGTGCATTGGTCGCCGATGCAGATCCTCTCCGCCAACGCTTACCCGTCAACCTCGATGGCTTACTTTCAGTCGGCCACCCCCTTTGGGGCGGTTGCCCTCACGAATATTGGATCCCTGTGGAATCGCCCCCGAGCTGGTTCGCCATGGGTGAATCTTTATCCTCCTTACTGGGCCGAGAAGTTGTCTATCTATAAGGGAACCCTTGCGGTGGTCTCAAGTGGAGCTAGGGCACTCGAAATACCGGTGACCTCAGGGAATGATGTTGCAGTTACAAAAACCCCGGGGGCGACGCTTCTCGACTTTCAGCTTTTTCATGGAACTAAAATCGCCGTGTCGAAGGGGGCAGTTTGGACTAAAGTCGGCTCTCAAGCTTGGCAAAAGGCACCTTTGCCGAGGGGAGATGAGGCGCTTTTCGCCGACTTTGCAACTGCTTCTACCGGGATTGTGGCGACCAGTCCAAATCGAAACAGTATTCTCTCTACAGTAGACGGTGGAAAATCCTGGGTGAAAGTTCCTGTTCCGTTCATGCCTTTTTCGCCCGATGCACTTAGCGCCAACGACTGGTGGATGATAGGTGGCACCGTTGGTCCGTTGCTCAATAATCCCTATAAAAAGAACGTTCACGTAGTAACTTACTTCGCCTACCACACCACTGACGCTGGAAAAAGTTGGACGCGATACTCGTCGAGCCTTTGGTCGCAGAATATGCCATATGGAGTCAAATTCTTAAACAGGTCGGTTGGATATTTGTGGACTTCATTTCAGCTCTTGCTAACCACCGACGGTGGGAAAAACTTTGTGGCGAGGGACATCCCAGACTGGCTAAATATTCCATCAAGCCATGGGCTTGCCCCTAGCGGAAATGGACAGGCGTGGGTCGCCGATGGGTCATACCCGTTGTTAGTGTCCTCTAATTTCGGCGCCAGCTTCGATGTAGCTTCAAGCAAAAGCTAGTGCTGGTAGACTTTACGAGGTAGCCATCGACGCTAACGAACTTCGATGCTGACACTTGGCTTTTCCCGAACAGACGGGAAAAGGGATCCAACGATGGGTAAGTTCGGAGAATCAAATTGGTCAATCCCCATGGGCAGCCCTTTCGGCTATCTGAAGAGATAACTTGTGTCGATTGCTTAGGTCGGGCTTTTTTGATGCCCCGAGCCTATCCCGATGAACCTCTCGCCCTCGGCGACGTTCTCTGCTATAGGTGCCAAGATTGTGGAGACAGGTGGGATCTCGTCGTCGAGGAGGCGGATCTGGATCTAGGCTGACCGAAACCATTTTTGCACCGATCGGATGGAGGTGCGGCCTTTTTGCATAGCAAGGCGCCTCTCGTGGTGGGTACCATTGCCCGAATAGCTAGAACTCAAATCCCGTTCCGACGCCAACTATAGCTACCTTGATCCGACTTGCAAGTGGAGCACACATCTCCAACCCTTGAAGAGCCGACTCCATTTCGGCTAGTGAAATTGGATCGTCCTGAAGAGATTCCTCAATGTCCGAAAGGACTACGTACTTTTTCCTCTTACGTGCTTGGTGACCGTCGATTCGAGGCTGAACTAACCGAATCCAACACCTGGCAAGCTCAGCAAAGTCTGGAATTACTCCTCCTTCTGCCTCACTAAACGGTCCTTTTAGGGCCGAGGCAATTCTCTTCCATGAATCAACAGTATCAATTGCTCCAGATTTAGACGCCTGCATGGCCCAATGGTCAACCATCCTCAACATCTGTTGATAGGCCTTTTGCTGCCTCCTGGGGAGCAGCTTGAACTCTTGCTTCTGGGCGACTCGGATAGCGCTGTCTAATACTTCAGAAGCCCTCTCGTCTAGTTCACCACCGGCTTGAGCTGGGTCATGGTGGCACAACTTATGACGAATCCTTTCGCTTACGTCACCCAACGTATGGCTGACAAAGCCCCCGTCAGATAGCTCAATAAACATCCAGCGAGGAATTGCGCTTTTAGCTCCTTCAATAGACAAAAAGACCCAGTCAATATCGGATTCGACGACGGAAATGATGGTCTTTGCACCTTGCGCCGATCTTGTGGCCTGGACGTAAGTCCGATCACGTATCAAGGGGTTCTCTCCACCGACTAACCGCCTCACGGGTTCAAAGGCATCGGTGAGGTCCAACTCCTCTGATTCAAAGACTTCAGAGGCGTCGAAGTCGTCGGGATTTACCGTCAGGTCTAACCCTTTTGCAAATGGCACCGGAATGTTAGATCCCAGCAGATGATCGTTCTCAATGGCGCGTATTGCAATTCGCCGGTCGTCGTTAGTCAAAAAGGCTTCACCATCAGAAGGCCAATAGACATCTATCTCGTCGTACGGAGAATCAATCCGATCTACTCGCCCAACTCTTTGTTCGGCGACCCGAAGAGTGGTAGGTATATCTAAATGGACCACGGCGGAAGCCCCTTGAAGATTGAGTCCTTCATTCAACGCGTCTGAGCAAAGGGCGATCGCTTTTACCTTGGAATCCATGCCAAAGCTGACCTCAATCCGCTCTTTAGCCTTCTCGCCACCCTGGCCTGTAGCGAGGAGAAACTCCTCATTCTGCTCCGCTAGGATGCCGCCGAGATAGTGCAAGGTTATGGGTCTTCTATCGAACGCGATCACTCTGTCGTGTCGATTCTTGAGCTCAACCAAGACCTTTACTTTGCCTAGTTCCCTGGCACTAGACATTCGACCCGCGAGTTCCGCTATCTCTTGGTAGATAGCCATTTCGGCTTGGCAAGCTAGCGTCCATTGGCTGTGGGATGCCAGCCACTCGGGTATCGTCGACTGGCCCGATACTTGTGGGGGCCCGACTTGAATAGCCCGCTGGAGTTTCTCGATCATACCAGCGTTAGATTGAACCTTTTTCTGAAGAATGTCAAACATCGCCTCAGCTTGCCTGGTTCCCAAGATATGTTCGACCAAGGCAGGTCTTGAGGAACGAAGGGTAGACAATATGTCATACGCCGCCAAACCTCGTGAGGCGCTAAGTCTTCGTTCAAGCCAGGTTTTCTGAGACTGTTTCGACCATTCCGGCGGTGAGATCACTTTTTCTTCAAGAAATGCGATACCTATTAGCTCAGATGTCAGCCGCACGATGTTGTGAGCTATTGCTATATCGCCCTCAGTCTCCCCAGAAGCGTAGCTTCGTAAGTTATGGATCGGATATCGGCAGGTACGGCCGCCTATCCTCGTAGGGTAAAGCTCCGGTTCCTGGTCGACCAGAACATTAAATTGCGCCTTTGTTCTTCTCACCGTAAAGCGCTGAATTTCATTTCGAAGGATTGCCCTCGTTTCGACATCCATCCTCTCGACCGAAGAAGCCGCCAAGCGTTCCAAGATCTGTAATGTTTCATCCTCAAAGTTGTCAGCGCCGAGGAGACCGACGAGGCTAAGTATGTCGGAAGCCCCTCGAGATATTGGAGTCGCAGTGAAGAGGAGCACGTGTTCGGCCGGGGAATCCCTTATTTCATCGGTCCTCTTCGTTCCTTGATTCAGAAAGTTGTGCGCTTCGTCTACCGCCAGTATTTGTGCAGATCTCACCCTGAGAGTTTCCAGGCCAGGAGAGGACTCGGAACTCCTAGATAGTTTCCCGTGAGAGACTACTTCGAGTTGCAAGCCGCACTTGAGGGCTTCAGAGGCCCAGACCTTTGTTATCTTCGGCGGCGCAACGAGTACGATTTGAGAGCCGCGAGATGAAACGGCCCTTCCAGATGACCAGAGCTGATCGCGCACTATTTTGGTAAGATACGCACCCATTCGAGTCTTACCAGATCCAGTAGCGTCAGCAACGAGAACACTGCCGGTATGGTCAATCACCCAGAGGGCTTCTGCAATGCCTGCAATTTGGCTCGGCCAAAGGGAAGATCCACCCCCTTTATCGCTGGTAGCGTTCAAGGTGGCTAGAAGAAATTTTGCCCAACTTCCTTCTAGTAGGTCGGCACAAGCTAGCGCTAAGGCTTCTTCCCAATTAATGATGCTTAGCAATGACTCAAGCAACTTTACGACTTCACCAGAAAAGTCCATCGACTCTGTCCAGAGAATCTCGGCTACCTGTGATAACTCTCCAAACCTATCTGGCTCAATCCACCTGTCAAAGCGAACATTCGCCTCAATCTGGCTCTCCAGGCCCGCCTTGGTAAAGTTTGAAGATCCTAGAGTCGCAGCGTCATCAGCTAAATAAATCTTTGCATGCAGCATATGATAGGTCGCGGAAGTCCGAATCTGAACCCGCCCATCCTTTATTAACTCAAGCATCAGCAGGATCAGGTGCGAACCCGCAATGGAGATTCGCCTCTCCTCGACCCAGTATCTCATCATCTGTTGGGACAATGTGGCACGAGGACCCTTGAAATTAAGCGAACTACTCACGAATGGCTCATTCCCAATCAAAATTCTGACTGGGCCATCGACACGCCTTTTTGACCACTGCGAAGCAAAACGGATTAAAAGATCTAGCGAAGCAAAGCCCGTAACTAGTAGGGGAGAACTAGCTGATACAAGCTCTTGCCAAATATGGGACCGAACATTCTGCTTACCAAGATTCAGGGGAAAGCGACTCCCTTGCGGCCATGGTTTTTTCAAAAGATTTTCATAGGATAGTTCGATCGGATCGAGGTTCGAAAACTCAAGTTGATCGCCGCTCGATGAATGTCTTGTTGATCGCCTAGCCATCGAAATCCAGTTCCGCCCAATCCACCTAGCTACCCATAAGCTTAATTGCAGATAAGTCCATAAAACACCCTAAATCAATAAAGATATGCCTTCACACAAACACTTCAGTCATGAAATGCTTTTCAAGCGGTGATTTGAGACTCGAACGTCAATAGCTTTTCAATTAGTTCAAATGCTGGCTCTCCATATCTATGTTTACAATTTACCTATATCCGCTTCCAACTTTTTGAGCTCGTATGCAAAATATAATTAGGCAACGATCCACACTAATTCTTCGCGTGTCGCTTCTCGTACTCCAATGTATTGATAAGGGCAGCACCAAACACCAGCATCGACCCTACGGTTAGCCAGGTAAGAAGGCCTATTATCGTTCCCAATGTCCCGTAAGTTTGAGATGCATGACTCACATATTTACTAAAAAGTGAATCGCCGAAACGCACCATAATAAGCCAGACTACGGCCGCTAGAGTACTACCTAACAAGTGGTCTTTATAGGTCAATCTAGGCGGTCCAAGTATGAGTTGAATCGTCATGAAAAGAACTAAGTCCAATATAAATCCAAACATAAGTCCCACGGTTTGCACAATTACGTTGCCGCGAACCGTTGCGCCACTAACTAATGCAATCGGAATATTCGAGGCAATAAATATCACGCCAAAAAGTATGAAGAGTAGGGCACCCCTTAAAAGCTTTGATAAAAAAGTTCTTGACTCAGGGTCATCAATATGCCAAATTCGCCCTAACCCGGATTCCAGGGCGAGTGTGAGCCTCGATCCACTCCAAAGCGACCCGATCAAGCCCGCTGATCCTGCAAAGTAAGACGACCGCAATCGACCGCTCGGCAGAAATCCAGCCAAGAATGGAAAGTTGGAGTCGACTGCACTAGTCACCGATTCCTTGTAGGCCTGGTGCCCACTGAAGACGATATTCAGCACTGAGCTAAAGAGCAATAAAAGAGGAAATAGTGAAAAAAAGCTCAAGTAAGCAACCTTGGTGGACCATAGCCCTACCGAATCGGAGCGATAGCGCTCAGCTAGGGGAGTTACTCGTCTCAAGGTC
>JAJZCF010000076.1 GCA_021846265.1 Actinomycetes bacterium | reverse complement strand
GCTGGCGGGGATCACGGCCGATGATGAGTTTGGCGAGCTTTAATCTTTGGCTCTTGTCTAGCTTTGGCGGGCGTCCACTACGCAGCTTGGTCTCGAGTTCGCCTATTCCACCTTGTGAATACTTCTGCACCCACCAAAATACCGTTGACCGTCCATATCCAAGTGCTGCTGCAACGTCTTCAACCTTGGCGCCTTTTTCGGTTATCTGCTCTACCGCATAGCGCCTTATTCGGATCTGCTCATCAGCTTTCAGCCTTTTTGTCCGCTTGCCATTCACGAACACAATTCTACTACATCATCACCAGAATATCCAGGCACTTATGCACTGATTAGTAGCTTTTTGATGGGCCTAATCTCAAGATAATCACGAGATCTTTGTGGAACCTTGGAAAAACCTGATCATAAAGCCGCTTTGTCGCCACGGCAGTTCCGACCGTATCGTATCGAGATGCCCAAAAGGCAGATTTGGCGGATTCCTCCAGGGTGACTTCATCTACAAGGCGGCGGGCAGGCGCAGTGGTATCCAAAATGCTTCGTGACCCGGTGCCACCAGCAACTGAAATATCGAGTTCGAGTTCGAGTTCGAGGGTCAGTCCGGCTGAGCTAGCCGTACGGTGATTTATCCACTCCCCAATAATCAATATTGAACTATTAGGAACCACGTTAAAAATATTTTTGGGTACCCTTGTTCCGACCAGAACTCACCTGGGCATAAAAACGCCGCCATACTGCCTGGTCAAATCGGTCTCGCCGATGTCCTTGAGATCTCGGCCCAAAGCAGTACAATCCCTTGCGAAAATGGTTTCATTGATGGTATTTAGCACAATTCCTCGCGTTTGCCCTAGTGTTTATTGGAGTGCAGCCGATAAATTTGAACACAGTTAGGGTTCCGGGGGAAGACCTAGAAAAAATAGAGACGGAACTCCGTCTCTCCGTCGAGACTTCAGACCAAGTCCTCTCAGAAGTCGCAACACACCTTATTGAAGCCGGCGGCAAAAGAATCAGGCCGATTCTTGCCCTTGCGGCCGCTCGCGCCGTTGGCGAGGACGCCCCAATCGGAGTGATTCGTGGCGCATCCGCAGTCGAACTCGTCCACCTAGCCTCTCTATACCATGACGACGTCATGGATGAAGCGAACGAGCGAAGAGGCGTAGTCTCTGTCAATGCTCGTTGGGGAAACCTAATCGCAGTAGTCAGTGGGGACTTCCTACTCGCAAGGGCTGCGGGAATAGCAGCCCGATTGGGTTCGGAAATCGCCGAGCTTTTAGCCGACACCCTCGCCGAGATGTGTGAGGGACAGATCGCTGAGGTTAAAGCTGGATTCAATCCGGACCGGACCAAAGAGGAGTACTTCCACGCAATATCGGGTAAGACGGCTTCGCTAATGGCCACCTCAGCGAGAATAGGGGCGCTAGCTGCGCAGGGAGAACGTAGTCGAGTCGACCTCTTGACCGAGATTGGGCACAACTTCGGAATGCTCTTTCAGATCAGGGACGACGTCTTAGATGTAGCCGCAAACCGACAAGAGCTCGGCAAGCTACCTGGACAAGACCTGATCGAAGGGGTCTACAACCTTCCAGTGATCCTGGCGTTAGAGTCATCGGAAGTCGGGGCTGAACTAAAAGCAATCCTTAATGACAAGGTACAAGAAGCGAGCTTGCCATTGGCTACAAAGTTGATACTCCAATCTAAATCCATAGATGGTTGCTACGAGATCGCAGACGGGTACTACCAAAGGACTAAAGAGATAGCCTCAGACCTGGCCGATCCCTACTCTAGTTCGATCGCAGATCTCTGCGGAGGGCTTCTAGGATCCATCGCAGAATTTAGATCCATCGGCGCCACGGCTCGAAGCTAGTCCTGCTCGGGGCGGAGAGCTGGGAAAGCTACCACTTCGCGGATTTGTGCTTCGTCACATAAGAGCATCGCCAGGCGGTCTATACCAATTCCTAGGCCACCAGTAGGAGGCATCCCGTATTCGAGGGCGCGTATATAGTCCTGATCGAGTCCCATTGCCTCTTCGTCTCCAGCCTCTTTCGCCTTGACCTGGTCCTCAAAGCGTCTCCTTTGCTCGTCCGGGTCGGCGAGTTCCGAAAATGCATTTGCGAGTTCCCTGCCGGCAATAAAAGCCTCGAATCTCTCGACAAACTTGGGTCTCGTCCTGTGATCTCTAGCGAGGGGAGAAATTTCGACCGGATGATCATATACAAAGGTCGGTTGGATGAGACCTTCCTCCGCTACCAGCTCAAAGAGTTCCAGCAACAGCTTTCCTTCCCCGTAGGAGTCTGCGGCATTGCCATTTCGTTCTTTCACAAGCGCTGCTAGCTTCTCGCGCCCCATATCCATGCGAACCTCGAAACCGATCGCCTCAGATATGGCCTCTTCCATGGTCACCCTCCTCCAAGGCGGGGTGAGGTCAATGGTCATGCCCTGATAGGTAATGATAGGGCTGCCCAAAGTTCCAATCGCCGCTTGAGCCACGAGCTCCTCGGTCAGTTCCATAATCGAGGAAAAATCCACATACGCCTGGTAGAGCTCCAGCATGGTAAATTCGGGGTTATGTCTAGGCGAAATTCCCTCGTTTCGAAAGCTTCTACCTATTTCATAGACCTTTTCAAAACCGCCGACAATCAGCCTCTTGAGGTATAGCTCTGGGGCAACCCTAAGATAGAGGTCCATCGAGAGGGCATTGTGGTGGGTAACGAACGGCTTCGCTGTAGCTCCCGAAGCGATCGGGTGCAAGAGAGGCGTCTCTACTTCGATGAAATCCTTTTCTGCGAGGAACTTTCTGATCTCAGAAACTGTTTTGAATCGGATCTTCAGATTCTGTCGAGACTTTTCGTTGACCCAGAGATCTGCATATCGCTGGCGATAGCGCAGGTCCGGATCGGAAATCCCATGATACTTGTCACCGAAGCCTCGCCTATTTTCAGCAAGCAGGACCCAGCTCGAGGCCATTACCGAGAGCTCACCACGCCTTGAAGTAATTACTTCGCCTTCAATACCGACCCAGTCACCCAAGGAAAGAGAGAAAAAAGCTTCAAAGTCCCGCGTCTCGCTCTCTGACGCCATGATCTGCAACTTTGCGCTTTCGTCGTGCAGTTCGACAAAGCAGAGCCGTCCTTGCCTCCGGATTAGCATCGCCCTTCCGGCGACCCTGAGGGTGACTCCAGACCTCGCATCGACGGCTAAATCAGAAAATCTCTCCCTGACCTCAGCCAACTTCGTTGTCCCGGCAAAGGAGTATGGGATCTCCAACGAGGCGGCCTTCGGTATAGATTCTGTCATCTGCTAACTCTTTTTCTCTAACTTGTCCATAAATACATTTTTCTCATAGATGATCCTCAAGCCGTGCAGGGTTAACCAGGGCTCCTGATGTTCGATCTTCTTGGTGTATGGACTTACCACTGAGCAAAGTCCACCCGTTCCGATAATGTGGGACTTCCCTAGTATCTCTTCAAAGAGTCCACAGATTGCGTCGGTTTGACCCGCAAATCCCCAAAGAGCACCCGACTGAATCGACTCAGTAGTACTCCTTCCGATGACCGATCTCGGAGCCACCAGCTCCACTTTCTTGAGCGCAGCGGCATT
Organism: Actinomycetes bacterium; assembly: GCA_021846265.1. Lineage (GTDB taxonomy): Bacteria > Actinomycetota > Acidimicrobiia > Acidimicrobiales > Acidimicrobiaceae > JABEUN01. Next base: position 6,502 of record JAJZCF010000076.1, on the reverse strand, counting down.
TCGATACAGCGCATCGAGGGATATCTCTATACCTGGAGCTATCGAACCACCTAAGTATTCACCTTTTTGGTTGATGGCGTCAAAAGTCGTCGCCGTACCGAAGTCCACCACGATAGCGGGTCCGCCGTATAGGTCGAGAGCAGCCACGGCGTCTGCGATTCTATCGGCGCCTACCTCCTTCGGGTTGTCGTAGAGGATCGGCATTGAAGTCTTGATCCCCGGTTCAACAACAACCGGTTCTAGCTTGAGCCACCGGTTTACCATGTTTCGCAACGAAAATGTGACGTTAGGCGCAGATGACGAGATCACGGCACCGCTGAATGAGTTCTCTGCGTCTATCCCACTCATCGAGAGCAACTGCCACAGCAGTAGTGCGTGCTCGTCGGGCGTCCGATCGGTGCGGGTCGCAATTCGGAAATGGTGAGTCAATCCCTGGATAGCAGTTCTTTTAGCTGCGGGATCAATTCCGCCAGGGATCTTCAGGCTTTCCCTCGAGTAGATACCAAAGACCGTCTGGGTATTACCAACGTCGATCGTCAAAAGCACTAACCGTCACCACCCTTTATCACTTTTGGGCGTCTATTGCGCCGACGACCGAGTTATCTATCAATCGAACCAGGCCGATATTCGCCGCCACAAGGATCCTAGAGTTGTCCTCGGCAAACTCCAAGAGGTCCAGGGTAGCCGGATTTACGACACAGAGGTAATCTACTTTGAAAAGCGGCTCCTTGGCCAGCTCGGTTTTGGCTTGCTGAACGAGTGATTCCACCCTTCGCTCGCCCGAAGCATATCCACGCCTAAGTACCTCGATCGAGTCGTGGAGCGCCGGTGCAGCCGCCCTTTCCTCTTTGCTTAGCAGCATATTCCTTGAAGACATCGCTAGGCCGTCTGCTTCCCTCACGATCGCCACTCCGATCACCGATATAGGGAGATGAAACTCCACCACCATCCTTTTGATGATCGCTAGCTGCTGAAAGTCTTTTTCCCCGAAGTAAGCGAGCCCCTCAGATAGTACATGAAAAAGCTTCATCACGACGGTGGCAACACCGGCGAAATGACCCGGCCTGGATGCTCCTTCTAGCACCTCTGAAAGGCCCGATGGCACCACTTGAAACTGAATTGGCTCGGGGTGCATCTCCTGGTCCGTCGGAAGGATGACCATATCCACACCCTTCGCTGCGAGAAGATCAAGGTCTGCTTGTACAGTTCTTGGGTACCTTTCGTGGTCGCCCTTATCGTTGAACTGCATTGCATTTACAAAGATCGAGACCGCTAAGAAGTCGCATTCGGCACGAGCTCTCTCGACGAGTCGAAGGTGTCCTTCATGCAAAGCACCCATCGTAGGGACGAGTCCGCATTTCTTTCGATCAATTCGTTCAGCCCTGAATAGCTGGTACGCCTCATCGAGCTGATTAACTATCCGCAAATCGACTCCTCACCTCGCGCCTATCTGCAACAAAACTAGCCAAAAAATTCGGCCAGACTTTCGCGCTAGTACCCGCTCGGTTAGGCGCCGCTCTCTTTCACGCTGCCAACAGGGAATCAACCAAATATGTCACAGCAAAATGGCTTTAAGCCACCTCTTGGGGTTGCCTTGGCGGGGTGAGGCAAGGCATTGTCCATTGCGAAATGTATCTTCATAATGGGATCGGCTACCCGGTCAATACCGTCAAGAAAGATGCATAAGACCGCCGCTTCGTTGCGGGTCATGTCACCTGCCATTACCTCACAACTATGAAGCCAAACGAAGCACCCGGCGAATGGACCTGAACCGAGGGCGGGGTCCAAAGCTGAACATCCTACGGGGACGGAGCCAGGTCTCCGATCTTTATGTCCACTTGGTCTTTCTGACCAAGTACCGCCGAGGAGGGCCCACCGCGAAGATCCTCGCCCGCTACAAGGAGATCATGATCGACGTCTGCTGTGACTTCGGGGCCACGCTCTTCGAGTTCAACGGCGAGACCGGACCACGTCCACCTGCTCGTCAAGTACCCACCGGTGATGCGGGTCTCACCCTTCGTCTGACGCCTAAAAGGCGTGTCCACTCGCTACCTCTACGGAAGTTACAAGGGCACCTGCGGCGATACTTTTTGGGGTGGACACCAGTGGTCATTTTCCTACTGCCCCAATTCGACCGGTGGCGCTCCGCTCAGCGTGATCCGTCGCTACATCGAGTCCCAGCAAAGACCAGCGTAATGCTCGCTATCCCAACCCGTTGGGGCCAGCTTGCGCTCGCCACCAAAAGAGGTCAAGGGCTGCTATGAACGAAACGGTTTGTGGTGGAGGTATTCTGACTCCCTTCGGCAAGACCGACAGCGAGAACAAGTGTGGCTTATTCACCGCCAGCCCTTTTAGCTGGTAAAAAAATCCCGAGATGGGTAGTAGCGAAATCCTAAAGTACTCGGTCGCTCAGCATGTTTTAGAATTCAGGATCGCCCCGGCAATTCAATCAATCTCCCACCTTGGCAAGGAGGAGCTGCACTTAACCCAAAGCACGCCGCAATAATCACCGCCTGCGAATTAGGCAGCCGGTGACCGGTGAGCTGGAAGAGATCGTCTTAGGCTCCTTTGACAGTGCGGCAATGCGTCGAACATGGGCCCTCGAAGAGCAACCCGACGGCCGTCTACCCTGCCCACCAACTTCAGCTTGACGGGTCTCACTCTTCGCTGCGTTGGCTGGTATGCCAGTCGAAATGCCATCTCCTGTCGCTGCTCGCCGAGCGCTGATGATGTACCAACATCGCAACATGGGTACACGTATAAAGACTATTTCGTAGTATTTTGACGAGACAGCGCACGAGAGCGCAGCAGAACTCCTAATCTAGAACTGTGCTACTCAGATTCGAGGTCTCCAACCACCGGTCGATCCTGGAGCCCGTCGAGCTGTCTATGGTTGCCGTCGACGAGGACAGGCCTTCGGTCCGGAAGTTCGACCAGCTCGCCGAGCGCGCGCTGGCGGTGGCTGGCGTCTATGGTCCGAATGCTTCGGGCAAGTCGAACGTCATCGAATCGCTCGCTTGGCTCTCGATGGCCGTAGCTCGATCGTTACGAGCATGGGATCAGTTCATCCCTCGCGACCCGTTCAAGTTCGGCAATGCGCCGCAGATGTCGTCGACGTACGGGGTGGAGATGGTGATCAACGGCGTGCGGTTCGCCTACCGGCTCGAGGTGGACGACGCCGAAGTGCTGTTCGAGGGCTTGTACAGCTATCCCGAACGTCGTCGACGTGCGCTCTTCGAGCGAGAAGGATCCGACATCCGCTTCCGGCGGGGACTCGGTGCGTTGTCGGGGACGAGAGAGCTGCTGACGGGGACCACTTTGGCGCTCTCCGCGGCCATGCGCTTCGACGAACCCGAGGTGCAGCCCTTCGCACACGCACTTGCTGGAATCGGCGTCCTCGGCGTGCGTCGGAGGCTGCCATGGGGGCGCCTGTTCGGTGTGGGACTGCCTGGGGCGTCCGCTACTGGGCGCCTGTTCGAAGACCAATCCAACTCGTTGCAGTCCTCCCTCTTCGATGATCCGGACAACGTTCAGCCGTCACCACGCGAGTCCGCCCTGGCTCTGCTCCGGTTCGCCGATCTCGGGATCGACGACGTAAAGATCGCGGACGACGACATCGACGAGAGCCACGCCACGCCCCAGGCGCGGCGAGAGCCATGGAAACAGCTGAGGCTCATCCATCGCGTCTCGGGACAGGAGTTGCCCTTTGATCTCGAAGAAGAGTCAGCTGGCACCCAGACCTGGTTCACCCTCGTCGGGCCGACGTTGAACGCTCTTCGAAGTGGCCGAATTCTCCTCTTTGACGAGATCGACGCGAGCCTTCACCCCCGACTGTCGGCGCGCCTGCTCGAGCTGTTCCAGGATCCCGAAACCAACCCTCATGGTGCCCAGCTCATCTTCACGACGCACGACACGAGCCTGCTCAACCACCTGAACCGTGACGAGGTCTGGCTGACCGAAAAGGGCGAAAGTGGTGCGACGACTCTGACCGCGCTGGCAGAGTACGGTGGCGACAATGTGCGAAGGTCGCTGAACCTCGAGCGGGCCTACCGCCAGGGAAGGTTCGGTGCCGTTCCCGAGCTCGACCAGTTTACGCTGCGTCGAGCGCTTGGCCTTGCCTCGAGCGATCAGTGATGGCCGCGAACCGTCGGTGGGATCGAGAGCGACCGCTCAAGCGACAGGTTGCTTCGCAGGCCACGAAAGACGATTTTGATCTTCTGCGAAGGCGAGCGGACCGAGCCGGAGTACCTCAACGCCTTGAAGCGTCAATCATGGGTGCGGAACATCGCTGCGGTTGATGTTCGAGTGGAGACCGGGCACAGCGGGTCGGTGCCCACCGCACTCGTCTCGCTGGCGGCTAATGCACGCCGGAAGGCTCTCGATGAAGAGGGTGAGATCGACGAGTTCTGGTGCGTGTTCGACGTTGAATGGCCACGCAACCATCCAGGCTTGAAGAAGGCAGCTGAACAAGCGCGACTAGGCGGCGTTGAGCTCGCCATCTCCAACCCCTGTTTTGAGCTATGGCTGATCCTGCACTTTCAAGATCACAGCAGTTGGCTGGAGAACGACGATGCCCGCAGACTCCGCCGCCAGCTCGACGGCTCTTCCGACAAGGGTCTCGAACCAGCAAAGTACATGCCACACATTCGGGATGCTGCGCGGCGCGCAGCGGCACTCGACCAACTTCACGCGCAGAACGCCACCACCTTTCCTCAGGACAATCCCTCATCCGGGGTCCACCGTCTGATTGCATCGATGGAGGAGTAACTAAAATTGGCCGACGCAGAGGTGTCATATCATCGAGGTGAAGGCAGTACTCAATAAATTACAGAAGAATTCGAGACCACGCCGGGAATGCGTCTCCACAAGCCGGATCGTCACAACTGAGGAGAAATTGCACCTCGGGTACACCGTGGCTGACGCCCCTGTCATTCGTCAAACTTGGTAGGCAAAGCTGGAACGCGATGACGGACAGACACTTCATCGGAAGAGTTTAATGGGTTGGCGTTAGAAGTTAAATGAATTGCCGGAAACCCTTAAACGAATTGAAATAATGGACTAAAGGAAAGCCGGAATAATCACAAACGTCACCTGAATACTTTAATACCTTCGGCTTCTCGCAGATGATTTGTCGGCTCTTTTTGGATTTAGCTGGAAATCAATTCGTTGGAGTCCAGGACTCCTGACATGAAATATAAAGTTCAAGAGTTGCCGGGTCGATCTTTGACCGAGAATCGCATAGCTAGATTGGTCTCTGGGTAGCAGGTCTTCATGGAGGTAAGTTGTTCACACAATGAGGCAAGTACGCGGGTGCGTCGAGGGGCAGATAGCGGGTCGATCCGGACTTCAAGTATGCCGTTTATGATCTGGAGATCACCAGCAGAATTGAATGCCTCACGTAGCAATGCCCTTGCCTCGTCCATCGGACAAATGGGTACGATCATGCAAGCTAATGCCGGCTCGGCTTTGTAGGTCGACGTACGAATTGCATGGGTCACGAGCTTTTTTCCTCGTCCATGAGTGCTGCTTCTTGGCGCACACTATGGAGTGCTTTTACACAACCCAGTAGGCAACCGAGTAACTAGCGCAATGACGTGGCGCGGAAAGCTACTTAAGGTAGTGTCCCAAGAAGACGACGCCATCGGCTACCTCACTACCGATAGCTTTCTCTCGCCTGATGATAGAGTCCGCCAACTTGGGCGAGACGGAGAATGCCAGGATCGGATCGACGTCAAGCAGTGGAGCTATAACAAATGCCCTCTCGGCCATCCGAGGGTGCGGAAGCATCAGCTTTTCTGTCTTCGAGCTGACTCCGTAGACGTACAAGATATCAAGGTCCAGGGTTCTTGCGGCATTTATCTCGCCTCGGACCCTCTGGTTTCTTGCTTCGATATCGAGAAGGCATTCGATCAAAGCGTCCGGATTGAGCGAAGTCATCAGCAAAGCCACGAGATTGAGGTACTTTCCCTGCTCGCCTAGCGTGCCAACGGGAGCTGTCTCATAAAGATTCGAGATCATAAGGAAAGAGGAAATCTCCTCCAACTCAGCTAACGCTGCGTTGATGTAGACACCCCTGTCGCCAAGATTAGAGCCAATTGCGACGAGACATCGATAGATCCTCTTGCTACTCATCTGGTAGTTTTGCGAGCTTAAGCCTCGCTGATACCGACTGCAATTCAAATGGGACCGGCGGGAGCAATTTGGTAACCGCGACCTCCACCCCCTCCACCTTAGGAAGCTCCAAGCACCTCCGAGCGATGTCGTTAGCCAGTGTCTCTAAAAGCTTTCTTCTCGGTCCCGCTTTGACTAAGCGATCGACAATCTCCAACACCGCCACATAGTCGACGCTAGAAGAAAGCTCGTCCAGGGGGTCGCTAGAGTCTTCAAGGCCGGCCTCAAGGGTCAATGCGACGTCAAACCTTATCGGCTGCACTTCGGATCTCTCCTGTTCGCCGACGCCGATGTGCACCATCATCTCAAGATTGTTGATCTCGATTTGCAT
>JAJZCF010000075.1:6614-10136 GCA_021846265.1 Actinomycetes bacterium | reverse complement strand
GCCATCCTCAACGCTCCGTCTAGGCGTATTACTTCGCCATTTAAATAGCCATTGCGAACTATCTCTAGCACCAAACTTGCATAGTCTGAAGGTGTGCCTAAGCGCTGAGGAAATGGAACCCCGGCTGATAGTGCCGCTCTGATCTCGTCGGGCAGCGACCCAAGAAGAGGGGTATCCATAATTCCCGGGGCAATCGTGACAACCCTTACTCCAGTTGCCGATAGGTCCCGTGCAGCGGGCAGGGTCATCCCAACGATCGCTCCTTTCGATGCGGAGTAGGCCAGCTGACCGATCTGGCCGTCGAAGGCGGCAATCGAGGCGGTGTTTACGATAACACCCCTCTCCTGATGATCGAGTGGCTCAGACTTGGAAATCTGGGCCGCGGCGTATCGCATCATATTGAAGGTTCCAAAAAGGTTGACCTTCAGCACCCTGTCGAAAGATGCGTAATCGTGGGGTTCCCCCCTTTTATCGATAACCCGCTTGCCAATTCCTATACCCGCACAACTAACGGCGACGCGAAGTGGCCCTGCGGAGGCCGCAGTCGCCATAGCTTGCTCTACCTGATCTTCGTCTGTGACATCAACGGAGATGAACTCCGCGAGTGAGCCAAGTTCGCCGGCGAGTGCCTTACCCTTCGCTTCATCGCGGTCGAGGATGAATACCCTCGCACCGGATTCAACCAGCCTTCTCGCCGTAGCAGCCCCAAGACCGGAAGCCGCACCAGACACTACTGCGCTTATCCCATTTGTATCCATGTGCATACTCTACGGCGAGAAACGGCCAAAAACCGATCAGGCGCTAGCTGCTCGGGCTTTCGGGTAATTTAATTTTCAGCTGCCTTCTGTGCTTCAGACCTCGCAAGTTCATCGACTAGCTCATTCCCAGCCACCCCCGAATGCCCCTTTACCCAATGGAAGCTGTAACTCGTCGGTGATTTCAGATAAAGATCCAGTAACGGCTCCCAAAGGTCTCTATTGGCTACCGGATCCCCCTTCGAATTCCGCCACCCTTTTCGCATCCATCCGACATACCACTTCTGGTTGAAGCAGTTGACTACATAGGTAGAATCGGAGTAGATCTCGATCGGTCCCTCTAGATCCTCTAAAGCCCGAAGAACTGCCGTTAGTTCCATACGCTGGTTGGTAGTCCTTGGCTCACCGCCAGACCTCGACGCATTTCCTTCCTTCGCATACGCCCAGCCCCCTGGACCAGGATTACCTAAACACGCTCCGTCGGTAAAGACCTTCAAAGTCTCCTCCACTAGCCAATGGTTGAAAAGTTAGCTACAGCTAAGCTAGCCGTTCCAAAAAAGGTGGCGTTAACCTCAAAGTCGTGCTTGACTAGGGGTTGTGATATTCGACGGTTTTTCTCATGCCCTGCCAGATATAGACCCGGAAGAGACCTCTGAATGGCTGGACTCCTTCAACGCCTTGGTCGAAACAAAGGGCAAGTCCAGGGCGAGCTATATCTTGATGCGACTCCTTGATGGAGCACGCTCCAACCAGGTCGGCTTCCCCGCCACGGTCTCTACCCCGTACATTAACTCGATACCGCCCGAGAAAGAGCCTTGGTTCCCGGGCGACGAGGCAGCGGAGAGAAGGATCCGGGCCTATATCCGCTGGAATGCCGCAGTCATGGTCACCCGGGCCAATATGTTCTCCGATGGGATCGGCGGACACTTATCGACCTATGCGTCGTCGGCCTCACTGTACGAGGTTGGATTCAACCACTTCTTCAAGGGGCGGGATAGCGGCAACCACGGAGACCTTGTCTACTTCCAGGGACATGCCTCGCCGGGAATCTACGCCCGGGCATTTCTAGAGGGATATTTCAACGAATCTCAGCTCGACAACTTCAGAAAAGAGATAGACGGCGGAGGCCTCTCCTCTTACCCACATCCAAGGTTGATGCCGAACTTTTGGGAGTTCCCTACGGTGTCGATGGGCATTGGACCGATGAACGCAATTTACCAGGCGAGGTTCAACAAGTACCTTATGCATAGGCGGCTCGTAGATACCGAACCGTCAAAGGTCTGGTCATTTGTTGGAGACGGCGAATTTGATGAGCCCGAGACATCGGGTGCCCTAGGGGTAGCTGGAAGGGAGCACCTCGACAACCTGATCTTCGTCGTGAACTGCAACCTCCAGCGCCTCGACGGGCCGGTTAGGGGGAATGGCAAGATAATCCAAGAACTCGAAGCGCTCTTCAGGGGTGCCGGGTGGAACGTGCTGAAGGTCATATGGGGCTCCAAATGGGATGAGCTGCTGATGCGCGATGTCGACGGCGTACTGCTGAACAAGATGAATTCAACCCCCGACGGTGAGTTCCAGAAGTATGCGACCGAGACCGGTGGGTATATCCGAGAGAACTTCTTTGGACCAGATCCGAGACTAAGAAAGCTGGTCGAGCATCTAAGCGATCAGGAGCTCCAGGAGCTCCCCCGTGGTGGACACGACTACAAAAAGCTCTATGCCGCCTACTCGGCTGCGGCGCAAAACGTCGGTTCCCCTACGGCGATTCTTGCCAAGACTGTCAAGGGGTGGACATTAGGGCCCGACATCGAAGCCCGAAACTCCACTCACCAGATTAAAAAGATGACCAAGGGTCAGCTCAAGCTACTTAGAGACACCTTGCAGCTGCGTGATGTAATACCAGAACAACTATTGGACGAAAACAACCCGCCTTATATTCGCCTCGATCCCGGGAGTTACCTCGAAGACTACCTCTTGACCAGGAGAAAGGCACTTGGTGGATTCGTTCCGCGTAGGCCAAATCGAACCGTAAGCCTGAAACTCCCTACCGAAGAGGTCTACTCCGAGTTTTACCAGGGGTCCCAGAAGCTAGAGGTTTCGACGACGATGGCCTTCGCCAAGCTGCTTCGAAATCTAGCAAAGGACCCCTCCATCGGGGAGAGGATCGTTCCGATCGTCCCCGACGAAGCGAGAACCTTCGGACTTGAAGCGATGTTCAGAGAATCGAAGATCTACGCTCCAGAGGGTCAGCTCTATACACCGGTCGATGCTGGTCTTTTGCTGTCGTACTCCGAGGCAAAAGACGGCCAGATCATGGAGATGGGGATTACCGAAGCCGGTGCGGTCTCGACCTTCATAGCCGCCGGCACATCGTACGCCAGCTTCTCCATGCCGATGATACCGGTCTATCTCTTCTATTCGATGTTTGGCTTCCAAAGGACCGGGGACCAGATCTGGGCGGCAAACGACGCCAGGGCGAGGGGATTCCTCATCGGTGCCACCGCCGGAAGGACAACCTTGAACGGGGAGGGTCTTCAGCACGAAGACGGCCACTCGCTCGTCTTGGCTTCAACCGTACCTAGCATCGAGTCTTACGATCCGGCCTTCGCCTACGAGATGGCGATCATCGTCGAACATGGTCTCGAGGTCATGTACGGAGAAAACTCGAAGGACAGGATCTTCTACATCACCGCCTATAACGAGAACTACGTCATGCCGGGCATCCCAGAAGGGGTCGATTTAGCTAGTTTCAAGGCCGAAGTGATCA
>JAJZCF010000075.1:0-6514 GCA_021846265.1 Actinomycetes bacterium | reverse complement strand
CTCGAGGTCATGTACGGAGAAAACTCGAAGGACAGGATCTTCTACATCACCGCCTATAACGAGAACTACGTCATGCCGGGCATCCCAGAAGGGGTCGATTTAGCTAGTTTCAAGGCCGAAGTGATCAAGGGCATCTACAGATTCGAAGCACCGGCCACGGTCTCACAAATTGATACGATCTCCTCTTCGACCCCGCAGGATACCGAGAGGCACGCCACGATCCTCTTCTCCGGTTCGGCCCATCAGGCGGCTAGGGCTGCTAGGGCGTCCTTGGCCAAGAACTGGGGCGTCTCCGCGGATACCTGGTCGGTCACCTCCTACAAGACATTACGGGAAGAGGCCCTCGAGGCCGAGCGTTATAGTCGCCTCCACCCCGAAGAGGCCGAAAAGGTCCCCTACGTAGCGTCGGCTCTCTCCAATTCAAAGGGACCGATCGTCGCTGTCAGCGACTTTATGAAGATGGTTCCAGACCAGATCGCCCGTTTCGTCCCTGGGCGCTTTGTCCCCCTCGGAGCAGATAGCTTCGGCAGATCCGACACGAGGGAGAGGCTCCGAAGGTTCTTTGAGATCGACGAGGCCTCGATTGTCATCACCGTCTTGCACGCCCTCTACTTAGATAACAAGGCAAGCGCAAGCGAAGTTAAAGACGCAATCGCCTACTATCAGTTCGAAACCGACCGGATCGACCCAACCGTCACCTAAAGACCAACCTTGGCTACGAGATGCACTCTCAGAAAAGGCCTATTATCGCGGTGATAGGCCTTTTCGAAGCTTCAACTAGGGTAGGAAAGGTTGCTATCAACTTGGACTAACCCAGGGAGCTGACCTCAGGTGCCAGACAAATCCTTCTACCTCACCGGCGATGAGCCCTCCGATAAATTCCTTGAGGAAAATCCGCTCGCACTTTTGATCGGCATGGTGCTGGACCAGCAGATACCGATGGAGAGAGCTTTCGGCGGACCCTACGTCCTATCCCAGCGGCTTTCCATTCCACTCGATCCGCAGGAGATTGTCAACCTAGATCCAGAGGTCCTCGAAGACGTTTTTTCCCAAAAGCCAGCCCTCCACAGGTTCCCTAAAGCGATGGCCGAGAGGGTGTGGGCGCTTTGCGAAATAGTCGCCGAATCCTATGAAGGCGACGCATCGGCGATCTGGGCTAACGCGCTGTCGGGCGAGGAACTTCTCGATCGCCTGGAAGGTCTCCCGGGCTTCGGGACGATGAAGGCGAAGATCTTTCTGGCACTGCTGGCTAAGAAACTCAAGGTCAGGCCCGAAGGATGGAGAGAGGCAGCCAATCCCTATGGGCAGTCCGGGGTCTTCATGTCGGTAGCAGATATCGACAGTCCTGAATCCTTAGTACGGGTCCGTGCCTATAAAGCTCATATGAAAGCGGACAAAAAAGTCGGTGAGTAGCGGATTCGACCTCGGGCCCGATGGTGGGCTGATTTACCTCTGCACGCCGATCAGACCAGACTTAGAAGAGTTCGCAGCTTCCTGCATTAAAGGTGGCGTAAACATTGTCCAGCTTCGGGAGAAAAACGCCGAAGCAAAAGAGGTCATCGAGGCGGCAAAGGCACTAAAAAGGGTCTGCTCCGACTTCGCTGTACCCTTCATCCTCAATGACCGAATTGATCTTGCATTAGAGGTCGAGGCGGACGGTTGCCACTTGGGCCAGGACGATGCCCCGATCTCGCTGGCGCGGAGAATCCTCCCGAAGTCGTCGATCTTAGGTCTATCTACTCACTCGCCAGTGGAATTGGAGAAGGGAAACCAGACGGACGCCGACTACCTTTCGGTCGGGCCGATCATAGCCACACCAACCAAGCCGGGTAGGCCCGGAACGACCATCGAATACCTGCAGTATGCCAAGAAGTACTCGACTAAGCCCTTTTTCGTCACCGGCGGGGTCAGCCCTGATTCGATCGAAAATCTAGTTTCTGCCGGGGCTAGGGGCTTCGTGGTAGTAAGGTACCTGACTGAATCGGTCGACCCAGAGGCCTCCGCTAAGAGCCTCCGTCGGGCAATAGACGACGCAATTGCGAAGATAAGCTAACGAACTCAAAACTCCCGATCGTACCACCCCATCAGTATCGCCAAGACCCTCGGGTCCGCACGCAGTCCGTCCCCAGCGGCTATTATGCGATGAAGTTCCGCCCGCTGGGCACTTGCTACTAGATCCCTCGACACCCTGAGGTTCGACTCGGTGCGCTCTTGGGCGACAATAATCATCCATGGCTTCTCCCCTAGCAACTTCACTTGCTCGAAGGTGTCGATCGAAGCGATCTCGGCTTGAAAGTTCGGCGCTACCGCGGCTTTTACATTGACCCTGAAACCTTCTAGCAGCTTGAGGTATGATTCTGGGTCAAAGTCCTCCTCGAAGATGTATAGCGCCGGATCGATGCTCGCCACACCAGCCACAGATTCAGATTCGATCGCCGCCATCACGACCGAGATAGCCGCTAATTCGTAGCCAACCAGGACTACCCGCGATCCAAGTCGCTCAGCGATTGCGTATTCGACTACCCGAATGAGGTCTTCGGTCCAGTTAGTGAGGGAAAATATGCCGCCCGAGTCTCCGACGCCGCTCAAAGAGACCGAAATACAGTTGGAGTTGGTCGCATTTGATAGTCGCTCGGCCAGCTCGGCGTCGAGGTGTCCCCGATCCAGAATGTTCGTTCCAACTGGCGTACCAAACGCAGCAATTATCGCCGAGTTACTTTGGGTATTCTGCGGCTTTTGGGCCTTATGGAGATAGGCCGCGAGAATGCGCCCGTCGCTTTCGATATTCAGCTTCAATTTCCACCACCAAAGGGAGTTCCAAAAGAAATGATCTAAGCTGCGAACTTAGCCCGAGCCAGCTTCGCCTAGGGTCGGCTATGTGAGATTATGGGTAATTGCCAACACCGAACTCGGCGAAAAGTTTGAAGAACACGGAGAGAGGCACCTTCGAGCGGCATTAGACCTAGGACTAGATGCGCAACTGATCAATCCGCTCGACATAGCGATCGTCCAGCAGTCTGGGTCGCCGCCCGATATCCTGACAGATGTCCGGCCGGATGTCGCTTTGTTTTTGGACAAAGACTTCCACTTAGCTGCGACGCTAGAAGCCATCGGAGTGAAGGTATCCAACTCCGCCAATTCAATCAGGACTTGCGACGACAAGAGAGAGATGCACATAGCTTTCAGCGCTTCGAACATACCAACTCCTAGAACCGTCGTCCTGCCAAGGCCGTATCCTTCACAACCCCACCATCCGCTGACTCTCAAAGAGGCGGCCAAACGCCTGGGATTCCCGCTGGTGGCGAAGGCCTCAAGGGGATCGTTTGGGGCTCAGGTACATCTAGTTAAAAACAACGATGAACTGATCGAAATATTTTCCCAAAATGACATGCGCGAAGCGATCCTCCAGGAGCTAATTGAGACCTCCTTTGGACAAGATATTCGAGTGCACGTTGCGTCAGACAGGGTGATATGTGCGATAAGGCAAAAAAGTAGCGGCGATTCGCTCCAGGCGAATCTGACCCAAGGAGGGAAGGGCGAGGTTATCGAGGCGAATGAGATAGAGATCGACCTCGCTCTCAAGGCGGCGAGGGCAATGGGTACGGACTTCTGCGGAGTGGACCTACTCATTAGTGAAGGTGGCAAAAGGCTCGTTTGCGAAGTCAACTCAAATCCCCACATCACAAGGCTTTCTGAAATTACCAAGATCGATTGCGCTACAGTTGACATCCTGTCCGCAATCGGTAGCGACAGCAGCCCAGCCAACTAGGGGCACCGAGGTGAACGGTTGGCTTATCTACCAAGACCAGGACGTCGAAGAGAACAAATTCTTCATCGCCGAACTTATTTCTGCATTTGAAGCCCTCGGCCAGAACCTAGAACTAGTCAGCTACGACAAGTTTGCACTAAAAATCCAACACGACCCTCGGCCATGCGACTTCGTATTAAATCGGAGCTTCAATCCCGACCTCACGAGGATCTTCGAGCAACTTAAGATCCCGGTATTCAATAGCCTCAAGGTTGCCGAAGTCGGTTATGACAAGGCATTATCGATGGCCACCGCTATCGCCATCGGGATCGACGTACTCCCCTCGGTTTTGACCTTCACCGAGGAGCCGATAGCCGCCGAGTTCCTCCGAGAGGTTCAGAAACCCAATTTTGGGCACGGAGGCCAGGGCGTAAGATTGGTGAGCGCCGATGGATTCAATTGCACAACCAGCGAAAAAAATGCCACCCTTCACCAGCTCTACTCGGCGTCTGAGGCTGAAGACCACAGATGCTACCTATTTCTAGACGGGTCGTCGTACTGGACCGTCAGAACCGCCGCCCAGGGAGAATTTAGGGCAAACCTGAAACAGGGGGGGAAGGTAGATGTCTATCAGCCAAGTGAAACAGAGGTGGAGATGGCGAACAGGCTCCAGGTCCTCCTGGGGCCGGGCAACTACGCCATCGACTTAATCCCCTTCGGTGACTCATACGTGTTGAACGAGGTCGAAGATGTGTGCGGATATAGATCTCTTTATCAACTAGACCTGTGCGATCCTGCGGCCAAGATCGCACAGGGTATCTGTGCTTTGATCTAAAGTATCAGCCCTGGTTCGAGCCCTGTTGCCTCTTGGCGTCATACTCCGCTTTGTACTCCAAAAAAGCCTCGTAAGCCCGCGGACCATATACGGTTCCAGGCCCACCGGCGAGCAAAATTGCCACGCCGATCGCCTCTGCGACCTCTTCCTTGGTCGTCCCTTTTATCGCAGCGGCTCTAGCGTGCGAACCGATACATCCATCGCAGCGGTTGATCACTGAGATGGCGATTGCGAGGGCCTCCTTGAGCGTGGCGGGAATGGCTCCATCGGCCATCGCTGCCTTAGAAAGATCAGAAAAACCCTTATAAACCTCGGGGATCTCACCACGCAATGCTTTAGCCGACGGTATCAGCTCCTCCATCATCTTGTGGTTTTTATCGCCAGATCCCACCGAGGATTCCATTAGGTCTACCTTTCAGTTCAGCTATCCAGTTTTTTATATACATTTAGCGGACCCGCCCCCGAAGTACTGCAATGTTGCGCATTGCCCAAGAAACAGAAGCGAATCCGACAATGAGGGGTGAAACTAAAGTACGGAAACCGCCTCCGCCAATGCGTCCCCGGCTTCTTTGGCTAAAATCTTCATATCCTCGGTTGAGACCAGCGAGGCAGGATCGATAGCCCTCACTAGTATTCCATCGGCCTCCTGAGATAGCACCACGTTACAAGGCATTACTAGCGCCATATCGGGATCGGCCTCAAGGGCTTTGTTGGCGAAGGTGGGATTGCACGCGCCGAGGATCTTCAGGGGGCTCCTATCGACATTAATCTTTGCCTTCAAAGTCGCCGAAACGTCAATCTCAGTGAGGACTCCGAATCCCCTCTCCTTGAGAGACTCCCTTACCCTCTCTTCGACCGAAGCCATATCACCTTGGACTAACTTAGAAAATCCGCTCACGCTTAATCCGCCTTCTATCCGACCGTGTAATAACCTTAACATACCCTATGTGGTATCAAACACAAGCCCTAGGGTGAATAATCCAGTCGAGCCTCAAAAAATCACTTAGACTCACCAATCTACGGTCCTACCAGCACGGACTTAAATTCTCAAGCGAATTGCTAGAGGCCGATCCTGTCGGCGAGGATCGATCGAAATTCACTAGACGAGCCAAAGAGCATTTGAGAAGACTTGGCACGCTTGAAATAGAGATGAGCGTCGTGTTCCCAGGTAAAACCGATTCCCCCATGAATCTGAATATTCTCTGCCGCCGCAAAATAGTAGGCGTCGCCACAAAAAGCCTTAGCCAATGGCGAAGAGATCTGAGCCTCGGCGGGATCATTCGCCACCGCCCACATCGCGTAGTAGGCAGCCGACTTTGCGGACTCGACCTCGACCAAGATGTCAGCGCACTTATGCTTTATCGCCTGGAAAGAACCGATTGGCCTTCCAAACTGAATCCGGACCTTTGAGTACTCTACGGCCATATCCAAACAGGCTTGAGCGCCACCCACCATTTCGACACTTAGGGCGGCAACTGCGACGTTCAACATCTTTTCGTAGATCTCAGCTCCGTCACCGACCTTTCCAACCATCCGGGCGGGAGTTGATACAAATTCAACCCTTGCTAGCTTCCTCGTCTGATCTAGTGTCTCTGATGGTGTTCTCGTAACACCATCAGAATCCCCCGAAACATAGAACAGCGATAGCTCACCATTTACCTTGGCAAACACTAAAAAGTCCGTTGCGGTTGCGCCGTCAATTACGTAGTCTTTAGTAGCCGTAACCAGGTATTGATCACCATGGGCAATAGCCTCACCGGACGTCATCGCCAAGTCGAAGCCATTCGCCTCTTCGTAGCCACAAACGCTGTATCTGGCCTCACCCGATGCGATCCTAGGCAGATCTTGGGACATCGCACCTTCGTCGCCCGATGCGATGATGGCGTTAGCGGCCATCACCACCGAAGAGAAGTAAGGACCACAAAACAAGG
>JAJZCF010000074.1 GCA_021846265.1 Actinomycetes bacterium | reverse complement strand
CGCCGTGAACGGGTCGAATGTTGGAGCTTAAATACCGTTTCAGGATTGAAGAGGTGGTATTCGCCCTCCCGGCGCCATTGGTATTCACCTCCGACATCCAATGCACGATATGCCTGCTCACTAGGTCGCACGAGATGGGCCTGAGCGTGACGCTGCGACACCTCATCGGCTATGGTCTCCAAGCCAATCCCGCCTATGCGACTTTGGGTGCCATAGAAGTATTCATCAATGATGGTCTGATCTAATCCAATCGCCTCAAAAACCTGAGCTCCGGTATAGGAGGCGACTGTCGAAATCCCCATCTTGGACATGACCTTAAGGACGCCTTTAGTGGCGGACTTAACATAATTTCGAACCGCTTTTCGTGGTTCAATATCGGTCAAAATCCCCTCTCGAATCATGTCTACGATCGTGTCGAAGGCGAGATATGGGTTGATAGCCGCTGCGCCATAACCGAGTAAAAGCGCCATGTGATGGACTTCTCTCGCCTCGGCTGTCTCGACCACCAGTCCAACTTGAGTTCTCGTCTGCTCACGGACCAAATGGTGATGAATGGCGGAAAGCGCCAGCAGGGATGGTATCGGTGCAAGGCTCTCGGTAAAGTGCCGGTCCGATAAGACGATGATATTAGCTCCCTCTTTGATGGCGGAGGAAGCCTGCTCTCTGATCGAATCCAAAGCAAGCTTTAAGCCCAAACCCGATGCATCCGGATCGAAAAGGGCGTCGATCACCTTCGCCCTATAGCCTTCGACGCCACCATCTTCGTGGATGTAGACCAGCTTTGCCAGCTCATCATTGTCGATAATGGGGTGGGGTAGATGGATCTGCCGAACCGATTTAGCAGTTGGTGAAAGCAGGTTACCTTCAGGGCCGATCGTAGCTCCCATGGATGTGACCAACTCCTCCCTGATCGCATCGAGGGGTGGATTTGTTACTTGGGCGAAAAGCTGAGTGAAGTAGTCGAAGAGTAGCCTTGGGCGCTTAGAAAGCACCGCAATGGGTGTGTCGGAACCCATCGAACCGATCGGTTCGATCGCAGTACGCGCCATTGGAGCCAATATCAGTCGAAGCTCTTCAGATGTGTATCCAAACTCCCTCTGAGCGACGACTACGGACGAGTGCTGCGGAACCAGCATATGTCTTGGAGGGAGGTCGTCCAAGGATATCAGGTTCTCATTGATCCAAAAAGCGTAAGGGTGCTGCGAAGCTAGCTGGGCTTTAATCTCGTCATCAGAGACGATTCGGCCGAGCGAAGTGTCGATCAGAAACATCTTCCCGGGTTGTAGCCGGCCCTTTTTTGTTATACGGGACTGGTCCACTTCAATTACGCCAACTTCGGAAGCCAAGATGACTAGGCCATCCTCAGTAATCCAGTAGCGAGATGGTCGAAGTCCGTTTCGGTCGAGCACCGCTCCTACGACGCTCCCGTCGGTGAAGGTGATAGAGGCTGGGCCGTCCCACGGCTCCATCAGCGATGAATGAAACTGATAGAAGGCCCTTCTCTCTGGGTCCATAAATTTGTGGTTTTCCCACGCTTCGGGGATCATCATCAAAACGGCGTGCGGAAGACTCCTGCCGGCCATATGAAGCAGCTCTAGAACTTCGTCAAAAGAGGCGGAATCTGACGCGTCTGGAGTGCAGATTGGAAAAATCCGGCCAAGGTCACCTGGTATCATTTCACTTTCCAAAAGCGACTGCCGGGCGGTCATCCAGTTCCGGTTCCCTTTAAGAGTATTGATCTCACCATTGTGAGCGATGAGCCGATAGGGATGGGCGAGACTCCAAGACGGGAAGGTATTGGTAGAAAATCTCGAGTGGACTAGTGCTATGGCACTGGAGAGGTCCGGTTCAGACAGATCTGCGAAGTACTTAGTCACCTGGGGCGTAGTGAGCATACCCTTGAAAACAAAGGTCCGACCGGACAAAGATGGGAAATAGATTCCATTCAGTTCCCTTTCCGACCTCTTCCTAATTACAAAAGCAAGTCGTTCGAGGACCATATGGCTCTCTCCCTGGTTCCCAGAGATAAAGACTTGTCGCATTTTGGGCTCGGCGGCCCTCGCTGTGGCCCCCAGTGAGGAGTTATCAGTTGGCACTTCTCGCCACCCGAGTACGCTGGCACCTTCCTCAGCTACGATCTGAGTAAATCCTTCCAACACACCGGGGTCGGCTTCGGGCTCGATAAAGGCTATTCCCGTGACATAGTGGAACTCGGCCGGCAGTTCGAAATCGACCCTCTTGCGCCAGAATGCATCAGGATTCTGAATTAGGATCCCGGCCCCATCGCCAGTATTGGGTTCTGCCCCCGACGCACCACGGTGCTCAAGGTTCAGCAGCGCAGTTATGCCCATCTCCACTATCGAGTGCTTCTTACGGCCCTCTACGTCGACAACAAAGGCCACCCCACAGGCATCGTGCTCATTCTGTGGGTCATAAAGTCCGAAACGGCCTGGTGCCAATTTGGGCATCAAAGACTCCTTCATCAAATCGATTGCACTGGCTGGCGAAATATTTTCGTTGGTGCATCTTCGAGACGGCTCTGGCCCAAAGCTTTGAGCTATCAAATTTACCAGCTCAAAGATGCCGGTTCTGCTATGGTTTTTAGCAAAATTGAAAAGGGCCACTGAGTTCTCTCGCTGGCGGGTTGTCTTCTAGCTATTCGCGAGCGAGAAATTTAGCCCGCTAGGGCTATCCCCATCACCAGTACCGCTACTGAAGACAGGGCGGTTATTGCGCCCCACACTCCATTCGCAATCGGGGACTTTGCTCTCTGATGCAAGTAAGCCGAAAGACCGGCAATCCCAAAGACGACAATCTTGATGCCAAGGACGATCTTCCACGCAGTTGACATCTTCGCCATATCGAAGGTGGTCGTATTCCACAGACCGGTAATCACCAAAATAAAATAGGTAGGCCACGATAGTCGAGCAAAAGCATTCGCCACGGCCTTGGTAACCTCTTTCCCCTCTTTCCTAAGAGTCGGCACCAGACCCGCCAGGGTTATCTGCCCTCCAACCCATATCGACGCCGCCAAAACGTGCAGCGTAAGCCGAAAGATATCCATTCCACTAGCCAGCAACCCTCGCCACCTCCACGGTCACACTAGCGGGAAGTACCATATTATTGAATTGTTGGGTAAGTATTTTTGGTCATTTACACCAAGGAGGAATATATCGCCTTGATTGGCAGGAAAGCCCAATTAAGATTTAGCCTTCAGTGCCGATAACTAGACCAGTGCAGCACGTTTTCGACCGCGCCAAAGCATCGTGAGTATGCCAAATGGATAGACAATTTAGCTCTTTTACAATTGAAGGAGATGAGTTCATATCTATGGGCGACCCCTTGGATCTGGGGCCAGATTTTGATGCGACCCAAACAGAACTACTTCCACCTTTCCAACTCTCGTTGGACATCATCACCGGAACCATCTGCGCAATCTCAATAGGCAATTCCCCCGACGTTGAGGCGAGCCAGTCCTACCTTTCAAAGGGCTTTGTGAACGCATGCAGCGCAAAAGATGTTTCGGGTACCAAGTTGAAGGCCTGGATAATCGATTCAATCCTGATAGGTAAGATCGATACCAAGTCCGTACCCCATCTCCCAGCGACTATTCAGCTAGACGAAGACGCCGGCACCTTTATAGAACTTTTCATTGAGCAAGTCGATCCATCTCCTGTTCAAAAAAATGTTATCGACCTTCTAGGTCGAATAGTCAGCCGTTCGCACGACTCTTCATGGGTCGATCCGCTTACCGGTCTTGCGAATGTCTCGCAAGTTATCAATCACATAACTGAACTAGTCAGATCAGATGAACTTCTCGAAATATGTACGCTAGTAATCGACATAGACGGCTTCTCTGCGATAAATGAAAACTACAGCATCAGCTATGGCGACCAGATCCTTAAGTCGATAGCCGCTCGACTCCAGGGGTCATTCGGTGGCAAAGGATTCTTGGGACGACTATTTTCAGACGTCTTCGTCCTGGTAATTACCGGAATCAACTCAGACGAGACGGCGACCTGGCTCGGACGATCGGTGCAAACTTGCCTCGCCGGCCCCTTCAAGGTTGATGAAGATGACGAACCTGTCCTCCTTACAGCATCGATCGGTGTTGCCAGGGTCTCAACAGATTCAGAACCCACCGCAGATGAGATCCTTTCGATGTCCTCCAAGGCCCGTTCGGTCGCAAAGCGGAGCGGACCTGGCGGAATAGAGCTCTACCAGGGAATTAATTATCTAGCGAACCTTAGAGTACAGACTGACAAAGCCCTTTTGCGAGAAGCAATTAGCGGTGGGCAGATCTCTCTCCTTTATCTGCCAATTTACGAATTGACCGACATGAGAATGGTAGCAGTCGAGGCTCTAGCCCGTTGGGATCATCCTGAAAAAGGCCAGCTCGGGGCGGGGATGTTCGCACCCCTCGCCGAAGAGATGGGTCTTGGCAGAGAATTGGCTCGAATAGTCCTGGAACAGGCGATAAATCAGAGCGTCCACTGGTGGAATCGCTTTCCTGGATTGGACATTCGAATCGACGTCAACGTTTCAGAGAGTTACCTCAAGGACTCAGCGCTGGCCTTTGAGCTCATACACATGCTAGAGAGCAGAAGTGGAGAGCACCTGCCGATCTGGCTCGATATTTCGGTCGGGGGGCTAACCGGAAGGTCGTGGGGCCGCAGCGAAGCACAACTTCACGCTTTGTCGGAGTATGGAATTGGCTTGAACCTCGACAACCTTGGCGAGGATGGCGCTGGCCTTTCAGTCTTGACCAAGTTCAGTTTTGACCAAGTTAAATTTGCAAAATCGATGATTGAGTTAGTCGACACTTCGGAGGTAGCGCGAAAGGTTATCCTGTCCACCACGGATCTCGTCCGTACCTTGGGCACCTCGGTCTGCGCCATCGGCGTAGAGAATGCCGACCAGTTGAAGTTTCTAAAAGATATCGGGATCGACTCCGTCGCCGGATATCAGCTAGCGAGGCCAATCTCGGCCGAGGGTCTAGAAATGGTCTTCTCCTTGTCGGGCAACCAACCTCCGGATCAGGCAGATTAAGACCTTGTCATATACCATCCCGTCTCCTCTGTCTGCCTACTAGGGTTTATACGGGTAAAAAAGTGATTCTTGCGTCGACACACACCATTACATCGGTCATCGCTGGCTTTGACTTAGTAGATCTCTTGGTACTCATCGCGGTGGCCTTCGCTGCCGCTCGAGGGACCAAGCTAGGAGCCGCGGTCCAACTCGGCTCCTACGGTGGGTTCTGGGTAGGAATGATCATTGGGGCACTATTAGCTCCGATAATTGGTTCGGTAGTCAAGCCCGGGGTGCTAAAGACGATCATTGCCCTATTAACCCTGTTTATCTGTGCTTCGATCCTCGCTGGACTAGGAAGAAAAGCCGGGACCGAAATTTTCAAGTCGCTCCGCAGGTTTCACCTAGGCTCGATAGACGCAATCTTAGGTTCGGGTATCTCCGTTCTCGCAACACTCCTTGGGGCTTGGGTAATCGCCGCAATAGCGATCAATTCACCCTTCTCCACTATCAGTGCCCAGGTGGCGAACTCCGAGATTGTCCGGGCGATCGACAAGGTGATGCCCCCGGCTCCGTCACTTTTTGCCAAAATAGACCGGCTAATGGGATCGGCCGGCTTCCCTCCCGTTTTCGCCTCGATTCCACCGCAGTTGGCGGGGCCGGTGGGCCTACCGAGCTCAGCCGCAGTCGCCAAAATACTGGCCGAGTCTCAGGCTTCGGTGGTCAAAATTGAGGGCCTCGGCTGTGGTCAAATCCAGGAGGGTTCTGGCTTCGTCATCTCCAACGGCTACGTAATAACAAATGCCCACGTAATCGCTGGCATTTCCGATCCGGTCGTCGTCGATCAGAGTGGGGACCACCCCGCAAAACCAGTTCTTTTCGATCCAAAATTAGATATAGCCGTTCTTAGCGTCCCGGGTCTCACCGATCCAAAATTGGTTTTCAATACGGCTGAATTCAATCGAGGCACCCAAGCGGTCGTAATGGGATACCCAGAGGGAGGCCCGCTGACCTACGGTTCCGCCGGGATAATGGCTACCTTTAATGCTACCGGCAGGGACATCTACGGACAGGGCCTAACCGATCGGCTCGTCTATCAGATCGAAGCGATAGTTAGGCCGGGCAACTCCGGTGGTCCCCTAATCGACCTAGCCGGACAGGTGGTAGGGGTGGTCTTTTCTCGTTCTACCACGAATCCTCAAGTCGGCTTCGCACTTGCGTCTCCGGCCGTAGCAAAAGAAGGGTTGGCGGCGGTTGGAAAGGTGAAAACCGTCTCTACCGGAGCTTGCATTTCCTAGCCCGAATCGCAGCTTGAGTCACCAAAGGCTAGCGCCGGCTCATTCGATTTCTCGAATAATGAACTGGCCGACCTTTTTGCATCCGGCCTTTCTGTATATGAACCGAGTAGCTCCGGCTGCAAAGAGACGACAAGCGCGGGCGTCGGGGATATCGACGAATCGGCTTACATTTCCTCCGACAAGGGCCCTGAATTTACACTTAGCGCTTCGGCCTAAAGAATAATCTTGCTCACCAGCCCCGTTGCGTAGACCTGATGACTAAAAGGGCTGCGCCGAGCAGTGCTACACGTCAGGTGATCAAAACGGACGGCGCAATTGAACACGAAGGATTGTCCGCTCGTCGTCTCGCCGAAGGAGTCGACGGACCTGACTCTAAAACCACAAGGTGCTGGGCGGAAAGATCCCCCAGCACCTTGTGAAAAATTTGATCGCCAAAAAATTGGCACCATTTCGCTATATCAGTAGGCCTTCACGATCAAGGCATCTCCCTGGCCACCGCCGCCGCATAGTGCGGCTGCTCCGATGCCGCCCCCGCGTCGCTTTAGCTCCTCGAGCAAGGTATAGGAGATCCTGGCCCCAGACGACCCGACCGGGTGTCCAAGCGCCACGGCGCCACCATTTACGTTGACAATCTCGTCACTAACCCCCAAGTCGTCCATGGAAGCCAGCGATACGACCGCAAAAGCCTCATTGAGCTCGAAGAGATCCACGTCTTTGACGCCCTTAGAAATCTTCGCGAGCGCTGCCATAATCGCCCTTGATGGTTGGGTCAAAAGAGATGCGTCTGGCCCGGCGACCTGGCCATAGGAAAGTACTTCACCGAGCGGCTGCACGCCCAGGGTCTCTGCAACCTTTTTGGAAACGACAACCAGCGCAGTAGCACCATCTGAGATCTGCGAAGAGTTACCTGCGGTAATAGTGCCAGATGGGTCGAAGGCCGGTCGAAGCTTGCCCAAAGATTCCGCCGTCGTTCCGGGACGAACACCCTCATCGGTATCGACGATGATTGGATCACCCTTTCTTTGTGGGATCGCTACCGCAACAATCTCGTCGGCAAATCGTCCAGACTTAATTGCGTTCGCCGCCCTCTCATGGGAGTTCGCCGAGAATTGGTCTTGGCGATCACGCGTCATTTTGGGAAAATTGGCGCAGTATCTCTCGGTACCAAGCCCCATGGCTACATTGTCAAACGCACAGAAAAGGCCGTCATAGAGCATCGAGTCGACCAGCGTTCCGTCACCAAATCGGTAACCCGAACGTCCCTGCTGAATAAGGTAAGGGGCCCTAGTCATCGACTCCATCCCGCCAGCAACCACAATATCGGCTTCACCCGCTTGGATTAGCAGGTCCGCCAGGTAGATGGCATTTATCCCGCTGAGGCATACCTTATTGATCGTCGTGGCAGGGACCGTCATTGGAATCCCGGCCTTCACGGCTGCTTGCCTTGCGGTGATCTGACCTTGACCAGCCTGCAAGACATGACCCATAAAGGTGTACTGAACACGCCCTGGGTCTACATTCGCCCTCTTCAGGGCTTCTTTAATGGCGAAACCGCCCAAATCCATCGCTGTAAAATCTCCAAGGGAACCAGACATCTTCCCTATAGGAGTCCTTGCTCCAGCAACGATCACAGATCCCGGCATAACTACCTCCGACTTATGGCAACCCAATGATTCTACGACGAATTGAGATAAATGTCACTTTCGTTCTACCTAAGAATCAGGAAAGGTAATCTTTGAAAATCTTGAAAAAAATCTTGCTGCCCGAGCAGAAATATTCCGGAGGCGAGTAAGCGGCTGATCGGCTCTTATGCCGTTTTTGCTCCTTTTGCAAACTATGGTTTATTTAAGAACCGTAAGTTGCTAACTAAATAATGCAATAGTATCCTTCCAATTACTTACTGGTAGGCTGAAGGGACTAGGAGTTACAGATGGGCGAATTTGCAGACGCTATTGCTAGTAATGCCTCAGCGGAGGATCTAGCTGCAATCCAGCTACCTGAGTCCTTCCGAGCAGCGTTCGTGCGTCAAGAGGACGTGGGGATCTTCTCTGGGCTAAAGACCCAGGAAAAAGATCCGAGAAAGTCTCTACGAGTAGAAGACGTACCTTTCCCAGAGATGGCACCGGACGAAGTGGTCGTTGCCGTCATGGCGTCGTCGATCAACTACAACACCGTATGGTCGTCTATTTTCGAACCGATCCCCACTTTCGAGATGCTAAAGAGGCTGGGTCGTAGCGGCAGATACTGGGCAAAAAGACACGAACTTCCCTACCACATAGTGGGGTCGGATGGCGCTGGCGTCATTGTCAGGGTCGGCTCGGCGGTCAGAAACTGGAAGATTGGCGACAAGGTCACGATCCATTGCAACTACGTCGACGACCAGGATCCAACCGGCCACGACGACTCGATGCTCTCTTACGATCAGAAAATTTGGGGTTTTGAGTCCAACTTCGGAGGTCTTGCGGACTTCACACTGGTAAAGGCTAACCAGCTGATGCCGAAACCTTCCCACTTGAGCTGGGAGGAGTCGGCGGTCAATGCTCTTTGCAACTCGACCTCATACCGCATGCTCGTTTCGCGTAATGGTGCGTCGATGAAGCAGGGTCAGGTTGTACTTATCTGGGGAGCAAGCGGAGGAATCGGCGCATATGCCGTCCAGTACGTGCTCAATGGCGGTGGAATCCCAGTTGGAGTAGTTAGCTCACCAGACAAGGTCGAACTTCTTCACGAGATGGGATGTGAGGCTGTCATCGACCGAAAGGCCGGCAACTATCAATTTTGGAAGGATCCAGCGACTCAGGACGAATCCGAATGGAGACGCTTCGGAAACGATATTCGGAAACTCGTTGGGGAAGATCCAGACATTGTCTTCGAACACCCAGGCCGCCAGACCATGGGCGCCTCGGTCTACGTGGCAAAAAGGGGAGGTCTAGTCATGACCTGCGCAGCGACTACCGGTTACATGATTGAGTACGATAACCGCCACCTATGGATGAAACTGAAAAGCATAAAGTCGAGCCATTTTGCCAACTACCGTGAGGCTTGGGATGCCAACAAGTTGGTATCGCGTGGCAAGATTCAGCCAAACCTGTCCGCCGTCTTCCCCCTGAATGAGGTTGGCGAAGCCGCCTTCTTAGTTCACAGGAATTTGCACGAGGGCAAGGTTGGCATCTTGTGCCAGGCAGACAAAGAGGGTCAGGGAATCGATGATCCCGAGTTCAGAGACACCGTCGGGGAGGACAAAATTACCCTCTTCAGAAGGCATTCTGAAGAGGTCGCGGCAAAACGTTCCGGAGTCTAAGCAAACGCAACTGGAGTCGACAATGCAGCCTATTGAGATTGATCACGTGGCAATAGCGGTAGAGGACATCGAAAAGGCGGTGTCCTACTACCAAGATAGCCTCGGCGCCAAGGTCGTACATCGAGAGAAAATCGAGTCGGACGGTGTCGAAGAGGTCCTTTTGTCCGTGGCTGAATCCTACATCCAACTGTTGACACCAACAAATGAAACTTCACCGGTGGCGAAGTTTCTCGCTAAAAAGGGCGAGGGACTTCACCACATTGGTTGGAGGGTGCCAGACTGTAGCGCTGCGCTCGAGGAGCTCAAGGAAAAGGGCGTCGATGTCATCGACCAGAAGCCTCGTCCCGGATCAAGGGGAACTACCGTCGCCTTCGTGCATCCGAAGAGTTCTTTTGGAACCATGATCGAACTCGTCCAAGAGATGCCTACGGGGCACTAGTCAAAAGCTATATACGCTGTATTTCTGCCCCGTAGCGGATACCCAGTTTTGCTTAGGGCCACCAACAGTCATCGCAATAGCGCACCATAATACCCAATCCAATAACAAAGTGTGGGTATATACCTCGCCCAATTGGCGCAATCTCACAAGACAGCCGTGGACCTAGTGGTCACCAAGGTCGAGTCACTTGTCA
>JAJZCF010000073.1 GCA_021846265.1 Actinomycetes bacterium | reverse complement strand
TCAGCTCAGTCAATTGTGCGCCGACATCGACTACTGCATGAGCTTCGTCTGCGCTAGGAGCAACATCGGCGGCCGACCTCTCCAGCCCAATTAGCCAGTCCAAACCTCGCTCGGTAGCGAGGGCGTCGACATCGATTGCGGCTAGCTTCAGTCCCGCCTTTGATATAACCCGGGTAGCCGTTTCAACTACTTTTGCATAAGCCCCACCGATAAGGACGTCATTCATCACTTCGCCCGTGGAACTGGTCGAGCTGCCTTGAACCACGTAACCCGACACCAGGTCAGCTTCGGGTATCGGCAACAAATCAATCGCTTCAAACGAAACCGCAGCATCCAGCTCTTGCTTGTCCATGGACGGCAGTTCAGATGTCCTTATCACTACTCTGGTTCCAGAGATTCCGACGACTGCGGTCTTAGCGACTACCCCGGCCCTCTTGCACAGGTCCTTTAGGGTCTTTGCCACTAGATCAGTGTTGATGACCTCACCCATCTGGCAAGCGCTCTCCGCCAAAACCGCCTGCCCGAGGGCCGTTATCCGCTGGTTCGACCTATCGGCATCGATCTCGACAATTTTGATGGCATAGCTACCAATGTCTACACCCAATATTCTGTTGGCCATACTCAGGACCTCAATTTCACTAAAGAGTAAACCACCGCTGCAACCTTAGCGTCAGAACCAACACCTATTTCCGAAATACTACAAACCAAGCAAGTGCGGGGTAAAATGGTATGCAAGCTGACTAACTATATATCCCGCACCAATAAATGGCCCAAAAGGAACAGCTGACTTCCGATCCGCCCTCTTCAGCGCAATCAAAGCTATTCCAAATATCGAACCAAAAGCAAACGCACCTAATATCAAGATGAATACATATGGATATCCCAATAACCCTGCAATGGCCCCGAGTAAACCAACTAACTTTACGTCGCCCATACCCATTCCCCCACGGCTTATGAGGGCAATCGCATACAGGGCACCACTACTAGCTATCAACGCAATGAAGAACCGGTCTAATTGACGGGAAGAATCGCCCGACAAAAACTGCACTACCATCGACACCAGGCACAGCCCGAACCCCGAAATCACTAGCAGGTTCGGTATCCTTCGCACCTCGAGGTCTATCTCCGAAGCAACTATTGCGACAAAGTCGCCGATCAGCACGTATGCGAGCGTCCAATGGACTCCGACCAACCAAAGCGAGTAAACAAAAACAACGGCCGTAAGAAGCTCGGTGACAGGATAGCGGGCCGATATTCTGACACCACAACCCCTGCACCTCCCTTTCTGAAGAACCCAGGATATAACCGGGACATTTTCGAAAGCGGAGAGCTCTCGATCGCAACTAACGCAATGTGACCTCGGCTTAATTAGCGACTCACCCCGAGGAATCCTGTAGACGGCTACATTCGCGAACGAACCAATTAGCAAGCCTAGTAAAACCATTGACAGTGAAATCGCACCGATCAAGGACACCTACCACCCAGTCCTCCTTCGGCATCGCTATTACGCTTAGGCCGAAGGACTAAATAATCAAACACTGCAAGCTGTATAAGAAATCACACAGAGCAATCTCCGGACTAACAAGTCATTCGTTACATTGCTAACCTCTGCTGATTCACCAGCGGTCACAGCACTATGACGGCCATCACAACGGGTCAGTTCCGAACTGCATCAAGCTTTTATCCATTCGATCGAACTCGGCCGCTTTCTTTGTCCAGCTGATCGAATCCACAAAGCACTAAATGACAAATGCCCACCAAGCTGATTAACCAAACCATTTCAAATCACTTCTGCTTTGACTCAGCCCGCTAAAAGCCAGACGCAATCGCCACCCTTTCCTCGCTGGCTACCTTCGTAACAATATCAATCGGTTCATGGCAAGTTCGCTGAATCTAAATGGACAACAATGACACGCACGTCTGCGAGACATTCAGCTCAAAATCTCCGGGTAAGGCTTGGAAAACCGTAGTTGATATCAAGTACACCCAGCGGTCAAACAGGCCATTTCAGGTACCCAACGGATAGCCTCACCGACACCCAAAGATTGTCAATGAGGCCATCCACATCGGTCATGTCCCGCAACCCCCGAGTCCGGAGTATGGCGAACTGCTGTATAACTAATTCAACTCCCAGATCCCCTACGGGAACTTGCGCTTGCTCAGCTAGAAATTAGCTCCAGCCAGCAGCAGACACACTCGAGTTGGTGAATATTACTGTTGGCGGCCCCGCACATTGGTCAGCTGTATTAGGTGCAGCGTAGGTGGCCCCTGAGGAAGTCACAATCGCGGCATAGTAATCACTGCTTCCAGCTGAAAAAGCTTCCAAGCACACACCGCTTTCCTGTGGAGCACTACCGACAGCAGCAATTGTGACGGGCTGAACGTATACATCTCCAGCGCTCGAAGACGCAGCCGCCGCCGTGGTCACCAAGCTAATACCGTTGAATTGTCCATTCGTAGTTGCATATGCATTACTTTGTGTATAAAAAGCAACCTCCGAGGTAACGGCCGATTGCACATTCGCCTGAGCGGCCCTGTTTTTGGCGGTGTTTGTCACGCCTAGATAGGTCGGTATGGCGATAGCCAACAGGATACCGATGATCAAAACCACGACCATCAATTCGATGAGGGTAAAGCCTTCATCATCACGAAGCTCTAACCGCTTTTTTAACTTTGCTAACATAATTCTCACTTCTCCCTCGGACACACGAGTTGGGCAACACAGAAAACGCCACCATTGTGGTAAACGAATCCACACCTATTCTTTCGTACAGTAAAATCTCTAGCTTGAATTTCTTTCATCGTGCACTCACGGATAAGTACATCATCTAAGGTTACGACAATGACGCTATCCGGATCGGACAATGCTAGCTGAAACAGGTGGTACACGTCTAGAACTAACTGGTGCTTTCAATTTCAGAGACCTCGGCGGGTACAAAACAAAAAGTGGCGATACACTACAAAAAGGCCTCTTATTCAGGTCAGATGACCTGTGGCGGCTAAGCGATAGCGACATCCTCCGACTGAAGGGCCTGGGAATTAATAGCGTCATTGACCTGAGAAGCGAGATCGAAACGACAACTAGGGGGATTTTCCCAATTGAGAAATTCCCAACTCAATATATCCACATCGCTTTGGCGGACGTATCAGCCGATCCGGAACTAGTCAGAAGTAATGACGATTACTTATTCGAACGCTATCAAGAGATACTCGTAACTTCTCAGGCGAAGATAGCCAAAGTAATTACTTTGCTTGCCGACAAAGACAACCTTCCGGCAGTTTTCCACTGCGCAGCAGGTAAGGATCGTACGGGCATCATTGCAGCCCTGGTGTTGGGGGTGCTCGGGGTTGACGACGAGACAGTAATTATGGACTACGCCAAGACACGCTCAGCCATGAAGGCCTTCTCATCCTGGCTTGAAAATGCGTATCCAGAGATAGCGGCGATAATCTCCGAGATGCCTCCGGTTCTTTTTTCGTCGGAGCCTCAAACAATGAAAAACACGCTCGACTGGATCTCTGACAAGTTTGGATCCATCGAGAAGTACCTATTATCTTCTGGAGTAACAAGGACTTCAATCGCCCGTCTGCATGAAGAATTGCTCATCTAGCTCGCAGTCCACTGCGAACGGCCTCTCTTAGGTGGTTCGTTGGCCTATTGAAGTTGAGGGGTCACCAGAGGGATGAGGGTCCCCAGTTCCTCGTTTTTGCATTGATCCAGCGATTTGGATTCGCAAGCTGTGTTTTGCAGTACAGCTCATGGCGTTGTTGGAGAATCGCTAGATCCTTTCCATCGTGTTTCTCGCCAGGGGTGACGTAGTTCAACGCTGAATGTCGGTGATAGGTGTTGTAGCTATCACCAAATTCGTAGGTCCACTTACCTGCAGTGTCGAGGTTTTTGAATCCTCCGTATGGATAAGTTGGGCAATACTTCACGGTTGTGAAAATTGCTTCGATATGGGCATTATCGTTGGACACTCGGGGTCGTGAGTATGTGTTGACGATTCCAAGTGAATAACGCAGTTCTAGGAGGTCACTCCCTTTCATAAGCGAAGCGTTGTCGGAATGGAGAATCTGCGGCGTAGTTGTCCTTTCTCGCAATGTAGCTTTTTGCACTACGTCGGCCAAGTGTTTTGATGATTCTGTTTCATAGACCTCAAAGTCGACGATCTTTTTGAATACAGATCCATTACAAAGTACAAGTAATAGAACAATCCCTTCACTGGACCTCGCAGCCAGGAAATGTCGGTAACCCAAACTTGGTTGGGACCTGATACTTCATGCTTTGTAACTTCTCGCTTCTGAGGAGGCTTACTCCTCGAGCGGTGTTTGTTTTCTCCGTTGGCTGCCAAGATTCGATAGAAGGTTGATTCTGAGGCTAAATAGATACCCCTGTCTGCCAAGATCGGCACGATTTGTGCTGGTGGAAGTGAGGAAAACTCCTCTTTGTGGCATACCTCAAGGACTGCTTGGCGCTCTTGTTCGCTTAAGGCATTTGGGGGTGTTGGATGTATCGATCCAATACGACAATCGCTGACGTTGTCTCCTTTGTTCTTCCAGCGCTCTAAGGTTCGAACACTGATGCCGATCTCTTTGCAGGCAACAAAGTAGCGGGCACCGCTGACATGGGCTTGTTCGATTAACTCAATTGCAATTATGCGATCCGAAGACGAGATCAATCGACCTCGTTTTCCCCCCAGATCGCTTCGGCTTTTCCCCGCAACACCAGAATTGCCGCAGTCTCAGCAAGTGCACGCTCTTTACGTCTGAGTTCAGCTTCGAGCTTTTTGATCTTCTTTTGAGCTTCTCGGTCTGGCTGATTCGATGTCACCACCTTTTGGGCATTTGCACCTTCACATACGGCACTCCACTGAGCGAGTTGCTCTTTAGTTATTCCCTTCGAACGTAAGAATCCACCGAGTTCCAATTCGTTCAAACTAGAGGCTTGTAACACCATCTGAAATATCTCACAGCTAGTGAATCCACCACGTGACCAGCTGAGGCCATTTTCCTTTTGAGATCGGTTTTCCACCCGTAGATCAGTTTTCGACTCACTCCAAATTTCGCAGTTATTTGCGTATGTGAATCACCGGGTTCTAAGTTGTTTTCCATCTGATCTCGAAGGATCGAAAGAATCTCGTCTTTTACTGCTTTGGGATATTCCATCTAATCATTCCTCATTTTTCATGCCCTCGGCTAATTGTATGCCTAGAGGTGACAATTATCCTGACGGAGAGGGGAAGCGACGCGCCGAGGCCCGGGGCAAGAGTTGACGTTGGCAAATTTTTCGGAGCACCTCTGCAGGGGGGAGCCCGCTACAGGTCATGGGTCTCTCTCGTTTCCGTCGTGGAAGTTTAGCCGTACTTTTTTTCTTGGATCAGTTGACCAGGAAGCGATCACGGTTGAGGAGGTCCGAGGTAAATGGCTGACCACACCGAGAATATCGAAGCGGACAAGGGGGATTCGGGGGGGATTCGGGGTGACTCGCCGATAAAAAGGTTCGAAGACGATCGTTTGGATCGCCGGCCTTTTGTCGACGCAGTGGTGCAAGCTCTAATGGGGCTCGACTCAAGCGACGGGGCGGTCGTCGCAGTATGTGGCCCCTGGGGTTCAGGCAAGACCTCTGTTCTCAATTTGATCCGGGAGACCCTCGAGGAGAAGGACGGCGTCGGTGTCATGAGATACGATCCGTGGCTGCTTTCGGACAGTACCCAGATGGTAAGGGAATTAATAGTCAAATTGCACCACTCATCCAAGGGCGTGTTCAAAGCGAACCGGAAGATATCGACTGCCCTAATTCGCTATGCCAAGGCATTTGAACCGTTGATGAATGTTCCAACGGTCGGTGTTGCGGCATCGATATTTGTCGCAATCGGGAGGGCGGTTGCTATTCGTAGGGAGGAATACGTCACCACCGACGAACTGCGCGAGAAAGTCGAAGCGGCGCTGCGAAAAGAACACTCTCGCATGGTGATCGTCATCGACGATCTCGACAGGCTCGAGCCGGAGGAGTTGGCAACCATGGTGCGCGTCGTGCGGGCCGTAGCTCGCTTTCCGAACGTGGTCTACCTGCTTGCCTTCGATGACGCTCAGGTTGCTAAAGTTCTGGGCTCTCGTTTCTCTTATGCCGATGACGATGAGTACGGAAGGCGTTACATGGAGAAGGTGGTCCAGTATACCTTTACCGTTCCTGAGCCGGGCAGCCAGACCTTGGCTCAGGAATTTCGCAACGCAATTGACGATTCCATAGGCCTGGTGAGGCTTCCTGGCGATGCCGCTACGGCCTATCAATTCGGTAAGCATGACGATCGGTTCAGCGAGCATGGCCGAAATGTGCTTCAGCTGGTTGAGCGACTGCCTCGTACTCTGCGCGACATCGCCCGCTTGCGGGCGATCCTGCCTCCCCGCATCGTCCAACTCGGGGAGGAAATGTCCCTCACAGACTTGATCGCCCTAGAAGCGATAAGGGTCATCGAACCGGAGCTGCACTCCGAACTGGGAGAGGAGGCGAGGCTTGAAAACCGTTCCAGTGAAACGCTTCCCGAGCCCATCACCGAGGTGCTCGCCACCTTATCGAATTACCGGCGAGAAATTCTCCAAGGTCTGCTGGCCAAAGTGTTTCCGGCTGGCGGGGATTTCGGCGAGCTTGCTCTCTGGCGTGCCGAGGGCCGGGTAGCATCGCCGATGGTGCTGTCCTACTACCTCGAAGGGCGGGTTGGCGAACGGATGGCAACCGCCGGCGAGGTCACCCCTTTCCT
Organism: Actinomycetes bacterium; assembly: GCA_021846265.1. Lineage (GTDB taxonomy): Bacteria > Actinomycetota > Acidimicrobiia > Acidimicrobiales > Acidimicrobiaceae > JABEUN01. The sequence goes on along the minus strand of JAJZCF010000073.1, from coordinate 3,513 downwards.
TTTCCCGCGCTTGCCTGCGGAGATTGACGGGCCGGGCGAAGCGGGCCGGGTACCGAGTACTAGGATTCCGGATCTAGCTCTCAGACTCGCAGGCGAGCTTCAGCGCTCTCGGAAGGTCGAAGCCGATGCTTATGTGCAGGCGTGTCGCGCTGTGCTTTGCTGGTTCGATCGGACTGCGAACGGCGACAGCGATGCCGAAGAAAACCTGGTTGGTCTGGCCACGTTGGTGCTTTCGAAGGCAGGGCGGCCCGGGCTCAACCTCTTTGCCATATCGGTTGACGAAACCGCGCCCATCTACGGGCAGCTCCGCCTATTTCGAGCGCTCGCGCGGCCGCTCGCCCAGCGCCACACAGGTGTGACTAGGGAGGTCAGGCAGTGGGTGAGTGACTCCTGGTACAAAGCGGCCAATCGGATAAGGAGTATGAAGCCAAAGGAACTTCGAGAGTTCCTGTCACAGAACGCCCTCCGGGGCGCCCTGCCTTTGAGTACCCTGGTTTGGGCGCTGGAGACCTCGCCAAACGATCGCGAGTTCTTGGACAGGGCCATCGAGACCGATGCCGATCAACTCATGCTGACAATTTTGCTAAAGGCAGCGGGCGGTTATCGTTCCGACAGCGAAGCCGGTTGGAACGAACTCGTACTCGTGTTCGGAGGCCCAAATCGCCTTGCACAAGAAAAGGATCAGTTGTCGACCCTCTCGACCCCGGAAGGCCCGGATTTGGCAAGACTTACGGAGTACCTCAACGGGGTCCGCTTTGATCCTTTTGATTACGATCTGAACGAGTCCCAAAATTCCTATTCAAACCGTCGGCTTGAGGAATCGTGGCTGACAAGAGATAGCCCGACGCCGGGCCTCGGTATTAGGGTATCCGCGACCTATGGTTCTTCGGGTAAGCAATTCCCCAAAGGAACGGATCTGGAGTGCGAGGTTCTTGATTGGGTGAAGAGCCGCCTGGCCGGTAGCTCGTTGGCGCTGGCGTGCGGCGACCTTCGAAGGTGGCTCGGCATCGATGCCTCTGAAATCGACTTTCACGCCGTAACAGAGTTCCTTCCGGATGAGATCAGCTTCGATGCCGAAGTCGTTTCCGACGATGTTTGGTTAAAGGTTCGTTTCACAATGGGAACCGGTGCTGGCCTCGGTCGTCCAGAAGCTGAGTTCTGCGAGGTGACGGTATGGTATCGCCTTGGCGAAAGGGTAAAAGCGAGCGGTTCCGAAAAGTATCGCATCTCACTTGGCCTTGTGCAGAAGGTTCTGGCTGGCGCAATTGCCATCTCAACCTTTGAACGTCCGGACCCAACTCTGCCAGACTCGTGGACTTCGCCAAAAGAGTGTCGGCTCGAAGGCCGTGTCGCACCCCTTGGAAGGTCTTCTGAACCGGTGCCTCCTTTGAGCAAGTTCGTCTTGCTTTCCACCTCAGATCGCGAAAACTCCGGTTCAGGAAGTGAGTGGAGCGGCCTGATCAAACCTGTAAGAGTTCGTTCTCTCGATGAGGCGCAATGCTTTTCGACTGTCCTGCTTCGGCATATGGTAAGGAACGCCAGCTTTCCACTCGACGACAGCGAGTTGAGCGCGCTGCTTGCCGCCGAAAGTATGTGAAGTCGGCGATCAGCAGTCCGGGCCGGTATTGGCGGCTCCTCTTACCGTGGCGAAAGATACCTCCGGCCCGTTCTGACCTGTCGCAGCGGTGCCAGAGGTGCGATCCGTACTCGACGCCCACATTCGTGCTGCGTACGGAACTGCCCCCTGCGCCGTGATGGTCCCCTTCAGGCGCTCGAGTCGACAACAGACCACGCGGGATCACCGCGGATAATCTCCGGGCCGTTAGCCGAGCCATCATCTGGATGAAACGGTTAAGAGACGGTCACCTCGTTGCCGCCGACACCCGACGGCGTTGCCGAGTCCTTGGTCGGCTCCGCCGATGCCCGAGAACCTCAGACGCCGGCCTTGCCTGGCGTCTGAGCCGTGTCAAAGTCGTGCCACAACAGCTGGCCGAATCCGGGCAGGCCGGGCGCGGCTGGTCGATCCGAAGCGGCCGCTGACCTGCGCGGGCGTACGAAAGCCCAGATGGACGGAAGGTGCGACAACCCCTTCCCAAGCTGAGAACGCGGGCTAACTACCAGTTGTCGCAGAGAATTTGGAACAGGTAGCGCTAGTTACGCAATTTCCATTGATTCGAAGGTTTTGATTTTCATAACTCCTGATGGATAGCAGCATTATAAGACATATATCTCGGTGTAGCACCCGTGGAGAAGGGCGCGGTACGACTCTACAGCCCTGGGGGATTTACCAATAACTAACCGCCGAGCGGCTGGAGAGATCGTACCCCCAGGCTCTCACAGATTCCGGACGTGACAGTCTCCCATCATCCGGCTCGGGTCGTCCAGATGGCAGTACGGTGCATACCCACGACCAGTGGGCAAGGACCCGCTGGTGTGCGTCGTTTGCCCCCTCAGGACCCCATCCGCCCGAATTTCTCAATAGCGGTCAACCACTAGGGCGGTCAACACCTAAAGAGGGGTGCTGCCAGAATTATAAACCCCGCCTTTGTCCGTCTGCACCGAAGGACTTAGCACTGAAACTAACTTGGATAGTCGATGCAAGTACCAAAGTCTAGACAAGTTTCAAGCGAGCCTCATTTTTCGTCTAGCGGACCTACGAAAACACAGGCCTCAGCGTATCCAGAACCACCGTCCAGTTTCTGGTTCGATTCCGCAAAAGAAGCGATTTGGAGCCTAGATACCAGCAAGACCGTGACCCTACCAAGAAATTCCTGGACAAGTAGCGATAAATGCACCACCAAAGAACTGATTACTAGGTCGCCAAACTCGAGCTCACTTCACAACCAAACGTTGGCTAACTCTATTTCCAATGCCACTTGCTTAGCACACAGCAGCCTGACCCTTACGAACCAAAGGCTAGACCGACATTCATCTGCCCCTCGCCAAATATTCTTCGACCCATTGACTGTCGCTATGCAGGCTCGGAGACCCCTTGTCGCCGATCCTTCCTTAGCCGATGCCGTGGCAGATCGCTTCGACCCACAGAAAACAGGTCATCGCCCATTAGACCCGGCCTTGGTAGATAGCAACTTCGACTACCAGCGTCGGGGCATTTCAGACAATATCAACGCAATCCCCTCGGCTTCGCACTTGGTTTCTGCTTCGCACTTGGTCTCGAGTCCTTCAACGAAACATAGCCGCCAAATGGCAGGTTTAACCCAAAGACAAGGTTATCCCACGGCCGTGCATCGCACCCTACCAGCTATTCAGACCCTATCAAATGAGCGCTGGTAAGTAGATTGAGCACAAAGAGAGCCCACAAGAAGCGTCAGGAAGATCACAAGTTCAGGCCAACTCCGTGGCGGATTGCATTCGGACTAGGCTCGCTACTCTTAGTCTTAGCGATGGGGGTTGGCTACTACGCCTTAAGTTCCAATAGATCGACGAAGGTTCTAGCGGTTACGACCTCCACTAGTCGGCCAAAGAATAGCTCGCAATCCACCACAACCACCC
>JAJZCF010000002.1:44586-54326 GCA_021846265.1 Actinomycetes bacterium | reverse complement strand
GTTTTGAGACGATGTAGTTCTTGGAATAGGCTATGCTCAAGTGGTTAGATTTTTCACCCGAGTGGGGTTTGGTTTTGCATGGCAAAGAACGAAAAGCGTATTAAGGTGACCCTCGCTTGCGAAGTGTGCAAGAGGCGTAACTATATCACGACCAAGAATAAGCAGAATGATCGTGAGCGCATCGAGATGAAGAAGTATTGCAGCTGGGAGCGTCAGCATACCCTCCATAAAGAGACTAGGTAGACCCAGACGGTGACCGAGCGTGCTGAGTCTTTGAAGCGCTTTGTCGAGCAGGCCCAGCAGGGTTCCACTGAGAGCTTTGGCGAGCTGGTCAAGTTGACCTATCGCGATAATCTCAAACTTGCCATTAAGTTGGTTGGGAATCTTGAAGATGCCTACGACGTGCTGCAGGACTCGTACATTCGCGCCTTCAGGTCGCTTAAAAGGTTTAGGGGTGATGCGAGCTTCCAGACTTGGATGTTTCGGATCGTCTCCAACTGTGCCTCTTCTCATCAGGCTGATTTAAGGAAGAAGAAGCGGGAGAAGCCCCTTTCGGAGGAGAGCGATATGGATCGATCTCAAGAGGCAGACCGGGAATCTATGTTTCGGGTTACCCTTAAGTTCGATATAGACGCCGAACTTAGGAAGCTTCCTCAGAAGCTTCGCACGGTAGTGGTGCTTAGAGATATCTACGGGATGGCCCACTCAGAGATAGCTCAGAAGCTCGGCATATCTGAGGCAACAGCCAAGGTGAGGTTGCACAGAGCGCGAAAGAGGCTGGCTCAAGCGCTTTCCTGGCTGGGCAATCAAAAAAGCGGCGACCCCGCCTGCGATTTGGTTGCTGTCGACGATTATCTGGAAGACTTCGAAGAAAACGAAGGTGAACTTCCCCGTGCTGTCTAGTTGCCAAATGAATTGACCCCGGTCGAAATTCTGGTATTTTGAGAACGGGCGTCGCTTCTGGTGGGCAGTTTGGCACGGCAGCTTGCGCCATGGGCCAAGCAGAGCTTAAAGAGCTGCTTGACTCGCGTATGCCAACGAGACTTGATGTCTATGCCCACGTTAGGGCGTGTGAAACTTGCAGATTAGAGTTTGCGCGTTTGAAGTTGGAGGGGCATCTGAAACCTCGCTCTGCTGAGCCATCTGAGAGGTTTTTGACTTTTTTGAGCGGCGTTGCTGGCTCTAAGAGGGCATCCGTGTCCTTTTTTGCCGTTTCAGCCGCCTTGATATTGACTTTTTTTGTATTGATTTGGACCGCTACCAATTTCACTATCCGGAACCGGAGTTAACCCGGTTAGACTTATTGAGTCCTATGTGCCGCTATGTTGGTAGGGCACTGTAGGGTAGTAGCTCAATTGGTAGAGCACCGGTCTCCAAAACCGGGGGTTGGGGGTTCGAGTCCCTCCTGCCCTGCTCGTCGACTAGCTATTGGTGATCACCATGAACCGCGAAACTAAGAGATTACTTCAGCGTCAAGGTCAAATTGACCAGGACGGACAGCCCCTCGCCCAAAAGGCCGCGCCCGCTCAACGAACCCGGCAGGAGGGTGGTCGAAGGACCTCCCCGAAGCAGTACTTCAATGAGGTCAAGGGCGAGCTTAAAAAGGTCGATTGGGCCTCGAAGAAGGAAGTCAGGAATTACTCGGCCGTCGTGCTGGTAACGCTTACCTTTGCCGTAACGCTTATATTTTTGCTCAACGTCCTCTTCTCGCGTCTAGTGATATTCCTTTTCAAATGATCGGTTGAACAATAAGGTGTCAGAATTTACAGACGAATTTGAGGTTGCCGCGGACGGTTCTCTTGTTGAGGACGAGTTCACTGTGGGGGTTGTCGATGAAGACACCCTCCTAAACGATGGCGCCGAGGACGAAGCGGTCGAGTTTGAGCTGTTAGAAAGCCCATACGACCGAAGTGGTGACTGGTATGTCATCCACTCCTATGCGGGATACGAAAACAAGGTTAGATCTAACCTCCAGGCCAGAATTGCATCAATGGGCATGGAGGAGAGGATCTTCGAGGTTGAGATTCCAGTAGAAGATGTGACTGAGTTTAAAAATGGCAAGAAAGTCACATCTCAAAAGAAGGTTTTCCCAGGCTACATAATGGTCCGCTGCTACATGGATGACGACGTCTGGCAGGTGGTCCGGAACACCCCGGGAGTTACCGGATTTGTGGGGTTAGGGTCAAAGCCTACTTCGCTTTCTCGGCGAGAGGTCGAATCGATGCTGCAGTTCCAGACGGTCGCCCACGAGGCGTTGCGGAGGCTCAAGCCGAAGGTTGACTTTGAGATCGGTGAGACAGTTAGGGTTAAAGAAGGACCCCTTGCGGACTTCTCCGGTGAGATATCGGAGATTAATGAAGACCAGATGAAGTTGAAGGTGCTCTTCAATATCTTCGGTCGTGAGACCCCGGTCGAACTGGAGTTTGCGCAGGTTTCGAAGCTTTAGTTGGTTTGTGGCCGGACTTGAAGGTCTGGTTCATTGTGGAAGTAGTCAAGTCGAGAATAAGTTGAGGATGTATCAAAGATGGCAAAGCGTACCGTAACTGCGGTTGTGAAGATCAACCTTCCAGCGGGTTCGGCCACTCCGGCCCCGCCGGTAGGAACCGCCCTTGGACCACACGGAATTCAGACGATGGAGTTCGTGAAGCAGTACAATGCTGCAACAGAAAGCCAAAAGGGGCAGATTATCCCCGTTGAGGTAACTATATTTAACGACCGCTCCTTCAGTTTTGTACTGAAGACCCCTCCGACCCCGGTTCTGGTTCGCCAGGCTGCCGGAGTTCCGAAGGGATCGGCCACGAATCGTAAGGTCCAGGTAGGGACGATTACGAGGGCACAGGTTGAAGAGATCGCAAGGACCAAGATGCCGGACTTAAACGCATATGACATTGAGGCCGCTATCAAGCAAGTGATAGGGACCGCAGAGTCTATGGGTATAGCGCTGGCGGACTAACAGCCCTGAAGGGCAGTATTGGGAGATCATAATGGCAACGCTAACTAAAAGGCAGAAGGCTTCGGCTCAGGCCTTCGACAAGACAAAGCTTCATGCTCCGATTGAGGCTATTTCCATAGTAAAGAAGACAGCCACCGCGAAGTTTGACGAGACGGTTGAATTGGCTGTGAGACTAGGAGTAGATCCTCGGAAGGCGGATCAGATTGTTAGGGGAACGGTTTCCCTTCCAGCTGGTACCGGAAGAGAAGTAAGGATTGCCGTCTTCGCAGCGGGCGAGGCTGCTCAAGAAGCTAAGGACGCTGGAGCCGACGTTGTCGGAGCCGACGACTTAGTCAATCGGGTCCAATCGGAAGGTTTCTTAGAGTTCGACGTTGCGATAGCGACACCGGACATGATGGCGCAAGTTGGAAAACTCGGTCGGGTGCTCGGTCCTAGGGGCCTGATGCCTAATCCTAAGACCGGAACGGTTACCACCGACGTCGCTAAGGCAGTGACGGAGTTCAAAGGCGGGCGGGTGGAGTATCGCACCGATAAGGTCGGGATTATCCATCTTCCAATTGGTAAGGCGTCTTTTGGTGCCGAAAAACTTGCTGAGAATTTTAGGGCAGCCTTAGAGGAGCTTCAGAGGGCGAAACCGGCTTCGGCGAAGGGTAAGTATCTGAGGACAATTGCCCTTTCGTCTTCGCAGGGACCCGCAGTCAAAATTGATACCAACCGGGTCAGAATTTTCGACGAGGAGATTCAAGCGGCGGCCAACGCCTAAAAAGGCAACTATATTCGTTCAGGTAGCTGAATTAACTTTCGATTCGCTCAAGAGGTCCGGTGCCGTAAGGCTTAAAGGTCGTTGACCGCCCGATGAGGCGATCTCTACGGGTCGGCAGAGAGAACAGCTCCATTGTGTACCCGAGGAGAGATATGGACAATCCACGGCCGGAAAAGGTCGCGATCGTCGAAGAGTTAAAGGACAGGTTTAAATCTGCCCAAGCAGTGCTGGTAACCGAGTACCGAGGCCTAAGGGTCACGGACCTTGAGGAGATCAGGCGCAAGCTCAGAGACACCGGCGGCGAATACAAAGTGTTCAAGAACACTTTGGTTAGAATTGCCGCAGACCAAAGTGGACTATCTGAGTTGGATCAACTGCTTGTTGGCCCAACTGGATTAACCTTTGTTTCTGGAGACGTCGCTGAGGTTGCAAAGAGCCTTAGAGACCTTTCAAAGGCAAAGCCCGCCTTGGTTATAAAAGGCGGAGTCCTCTCCGGCAAGCCCATCGGCGCCCAAGCCGCTCTTGCTCTAGCAGACCTTCCGTCCAGGGATGCCCTGCTTAGCCAGATTGCAGGCGTAATGGCCGCACCGATGAGGGATTTTGCTGGTCTGTTGAAGGCCCTTCCTCAGAACTTCGCTTACGCCCTTTCGGCATTGGTGGAGAAGAAGAGTCAAGACGAAGCGGCCTAAGCCCAAGTGTACTAAAAAGCTTTCGACCGTCGCGAAGGATGGTCGAAGATCGTAAAGGAGATCCTTATGGCAACAAAACAAGAAGTACTCGATTCAATAGCAAACATGACCGTCCTGGAGCTGTCCGAGCTCCTCAAAGAGTTCGAAGAGCGTTTCGGTGTAACCGCAGCTGCGCCAGTAGCCGTGGCGGCTGCGCCAGCAGGCGGCGGCGCAGGGGCTGATGCCGCTGCACCAGAGGAGCAGGATGAATTCGACGTTGTGCTAATTTCAGCAGGCGAGAAGAAGATCCAGGTCATCAAGGAGGTCAGGACCCTTACGAACCTCGGACTTAAAGAGGCGAAGGACCTGGTTGATGGCGCCCCCAAGCCAGTGCTTGAGAAGGTCTCTAAGGAAGATGCAGAGAAGGCAAAGGGCCTCCTAGAAGGCGCCGGCGCTACTGTCGAACTTAAGTAATTAGGGTTTTATTTGTTGCCCGGGCGCTTCATTTGGCGTCCGGGCTCATCATTTTTTTGGTTTGATGCTACGATAGACGCCAAGAAGGATTATTTTCAAGATACCAAGGGGATTCTTTGGTATTATTTTGGTCACCTTCTCGTCAGATTGGTGTATATTTAAAAGAGTCGTGCGCAGTGTCCCCTTTTTCAGGCTTTTTTTGCCGTGTTGCCGCGCCCTCAAACAGGTAATCAGACCAAGTATTTCATCGATTTGTTACTAGCGCGCCTTCCTATAGGAGATGTCAGTTGAACTCTCGTATTCAGTCACCCGAGAGATTCTCTTTCGCTAACCTAGCCGAGGTTATGCCTCTGCCTGACCTTATTGCGATACAGAGAGAGTCTTTCGATTGGTTCTTAGAGCACGGATTGGCCGAAACTTTCCGCGATATCTCGCCGATCGAAGACTTCGGCGGTCAGTTGCGGCTCGAATTAGATTTCGACCCGAATGATCAGGACCTTAAGCCCCTTCCGAAATACAGCGAAGAGGAGTGCAGAGAGAAAGATCTTACTTATTCAATTCCGATCTTTGTCAAGGCGACTTTTTCTAATCGCGTGACTGGAGAGATCAAAGAGCAGACCGTATTTATGGGTGACTTTCCGATGATGACTGAGAAGGGTACCTTCATCATCAACGGAACCGAGAGGGTTGTCGTTTCGCAGCTGGTTCGGTCTCCTGGAGTACTGTTCCAAGCGGGCAGGGACGGCAAGACGGTTTTGACTGCGACTATCCATCCCTACCGAGGCGAGTGGATCGAGTTTGACGTCGAGAGGAAGCCTGGAAGGGACATCAACGTAGGCGCCAGGGTCGCGAGGAAGAGGCGGCTAAGTCTCTTCACCGTGGTGCGGGCGCTCGGTTACGACCAGGTAGATGTTATAGATCGACTTGTGAACCACTTCGACTACCTCGGGGCTCAGTGGGAAAAAGAGCGTGCTGATGGTCTCACTCAAGATGGAGCGTTGGTCGAAATATTTCGCAAGGCGCGCCCCGGCGAGCCTCCAACCCTCGATGCGGCGAGAAACTACTTTGAAAACGCCTTTTTTTCCTCGAAGCGTTACGATCTCACCAAGGTTGGCCGGTATAAGTTGGCTCGTAAACTGGGCCCAGAGATCACCAAGATGTCCGAGATCCTAGGCATTGATCTTGAGCATCCCGGTGATCGCGAGACCGTACTTCACCGAAATGAGATTCTCACTACGGCGACTTACATGCTGCATTTAGCTGATAATGCGCCTGGATATCGGATGGACGATCAAGACCATTTCGCGAACAGAAGGGTCCGGAGCGTCGGCGAGTTGATCCAAAACCAGTTGAGGCTAGGACTTTCTAGGCTTGAGAGACTGGTTCGGGAGCGGATGACGACACAGGATGTCGAGGCAATTACTCCTCAGACGTTAATCAATATCCGGCCAGTGGTAGCGGCGATCCGTGAGTTCTTTGGTACTTCACAGCTTTCGCAGTTCATGGACCAGAACAATCCTTTGTCGGGCTTGGCCAATAAGCGTAGGCTTTCGGCGCTAGGACCGGGCGGCCTTTCCAGGGAGCGCGCCGGGTTCGAAGTGCGAGACGTTCACACTTCGCACTACGGAAGAATGTGTCCAATCGAGACTCCAGAAGGGCCGAACATTGGTCTGATTGGCGCCTTGGCTACCTACGCAAAGGTGAATGATTTTGGCTTCATCGAGACACCATATCGGAAGGTAGTCGGGGGGAAAGTTACCGATGAGATCGTCTACCTCGCCGCCGATGAGGAAGAAGAGTACGTCATTGCTCAGGCAAACGCCAAGATCGGTCCAGATGGTAGCTTCACCGAGGATCGCGTATTAGCACGTAGGTCTCCGCTAGGAGCCGGCGTCAGGGTCGAGGGAAATACCACGACTTATGGACTCACCTCTGAAGTTGACTTTGTACCGCCGTCGGAAATTGACATGATGGACGTGTCTCCTAAGCAGATCGTCTCGGTGTCTACAGCACTTATTCCCTTCGTAGAACATGACGACGCCAACAGGGCTCTGATGGGCGCGAACATGCAGAAGCAGGCGGTTCCTCTCGTGGTGCCCGAGGCTCCATATATTGGAACCGGAGTAGAGGCGAGAGCGGCAAGGGACGCAGGAGACGTGCTTCTGGCCGAAGGGTCCGGGGTTGTCTCCGATGTTTCTGGTGAAGTCATTACGGTCGAATATGATCCAGGCCAGACCAATAGGCTGGGAGTGCCGCTGGGGCGCAAGCTGCACCGGCTCCTAAAGTTTCGCCGCTCCAACCAGAACACCTGCATGAACCAGAAGATTTTGGTTGAAGTGGGTCAAAGGGTAGAGAAGGGCGATGTCCTTGCTGATGGTCCTTCTACCCATAACGGCGAGCTCGCCCTTGGCAAGAACCTGCTAGTCGCCTTCATGCCTTGGGAAGGATATAACTACGAGGACGCAATAATCCTTTCAGAGCGGTTGGTCAAAGACGACGTTCTCACCTCAATTCACATTGAGGAGTACGAGATCGACGCTAGGGATACCAAGCTTGGCGCCGAGGAGATTACTAGGGATATCCCGAATCTATCCGACGAGGTTACTGCGGACCTAGATGAGCGTGGAATCATCCGGATTGGAGCCGAAGTTGGCCCCGGAGATATTCTGGTGGGGAAGGTTACTCCTAAGGGTGAAACAGAGCTGACTCCGGAAGAGCGGCTCTTGAGGGCGATATTTGGTGAGAAGTCTCGTGAGGTGCGAGACACATCGCTCAAAGTTCCTCACGGGGAGTCAGGCAAAGTTATCGACGTCCGGGTATCTACTCGGGATGACACATCTGAGCTCCCACCTGGTGTAAATCAGCTGGTAAGAGTGTATGTTGCCCAGAGGCGTAAGATCACCGAAGGCGATAAGTTGGCTGGTAGGCACGGAAACAAGGGTGTAATTTCCAAGATTCTTCCGATCGAGGACATGCCCTATTTTGCTAATGGCATGCCAGTTGATATCATCCTAAGTCCGTTGGGCGTTCCGAGCCGAATGAACGTCGGCCAGGTGCTGGAGAGCCACCTCGGTTACGCCGCAAGATGGGGTTGGTCCGGTAATGAGCTAGCCAAACCACCGATCAGCGGAACGGAGACTAAAACCCGTCCGAGGACCGAACCTTCCACATGGATTGCTACGCCAGTTTTTGACGGTGCCCACTGGGACGAAGAGGATAAAGCTGGGATAAAGCCGACAATTCAGCAGATATTCGAGGATTTGAACCCGGAGTCGGACGAAAGCGGCAGGCTGATCGGAATCGACGGCAAGGCGGAACTGTACAACGGTCGAACCGGTGAGAGGTATGACAACAGGATTTCGGTCGGGTATGTCTACATCCTGAAGCTTGCTCACCTAGTCGACGACAAGATCCATGCGCGTTCAACCGGACCATACTCGATGATCACTCAGCAGCCTTTGGGCGGCAAGGCGCAGTTTGGTGGACAGCGCTTTGGAGAAATGGAAGTGTGGGCTCTAGAAGCATACGGAGCCGCATATGCACTTCAAGAACTTCTGACGATCAAGTCCGACGATGTCTTGGGACGCGTCAAGGTCTACGAATCGATCGTCAAGGGTGAAAATATCCCGGAGCCAGGTATCCCCGAAAGCTTCAAGGTTTTGATCAAAGAGATGCAGTCTCTGTGTCTGAATGTGGAGGTTATCTCCTCTTCGGGCGAAGAGATACAGATGAAAGAGCTAGATGAGTCGGCTTATCGAACTGCGGAAGAGTTGGGGATTGATCTATCTCGTCCTGAACGCGGATCCGACTTGGATGACCAGCTCCGTGGAAATGAGAGGGGTCTGTAGGTGCTAGATGTAAATAACTTTGACCAGCTTCGGATCGGTCTAGCAACGACCGACCACATAAGGAACTGGTCGCATGGCGAGGTTAAAAAGCCCGAGACCATCAACTACAGGACGCTTCGGCCGGAAAAAGACGGGTTGTTCTGCGAGAAGATCTTCGGACCGACGCGCGATTGGGAATGCTACTGCGGCAAGTACAAGAGGGTTCGCTTCAAGGGAATTGTCTGTGAGCGCTGTGGAGTAGAGGTGACCCGCTCCAAGGTTCGCCGTGAGCGGATGGGCCACATCGAGTTAGCGGCTCCCGTCGTACACATCTGGTACCTGAGAGGTACAAGGAGCTGGCTTGCCTACCTGCTCATGGGGACGACTCCGAAGGAGGAGTTGAAGGCCAAGCAGCTAGAGAAGGTCATCTATTTTGCCGCCAACTTGGTCACCTGGGTCGATGAGGATCGTCGGCATCTTGAGCTCGCCAACTTGGAAGCTGAGCTACACGAGGAGCTGAAAGAGACAGAGGACGCCAGGGCTATCGACATCGAGCGTAGGCTCCAGGCGTTAGAGCAAGAGATTGCAGAGCTTGAGGTGCAAGGCGCCAAGGACTCTGAGGTTCGAGCTCGGCAGCGCACCGGAGAGAAGGAGATTTCGATAGCGCGTGAGCGCTTCGATCACGAGATCGAGCTTGCTAAGCGAGCCTTTGACGAGTTCCGGGATCTTCACCCCCGCCAGATTATCGAAGACGAGATCCTCTGGAGAGAGATCTCCGATCGCTACGGTGAGTATTTCGAGGGCGGAATGGGTGCCGAGGCGATCCACAAGCTAATCGGCAGACTCGACCTTGACGAGGAGGAGCGCAAGCTCCGAGAGTTGATCGAGCCGCTCGCACCTTCGAAGATCAATGAGCAGACCCGTAAATCACTGCCAAATCAAAGGCGACAAAAGGCGATCAAGAGGCTTCGTATTGTCTCCGCCTTTAATCAAAGAGACGAAGCGGGTAGACGAGTTAATGACCCGAGGGCGATGATCCTTGAACTTGTTCCTGT
>JAJZCF010000002.1:0-44486 GCA_021846265.1 Actinomycetes bacterium | reverse complement strand
CACTGCCAAATCAAAGGCGACAAAAGGCGATCAAGAGGCTTCGTATTGTCTCCGCCTTTAATCAAAGAGACGAAGCGGGTAGACGAGTTAATGACCCGAGGGCGATGATCCTTGAACTTGTTCCTGTTATCCCGCCGGATCTTCGGCCAATGGTTCAGCTTGACGGCGGACGGTTTGCTACCTCTGACCTAAATGACCTCTACCGAAGGGTTATCAACCGCAATAACCGCCTCAAGAGGTTGCTAGATCTCGGCGCACCAGAGATTATCGTCAACAACGAGAAGAGGATGCTGCAAGAGGCTGTCGACGCACTTTTCGATAACGGCAGAAGGGGCCGACCCGTTACTGGTCCAGGCAACAGGCCGCTCAAGAGCCTTTCGGATATGTTAAAGGGCAAGCAAGGCCGATTTCGCCAGAACCTCTTGGGAAAGAGAGTCGACTATTCGGGTCGATCCGTTATCGTCGTCGGGCCGAACCTGCAGCTTCATCAGTGTGGTCTACCAAAGCAGATGGCACTCGAACTTTTCAAGCCTTTTGTAATGAAGAGACTCGTCGATCTTGAGTACGCGCAAAATATCAAGAGCGCAAAAAGAATGGTCGAACGCAGAAGGCCGCAAGTTTGGGAAGTGCTAGACAACGTGATCAAGGAGCATCCAGTGCTCTTGAACCGTGCGCCTACGCTTCACAGACTTGGAATTCAGGCATTTGAGCCGGTGCTCGTCGAGGGTAAGGCGATCCAGATCCACCCGTTGGTCTGTACAGCCTTTAACGCAGACTTTGACGGTGACCAGATGGCTGTTCACCTTCCACTTTCGGCAGAAGCGCAGGCAGAAGCTAGAATTCTCATGCTCTCAGCAAACAACATTCTTTCTCCTGCCACCGGTAGGCCGATTACGGTTCCGACGCAGGACATGGTGTTTGGTTGCTACTACTTGACCATGGAGGTCGAGGGCGAGCCGGGTGAAGGCAGGACTTTCCGGCGGATCCACGAAATCGAAATGGCCTACGAAGAGAAGAGCCTTGGCTTGCACTCCAAGATCAATCTGAGGCGCCAGGTAGGTGAAGACCAGGAAGGCATGCCTATCTATGAGGAGATCCTGACTACCGCAGGAAGGGTGTTCTTCAACACAGCACTCCCATCGGACTTCCGTTTTATAAACGTGCTAGTTGGTAAGAGGTCGCTTCCGATCGGCACCATTGTCGAAGAGATTGCGGCTAAGTATCCCAAGGCTGCCGTTCAAGAGAGCTTGGACAAGATCAAGGCTCTCGGGTTCCGTTTCGCTTCACAGTCTGGTCTGACAATTTCGATAGACGACGTCAAGACGCCTCCGGACAAAGCCCTCATTCTTGATAAATACGAGAAAGAGGCCGAGAAGGCTGAGATGCAGTTCAAGAGGGGCTTCATCACAGACGACGAGCGCCGTCAAAAGGAGATAGAAACCTGGACTTCGGCCAACTCGGAAGTTGGAAAGGCCATGGAGGCGATGCTCTCCCAGATCGGTTTCAACCCTCTGGACATGATGGTGGATTCGGGAGCCCGAGGTAACAGCCAACAGATCAGGCAGATTTCCGGTATGAAGGGGTTGGTTTCTAACCCACGAGGCGAAATGATTCCCCGACCGATAAAGAGCTCTTTCCGTGAGGGACTGTCGGTCTTGGAGTACTTCATTTCGACCCACGGGGCGAGAAAGGGTCTTGCAGACACCGCCCTAAGAACCGCTGACTCTGGCTATTTGACAAGAAGGCTGGTTGATGTCGCCCAGGAGTTGATCGTTCGCTCGGATGATTGTGGCTCAACGAGAGGAATTTGGCTCGAAGATATGAAGCCAGACGAGCCGGGCAAGAGGTTTTACATTGAGACTCGCGCCTACGGCCGGACCTTAGTCGAGCCGGTCAAACTAGCCGGCGGACGCGTTATACCGGTTGGAACGCTATTGACCAACGACCTTGTCGCTGGGATCAGGGACGACCCAGGCGTCGACAGGATTAGGGTTAGATCGGTCCTGACTTGCGAGGCGATGCAAGGAATTTGTGCGGTCTGTTACGGCCAGTCGCTGTCTGCCACGGGTCTCATCGAACTAGGTGAAGCGGTCGGCGTTATAGCCGCCCAGTCGATTGGTGAGCCTGGAACCCAGCTGACCATGCGTACTTTCCACCAGGGTGGTATTGCCGGACAGGACATTACTCACGGTCTGCCTAGAGTCGTAGAACTCTTCGAAGCGAGGACGCCAAAAGGCGCCGCAGTTTTGTCGAGGACCACGGGAGTTGTCCGGGTGGAAGACGACGAAAACGGCAGAAAAGTTTCCGTGATCGGTGATGATGGAATCGACGAATCCCACTACCTCTCGACTCGTACCCACCTAGAGGTGCGAGACGGCCAAGAGGTCGAGGCCGGTGACGCTCTGGTCGAAGGACCGAAGGATCCAAAAGAACTCTTGGAGATCAGGGGAATCAGGGAGACTCAGCAGTACTTGGTCGAGGAAGTTCAGAAGGTCTATCGAGACCAAGGCGTGTCTATACACGATAAGCACATCGAACTTATCGTTCGTCAGATGCTAAGAAGGGTGCTAGTCGCTGAGCCCGGTGATTCGCCATTTTTGCCAGGCGAGAGGGTCGACACCCGGATATATGCCGAGGTCAACTCTAAGCTTGCAGCAGATGGTGAGCGTCCGGCTGAGGGAAGACCAGAGCTTATGGGCATCACCAAAGCATCATTGGCCACGGATTCGTGGCTGTCTGCTGCATCTTTCCAGGAGACGACGAGAATCCTTACGGAAGCGGCAATTGAAGGCAAGTCGGACTCGCTCTTGGGTCTAAAAGAGAACATCATCATAGGTAAGCTGATCCCGGCAGGTACGGGAATGCCCGCTTATAGAGAGATGTCTCCTTTTGCTCCAGATGCGAAGCCGCTTAACTACTGGTCGAGTAGGGAATTCGACGATTTCGACGAGTTCGAAGTCGATGATGACTACTACGCGGGCAAGGTATTGGGGTCAGAGGGAGAATTTGACCCGAATGCCGGATTAGATCCCGACGGAGGAGTCGCTTCGGAGGGATAAAAGTCGCAATGTGACCCGTTTGTTCCTGTAAGAATTACAATGGTGCAGGAACTACGGGTCGGTGCGCGTATCATGATAGGTCGGGTCGTAGGGCCTTTTGGTCTCGACCAACAATTCGGGCTCACCTAGTGAGCGATTCAATGACGGAGAGGTAATTCGTGCCTACTATAGCCCAGCTGGTGCGTAAGGGGCGGGAGAGCAAGAGGTCTAAAACAAAGACCCCTGCACTAAAGGGTTCGCCCCAGCGCAGGGGGGTTTGCACCCGTGTCTATACGACTACACCGAAGAAGCCGAACTCGGCTTTGAGAAAGGTCGCTCGTGTGCGGCTTACCAGTGGAGTTGAGATCACTGCATATATTCCTGGTGTTGGACACAACCTTCAGGAACACTCTATCGTGCTCGTAAGGGGTGGAAGAGTGAAGGATCTCCCAGGTGTGCGGTACAAGATCATTCGCGGGTCGCTCGATACCGCCGGAGTAAAGAATCGTAAGCAGGCTAGAAGCCGTTACGGTGCGAAGAAGGAGAAGTAGGCGATATGCCTAGAAAGGGCCCAGCCCCAAGGAGAGAGCTGATAGCGGATCCGATCTACAAGTCGGTGTTAGTTAGTCAGCTCGTCAATAAAATTCTTTCACGCGGGAAGAAGACACTCGCCGAGCATATTGTTTATGGTGCTCTGGATCAGGTCAAGGAGAAGACGGGTTCTGACCCGTTGACCGTGTTGAAAAGGGCAGTCGAGAACACCCGACCAGAACTCGAAGTGCGCTCTCGCAGGGTGGGAGGTGCCACCTACCAAGTGCCGGTTGAAGTTCGGCCGCGCAGGGCAACGACTTTGGCCATCCGCTGGTTGGTGGGCCACTCCAAGTCGAGGCGCGAGAAGACGATGGTTCTGCGCTTAGCCGCAGAGATCCTCGATGCTTCGAACGGTATTGGAGCTTCGGTAAAGCGGCGTGAAGATATGCACAAGATGGCCGAGTCAAATAAGGCCTTCGCTCACTACCGCTGGTAGATAGTTTCTCCGGTTGATCCGGCTGTTAGTAAGTGTCACTTACCGGTTTTATGGCCTGACCTGCTGGTCAGGCCACTGGTACGAAAGGGTGTAGACTCGGTCCGCAGGCAATGGACGGGGCGCACGCCAGTGGCTTAGTGGTTTGGGTGCCTATGGCCCTTTTGGGATAATCCCTCCGGGTTTGGTGTCTTTTAGAGGATAAAGCGATGCGGCAGCGTGGCATTAGATCCTTAATTCAGAGATTGGCCGATCGAGGCGGCAAGAGATGGCAACGAAGCGTGAATACCCGTTAGAGAGATATCGTAATATCGGTATCATGGCCCACATTGATGCGGGCAAAACAACCACGACAGAGCGCATCTTGTACTACACCGGCAAGAACTACAAGATCGGTGAAGTACACGAAGGCGCCGCGACCATGGACTGGATGGTCCAGGAGCAAGAGCGCGGTATCACCATCACTTCTGCGGCGACCACGGCATATTGGAATGACCACAGGATCAATATCATCGACACTCCTGGTCACGTCGATTTCACGGTCGAAGTTGAGAGGTCGCTTCGCGTGCTAGACGGTGCAGTAGCGGTTTTCGATGCCGTGGCAGGTGTTGAGCCACAAACTGAGACCGTCTGGCGTCAAGCAAATAAGTACCAGGTCCCAAGGATGTGCTTCGTCAACAAGATGGACCGTGTCGGCGCTAACTTTGAGCGGTGCGTCGAGATGATTAGGGATCGGCTGGATGCGATACCGGCGGTCATTCAGCTCCCGATCGGATCAGAAAGCGAATTTGCCGGTATCGTCGACTTGATAGCCATGAAGGGCGTTGTGTGGGATGACGTTATGGGTGAGACTTTCACCGTAATAGATATCCCAGAAGCGATGGTCGGCGAGGCTGAGTCCGCATACCAAGAGCTCATCGATACTCTTTCGAACTATGACGACGACCTAATGGAAAAGTTCCTTTCCGAAGAGGAGATCACTCAGTCGTTCCTCAAGAGTGTCATTCGCAAGCTGACCATTGGGAATCAGATAGTGCCCGTGCTGTGTGGATCGGCCTTTAAGAATAAAGGCGTTCAAGCGATGCTGGATGCAGTGGTCGATTATCTTCCTTCGCCACTTGATATTCCACCGACCGAAGGTACCGATTCTCGGCTAGTCGAGACCTTGGTCCGTCATCCAGACGACAAGGACGCCTTCTCGGCTTTGGCCTTCAAGATCATGACAGATCCATATGTCGGAAAGCTGACTTATTTTAGGGTCTACTCTGGAACTCTTGATAAAGGCGCTACCGTCTTGAACACGACGAAGGATAGAAAAGAGCGTCTTGGTCGCTTGCTATTGATGCATGCCAATCATAGGGAAGACATTGAGACGATCTACGCCGGTGATATCGTCGCAGCTGTAGGTCTGAAAAATACTACTACTGGGGATACCCTCTCCGACGTCGATGCTCCTATCATCCTCGAAGCTCTGGAGTTTCCCGAGCCCGTCATCCATGTAGCGGTTGAGCCAAAGACGAAGGCCGATCAAGACAAGATGGGCCGGGCTCTTTACGCACTCTCCGAAGAGGATCCAACCTTCAGGGTTCGCTCTGACGAGGAGACCGGACAGACGGTTATATCCGGAATGGGTGAACTGCACCTCGAAGTTCTGGTGGACCGGATGCTCCGAGAGTTCAAAGTCGACGCTAACGTCGGTAAGCCACAGGTCGCCTATCGCGAGACGATCCGCAAGAAGGTCGACAAGATCGAGGAACGTTACATCAGGCAGTCAGGCGGACGAGGACAATACGGACACGTCGTTATCTCCTTGGAGCCAACTGGCCCCGGTGGAGGATATGAATTTATAGACAAGATCTCTGGGGGTGTGATTCCCAAGGAGTACATTCCCGCCGTTGATGCAGGTATTCAAGAGGCACTCCAGTCCGGCGTTTTGGCCGGGTACCCGATGGTTGACGTCAGGGTGACATTGACTTTCGGTTCATACCACGAAGTCGATTCGTCGGAGATGGCCTTCAAGATAGCAGGATCGATGGCGGTGAAGAAGGCCGCCAGAGCAGCGTCCCCGGTTCTTCTCGAACCAGTTATGGCCGTAGAGGTTGTAACCCCCGAGGAGTACATGGGGGACGTGATAGGTGATCTTTCGTCTCGCCGTGGAAGGGTAGAGGGGATGGATCAGCGGGGATCGAGCCAGGTTATTCGGGCTCAGGTCCCCCTCGCCGAAATGTTTGGGTACGCGACCGATCTTAGGTCACGAACTCAGGGAAGGGCGACCTATACTATGCAGTTCAGCGCTTACAACGAAACTCCGGATTCTATCGCTTTGGAGATAGTAAAACGGGTTCGGGGTGAGTAGACTGCATAGGTTCGCGGTTAGACCAAAGTCTGCGCAATCGCGCAACGTTTCTGGACCCACGGAGCAGTAGAGGAAATGGCCAAGCAGAAGTTCGAAAGATCAAAGCCTCACCTAAATGTAGGTACTATGGGGCATATCGACCACGGTAAGACGACGCTAACAGCGGCTATTACCAAGACCCTGGCTGACAGGAATCCGAACGTTAAGTTCCGTCCTTTCGACCAGATTGACAACGCTCCTGAAGAGCGTGCTAGGGGTATAACAATCTCTATCTCGCACGTGGAGTATGAGACCGATAAGCGTCACTACGCCCATGTCGATATGCCGGGTCACGCCGACTACATCAAGAACATGATCACGGGTGCGGCTCAGGTCGATGGAGCTATCTTGGTGGTTTCCGCTACAGATGGTCCTATGCCCCAGACGCGTGAGCACGTGTTGCTTGCTCGCCAGGTTGGTGTTCCGTATATCGTCGTCGCCCTTAACAAGGCGGATATGGTAGACGATGAGGAACTCCTTGACCTTGTCGAGCTCGAGGTTCGTGAACTCCTGAATGAGTATGAGTTTCCTGGCGATGACACGCCGGTGGTCAGAGTATCTGCTCTCAAAGCGCTCGAAGGCGACGCTGCTTGGGCGGACAAGATCATCGAGCTGATGAACGCTGTTGACGACGCAATTCCGGAGCCAAAGCGTGACGTTGAGAAGCCTTTCTTGATGCCGATTGAGGATGTCTTTACTATTCCTGGTAGAGGCACCGTCGTCACCGGCAAGATCGAATCTGGGATATTGAAGATCGGCGACGAAATTGAAATCGTCGGTCTCCGTAATACCCAGAAGACCACCTGCACCGGTGTTGAGATGTTCAACAAGATCCTCGACGAAGGTCAGGCTGGCGACAACGTTGGTGCCCTCCTTAGAGGCACCAAGAAGACTGACGTAGAGCGTGGGCAGGTTCTGTGTAAGCCCGGCTCGATTACGCCGCACACGGTCTTTGAGGCGAACGTATACGTCTTGTCGAAGGATGAAGGTGGCCGTCACAAGCCTTTCTTCAATAACTACCGACCACAGTTTTACTTCCGTACCACTGACGTAACTGGCTCGATTACCCTCCCTGAGGGAACCGAGATGGTTATGCCTGGTGACAACGTCGTAATGACGGTCGAGCTTGGAAAGCCGATCGCTATGGACGAAGGTCTCCGTTTCGCTATCCGTGAGGGTGGGCGTACAGTCGGTGCTGGAAGGGTTACCAAGGTCATTAAGTGATCGTTCTATCTAGGCCCGGCCTCGCAAATGCGGGGTTCGGGCCTAATTTTTGCACAAAGGTGAAACGCTGAGATGGCTGATACAAATAGGCAGAAGATACGGATCAGGCTCAAGGCCTATGATCACGAGATAATTGACACCTCCACTAGGAAGATCGTCGATACCGTAGTCCGTACCCAAGCGCGTGTTATCGGACCGGTGCCACTACCGACGGAGAAGCACCGTTACACAGTCATCCGGTCTCCGCACAAATACAAGGACTCTAGGGAACACTTCGAGATGAGGGTTCACAAGAGGCTTTTGGATATAGTCGATCACACTCCTAAGACGGTCGACTCTCTTCAGCGGCTAGATTTGCCGGCTGGTGTAGACATAGAGATAAAGATTCAAAACGTATAAGACGGCAGGGCTAGTCTCTTAGCCGGCTTAGACTGCTTAGGGCTTTCTCTAGGTCCGATTGTGCCCATTTATTTGGGGACCTTTCGGCAAAAAAGGTTCGAGGCTCCGTCTGGTTTCAGGCGGAGCATTCGTGTGTCGGATTATCGGCGCACAATGTAGCAAGGAAGTTTCGAAGATGGCTTCAAAAGCGATCGTGGGCGAAAAGGTCGGTATGACCCAGTTATGGGACGACCAGAATCGAGTCGTCGCGGTAACTGTGGTTAAGGTTTCACCCGTTAGGGTACTCCGAACGAAGACGGACGACATAGATGGTTATTCTGCACTGCAGGTGACTTACGGTTTTAAGCGTAAGGCAAGTCTCAATAAGCCCGACTTGGGTCAGTTTCAAAAGGCTGGCGTCGAGCCAGGGAAGGCCATTTTGGAACTGAGAATTGATTCAGCCGAAGGGTTTGTACCTGGTTCTGAAATTGATGCAAGCACTTTCTCGCCAGGCGAGATAGTAGATGTCACCGCTATCAGCAGGGGACATGGCTTTTCCGGCGGGATGAAGAGGCATAATTTCAAAGGACAAGGTGCCTCTCATGGTAACCACAAGCACCATAGAGCCCCCGGCTCAATTGGCGCTTGTGCTACACCTTCAAGGGTTTTCAAGGGAACGAAGATGGCCGGCCAGTACGGAAACGTTAAGGTCACCACTCAAAACCTAGAGGTGATTCAAGCGGATCCCGAGCGTCAGCTGGTGCTGATCAAGGGTTCTATTCCTGGCCCCAAGGGTGGCACCGTCGTTATTCGTAATGCAGCGAAGGGTGCTAAGTAGATATGGCGCAGATCACCTTTAAAAAAGAAGTCGAGCTTCGCTCGGCTCAGGCAGAGGTCAAGGACTTTTCTGGGAAGGTACTGGAAAGCGTGGAGCTGAATCCAGAGCTTTTTGGCCGACCTCTGAATATTCACCTGATGCACCAAGTCGTCGTGGCGCAATTAGCTGCGGCCCGTTCCGGTACACAGTCGACCAAGACTCGCGCTGAGGTGTCGGGTGGCGGTGCAAAGCCTTTCCGTCAGAAGGGCACTGGGCGTGCAAGGCAAGGATCAACTCGGGCGCCTCACTATTCAGGTGGCGGCGTTGCACTCGGGCCAAAGCCTCGCAGTTATCAGCAAAAGACACCTCGTAAGATGATTCAGCAGGCTTTGTTCTGCGCTCTGTCGGACAGGGCGGAGGCGAACAGGATCGTCGTTATTGAAGATCCCAAGTGGGAGAAGCCCTCTACCAAATCCGCAATGGAACTTTTGAAGAACTGCGGTTTCGACGGGCACGTTTTACTCGTGGTGGAGCCGGAGGATGAGAACTTGATCTTGTCCTTTAGGAATGTCCCTGAGGTTTCCCTGGCATTTCCGTGGCACCTAAACGCCTATTCGGTTTTAGTAAATGATTACATCGTCTTTACCAGGAGCGCCATGATCGGCGAGGAGATCGACGATACTCCGAGCCAGCTAACGGTTTCAGCTGCTCCGATGTCAAGCGATGAGGAGGCAGAATGAGCGGCTTCGATCCGTATTCAATTGTCCAGAAGCCGATCGTCTCTGAGAAGAGCTACAAGTTGAAGGACGAGGGTGTCTACACCTTTATAGTTGCCGATTCGGCGACCAAAGTGGATATTCGTAAGGCTATTGAGCAGCTTTTCGAGGTCAATGTCTTGGACGTGAACACCTTGGTCCGCAAGGGAAAGCGCAAAAGGAATAACCGCAAGGGCACCTGGAGTACTAAGCCCGATCGCAAACACGCAATGGTCCGCCTGGCCGATGGCCAGAAGATCGACATGTTCGAGCAGTAAGGGGCGCTTCAGATGGCAATTCGTAAGAGGAAGCCGACCAGCGCTGGACGTAGATTCCAGTCGGTATCGGACTTCTCTGAAATAACAAGTACTAAGCCTGAGAAGTCGCTTCTTGAGCCCATGTCTCGAAGCGGTGGCCGTAACTCTTATGGCCGCAAGACATCCAGGCACAGGGGCGGCGGACACAAGGTTCAGTACCGCTTGATCGACTTCAAGAGGACGAAGGACGCTATACCGGCCAAGGTGGCGACGATCGAGTACGATCCGAACAGGAACGCTCGGATTGCGTTGCTGCATTATGCCGATGGCGAAAAGCGGTATATTTTGGCCCCTGCGAAGCTCTCGGTCGGAGATGCGATAGAGTCAGGTCCCAAGGCCGACATAAAGGTCGGCAACGCCCTTCCATTGCGTTTTATCCCAGTTGGTACGGTAATCCACAATGTGGAGCTTCGCCCGGGGCAAGGCGGAAAGATCGCTAGGTCGGCCGGGATGAGCGTGCAGCTTGTCGCCAAGGAGGGCGAGTTCGCTACTCTCCGGCTGCCTTCCACAGAAATGAGGCGCGTTCCAATCGACTGCCGTGCTTCGATTGGAGAAGTTGGCAACTCTGAGTTTGAGCTGCTTTCTGTCGGCAAGGCTGGTCGTAACCGCTGGAAGGGTATTAGGCCGCAAACCAGAGGTGTTGCGATGAACCCGGTCGATCACCCACTTGGTGGTGGAGAAGGAAAGACTTCCGGTGGAAGACACCCAGTCTCGCCTTGGGGTAAGCCCGAAGGGCGCACTCGTTCAAGAGAGAAGTACTCGGACCGTTTGATAGTTCGTCGTCGCCGCGGCCGCGGTGCACGGCGCTAGGGATAAGGGGCACATATGCCAAGGAGCTTGAAGAAGGGTCCCTTCGTTGACGACCACCTTCTAAAAAAAGTGGATGATCTAAACGAGAAAGGCGAGAAAAAGGTCATTAAGACCTGGTCTCGACGCTCGACCATCATCCCAGACATGGTGGGTCATACGATCGCCGTCCATGACGGCAGGAAACATGTACCCGTATATGTGACCGAGTCGATGGTCGGTCATAAGTTGGGCGAGTTCGCACCGACGAGGACCTTTAGATACCATGCCGGTCAAGAGAGATCAGCGAGGCGCAGATAATGGCGACTGCTTTGGAAGAAAAGGGTGTCAGGGCAGTATTGCGCGGATACCGGATGTCGGCTTCGAAGGTTCGAGAGGTGCTGGATCTGATCCGCAACAAGCACGTCGCTACCGCGCTGGACATCCTTGCAAACACCGACCGTGAGGCGGCTTTGATGGTTGGAAAGTTGTTGGCGTCTGCAATTGCCAACGCAGCTAATAATCATGGGCTCGTTCCAGATGAGCTATACGTCTCGGTAGCCTATGCCGACGAGGGCGTGACGATGAAGAGATTCAAGCCACGTGCAAGGGGCTCTGCTTCGAGGATTCGCAAGCGCAGTGCTCACGTGACAATAGTGGTTGACCGCATGCCGCAAGCAAAGATTGACGTACTTCGGGCAAAGCAAGCAAGCGAAGCTGAAGCTAGAAGGACGGGCCGGCGCAGTCGTAGGCCTGGTCGGAAGGCAAAGGTAGCAGACCAAGCACAGGAAGCGCTTTCGCAGGTGGCCACTGAAGAGGTTCAGACGAGTGGTGACCAAGAGTCGCTTATCGAGGACGTCCAGCCAACGCAGGCTGAAGTGGTTGAGACCGAGTTGGTTGCAGAAGGTACTTCAGAGGCAGCCGAGATAGAGACTGTTTCTGAAGTTGATAAGGGAGCTGAGTGATATGGGCCAGAAGGTAAATCCTTACGGCTTTAGGCTTGGGATTACGACTGAGTGGAAGTCCCGTTGGTATGAGGAGCGCAAGTATGGTCTTTGGATCATCGAGGATTACAAGATCCGGGCTTATCTAACGAAAGAGCTTGCAAATGCCGCTATATCCAGGGTCGACGTTGAGCGGACCAGAGATAGAGTCAAGGTCGACATTCATACAGCTAGGCCTGGCCTAGTCATTGGACGAAAAGGGCAAGAAGCCGAGAGACTTAGGCAAGGTCTGGCAAACATTACCGGCAATCAGCGTGTGAATCTCAACGTTGAAGAGATCAAGCAGCCCGAACTCGATGCAGCGCTAGTCGCACAAGGTATTGCTGATCAGCTTTCGAGGCGAGTTAGCTTTCGTAGGGCGATGAAGAGGGCACTGCAGATGGTCGAGAAGGCCGGCGGCCAGGGAGTAACGGTGCAGTGCTCGGGCCGTCTGGGTGGAGCCGAAATGGCCCGTAAAGAGTCGTATCGTGAAGGTCGCGTACCTCGACATACTTTGAGGGCGAATATCGACTATGGATTCAGGGAGGCTGCTACTAGCTTCGGAAGAATCGGCGTGAAAGTTTGGATCTACAAGGGTGACATTCTTCCTTACCGCGACGTCTTGGCCGAGGTGAAGCCAAAGGTCGAAGCGAACACGGGCGCTCCAAGGCCGAAGAGGGTTATCTCTGCCGGCGGCGGAAGGCGTAAAGCAGAGGCTGAGGGCGTCGAGCTAGCAGCGGGCGACGTGGTCGAAGAAGTGACCGTTCCCGTTCAGGCGGTTTCGACGGAACTTAGTGCTCCACCAGTCGCTGACGAGTTAGAAAAGCTTCTTGCCGAAGAGGAAGACATTGAAAGAAAGACCCGTGAGTCGCATCACGAGACTCCTCACTTCAAGAGGGAGGTTGACTAAGAGATGTTGATGCCTCGCAAAGTTAAGCACCGCAAGCAGCAGCGCGGTCGTATGTCCGGAATGGCGAAGGGTGGCAGTGAGATCGCTTTTGGTCAGTTTGCCATACAAGCACTCGAGCCTGGGTGGATTTCGGCCAGACAGATTGAAGCCGCAAGAATTGCAATGACCCGACACGTCAAGAGGGGCGGAAAGGTCTGGATTAGGGTTTTCCCAGACAAGCCAGTTACCAAAAAGCCCGCTGAAACGAGAATGGGCTCTGGTAAAGGAAACCCCGAGTTCTGGGTCGCCGTTGTCAAGCCCGGCAGGGTCATGTTCGAACTGGCCGGCGTCTCCGAAGAGCTAGCGAGAGCGGCCATGGAGAGGGCAATCCAGAAGCTACCTATCAAGGCACGATTCATAGTGCAAGACGAAGAGACGCTAGGGGCGATGGGATGACCAAGGCAATTGAACTAAGGACGCTGGCCGATATGGAGCTAGTTGAGAAGCTGGAGGAGAGTAAGCGCGAGCTATTTACCCTTAGGTTCCAGCTGGCCACGGCTCAGGCTACTGATACGGCCAGCCTGAAGAGGCTTAGGCGAGAGATCGCAAGGATCTCGACGCTCATTTCGGAGCGTGGTGGACTTGCCACACAGACAGGTGGTGAATGATGACTTCGTCGCAAGAGTCGATTGAGGCCAGAGAGAATGACAGGAAGGTCCGGGAGGGGCTCGTCATCTCTACATCTATGGATAAGACCGTCGTGGTCGCCATTTCAGAGAAGGTGCGCCACCCGCGCTACCGCAAGACGGTGACTAAGACTAAGAAGCTCTACACCCATGACGAAGGGGGCGAAGCCCGCATCGGCGATCGGGTGAGGGTCGCCGAGATCAGGCCTATGTCCAAGTTGAAGAGATGGCGACTTGTGGAGATTTTGGAGCGTGCTCGATGATCCAGCAGGAGTCCAGACTCAGAGTTGCCGACAACTCGGGCGCCAAAGAGGTTCTTTGCATCAAGGTGCTTGGTGGATCTCGTAGACGCTACGCGAGCATCGGTGATGTCTTCGTAGCGACAGTCAAGGACGCTATCCCGGGTGCAGCGGTCAAGAAGGGTGACGTAGTGAAGTGCGTTGTCGTCAGGACCAAGAAGGAGAAGCGGCGGGGAGACGGTAGCTATATCCGCTTCGACGAGAATGCCGCGGTATTGATCAATGACGCTATGCAGCCGAGAGGGACACGTATTTTCGGTCCTGTTGGCCGTGAGCTAAGGGATAAGAAGTTTATGAGAATCATTTCGCTAGCACCGGAGGTCTTGTAGTGAGGCTCATCAAAGGTGACAAGGTAAGCGTGCTGACCGGCAAGGATCGGGGTAAGCAGGGCGAGATCGCAAGCGTTATTCCCAAAGCCGGCAAGGTCATAGTCAATGGCGTGAATGTGGTTAAAAAGCACCAAAAGGCGCGCACCGCTACCGAGCAAGGTGGGATTATCGAAAAGGATATGCCGATCGATGCATCGAATGTGGCGATTGTATGTTCAAAGTGTGGTCCGACCCGGATTGGAATGAAGTTCGAAGCCGATGGGAAGAAAATTCGTGTCTGCAAGAAGTGTGGAGGTGACCTGTGAGCGACGTGAAAGTTGATTCTCTCCCGCCGCGGTTGAAGGTCAAGTTTAATGACGAAATACGCTCAGAGCTTCAAAAGACGCTCGAGCTGAAGAACGTCATGGAAGTGCCAAAGCTCGTAAAGATCTCGGTTAACGTTGGTGTTGGACGTGCAACTCAGCAGGCATCGCAGCTCGATGCGGCGCTTAGGGACATTGAGATCATCACCGGACAGAAGCCCGTCGTAACTAGAGCAAGGAAGTCGATCGCAAGCTTCAAGCTGCGTGCTGGCAACCCAATTGGCGTAAAGGTCACCCTAAGGGGAGATCGCATGTGGGAATTTTTCGATCGAGTGATTTCGATAGCGATTCCGAGGGTAAGGGACTTCAGAGGTCTTTCCCCGAAATCTTTCGATGGTCACGGAAACTACACCTTCGGAGTGACCGAGCAGCTTATCTTTGCTGAGATCGATTACGACAAGGTCGACACGACCAGAGGTATGGATATCACCATCGTGACAAGTGCGAGAAATGACAGCGAGGGCAGGGCCCTGCTCGACGCTTTCGGCTTTCCATTCCGAAAGGAAGGGGTTTAGGTACTATGGCCAAGAAGGCTCTCATAGCTAAGGCAAACAGAAAGCCGAAGTTCAGGGTTCGCGCTTATACGCGCTGCCAGAGGTGCGGACGACCGCACGCTGTGTATCGCAAGTTCGGTCTCTGCAGGATCTGTCTCAGGGTCATGGTTCACCAAGGAGAGATTCCTGGCGTGACCAAGGCGAGCTGGTAAGGGGTAGAGATGGGTTTCAATGATCCAATAGCAGATATGCTCACCAGAATTAGGAACGCGAATCAGGCGATGCACGACGTAGTGCGCATGCCCGGTTCGAAGCTAAAAGATGAGCTGGCAAAGATCCTCGAGCGCGAGGGTTATATCGCCGGGTTTTCCGTTCACCCCAATGAGGGTAAGCCGGGAACGACCCTCGAGATCAGGATGAAGTACTCTCAGAAGCGTGAGCGTACTATCTCTGGGCTTAAGAGGGTCTCCAAGCCTGGTTTAAGGGTTTACTCGCAGGCGGATTCGATTCCAAGGGTACTAGGTGGCCTTGGTGTAGCGGTCCTTTCCACATCCAGGGGTCTCATGACCGATACTGAGGCTCGCAAGGCCAAAGTCGGTGGCGAGATTCTCTGCTTCGTATGGTAAGGGGAGGAGTTAGACGTGTCGAGAATAGGTAAGGCTCCAGTAACTGTGCCAGGTGGGGTTAGTATCTCCTTTGGCGAAGATCGCACAGTAGAAGTTGCGGGCCCGAAGGGGTCTCTTTCCAGAATCTTTCCTGAGGAAGTTTCCATCGAACAACAGCAAGACAAGCTGATCGTCTCTCGCAAGGGGGACGAGCGCAGAGACCGGGCTATGCACGGGTTGTCGAGGACACTTCTCAACAACATGGTGGTCGGAGTGACCATTGGTTTCACGAAGGAATTGGCGATAGTCGGCGTCGGCTATAGGGCGGCCGCCAAGAGTGCGACCGAGCTAGAGCTTGCCTTGGGCTTTTCTCATCCGGTGAGGGTCGAGGCACCTGAAGGTATAACCTTTGAGACCCCGACACCAACGAAGATTGCCGTAAAGGGTATTGACAAAGAGCTTGTAGGCCAAGTAGCGGCCAACATCCGTAAGATTCGCAAGCCTGAGCCTTACAAGGGCAAGGGTGTGCGTTACGAGGGTGAAAAGGTGCTACGTAAAGTCGGTAAGTCCGGCAAGTAGGGTCAGAGGAGTTTAAGAGATGTCTATAAAGACAGTTACGCCAGAGGCCCTGCGCAAGAGGCGCCACAACAGGATACGAAAGGCCGTAAAAGGGACCGAGCAAAGGCCCCGGTTGGCGGTGTTTCGTTCTAACAGGCACATTGTTGCTCAGGTGATAGACGACTCTAGTGGTCACACACTGGTTTCGGCATCTAGCCTTGAGACGAGTTTCAAGGGTTCACATACAGGCAACATCGACGCCGCAAAGAAGGTTGGCGAGTTGGTGGCTGATCGGGCTAAGGCCCAAGGAATCGGCGCAGTCGTCTTCGATCGTGGTGGGTTTAAGTACCACGGCCGGGTAGCGGCCCTTGCCGATGCAGCTAGAGAAGGCGGATTGGAGTTCTAATGGCCGAAGCTCAGTACGAAGAGAGAACTATCAAAGTCAACAGGGTGGCCAAGGTAGTCAAGGGCGGACGTCGTTTCTCCTTTACCGCTTTGATGGTCATTGGCGACGGAAATGGCAAAGTTGGGCTTGGCTATGGAAAAGCCAAAGAGGCGGGGCTCGCCGTTCAGAAGGGGATCGAAGAGGCGAAGAAGAACCTCTTTGATGTTGCGCTTTCTGGGAACACGATCACCCATCCGATCATTGGTGAGGCTGGCGCTGGCAGGGTTTTGCTAAAGCCTGCAGCACCAGGAACCGGTGTCATCGCTGGCGGCGCTGCGCGTGCAATTTTGGAAATGGCCGGCATCAAGGATATTCTTGCCAAGTCGCTCGGTTCATCGAATGGCATAAACGTAGCTCATGCAACGATCGCTGGCCTTAAAGAGCTCAAGCGTCCAGACGATATCGCCAGACTTAGAGGGAAGGATCCTTCAGAAGTTACTCCAGCTGGCGTACTTCGTGGGTTTAGAGAGCGCACTGCGCGTAATGCTAAGGAGGCGTGATGAGCGAGTTTCTTGAAGTAAGGCAGATTCGCTCCCAGATCGGTTCCAAGCCAAAGCATCGCGGGACGCTCAAGGCCCTCGGACTTGGCCGGATAGGCAAGACAAGGACACTTCCGGATCGACCAGAGATCAGGGGTATGATCGCACGGGTTTCGCACTTGGTAGAGGTGTCGGAAGGCCAGGAAGGTTAGTTAGATGATTAAAGTCCATGAACTGGCTCCAGCGCCGGGTTCCAACAGGGGCAAGAGGCGGGTAGGCCGAGGCATCGGCGGAAAAGGCGGCAAGACCGCCGGACGTGGAACAAAGGGTCAGGGAGCAAGGGATACAATTCCAGCGGGCTTCGAAGGAGGCCAACTTCCCCTTACTCAGAGGTTGCCGAAGCTTAAGGGATTTCACAATCCATTTAGGGTTAGCTATAGCGTTGTCAATTTGAGCGCCGTGCAGAATCTCGCCGAGGCTGGTACGGTCGTGATTGACCCAACGATCCTCCTCGCAAAAGGACAAGTTCACAAGGGTGAGCCGGTGAAGATTTTGGGTAATGGTTCGCTTACCATACCTGTGACCGTTTCAGCGCACGCTTTTTCCGAAGCGGCAAAGCAGGCAATTGTCTCCAGCGGTGGCACGGTTGTGGTCCTGGATGCTCCTAACGGTGGGCGTCGTGTACCCGCCAAGGGTAACGCACTAACTAATCGTTAGAAGGTGTGGATTTCAAGGCTTGCGCTTTGGGATGTTATTCTTTATCCGGGTCCAGTTTGCTCTGGGCCCGGATTTTAGCAATTAGCAAGATTTTCAATTTGTAATGTCAAATGTGGCCGATCTTATCTAGAGATCGGTACAAGGTAGCTTGGGGGCTAAAGAGGGTGCTCGGAAGTCTGAGGAATATCTTCAGGGTGGCGGAACTTAGAAACAAGGTTCTTTTCACGTTGTTGATTATCGCTATTTACCAGCTAGGTGCGAACGTCCCGATCCCGGGAACGAGTTTTGCGGCCGTGCAGCAGCTGGAGCAAGCGGCAAAGCAGGGCGGAGTCTTCAGCTTTTTGAATCTCTTCTCTGGCAATGCGCTATCGCGCGCGGCAGTTTTTGGTCTTGGCATTATGCCCTATATCACCTCGTCAATTATTATCCAGCTTTTAACGACGGTGATCCCAAAGCTCGACGAGTGGAGAGAACAAGGCGCCGCCGGGCAGCGGAAGATTACCCAGACAACCCGTTACTTGACGGTGACTCTCGCACTTTTGCAGTCGACAGGCTTAGTCTTTGTGTTTCATAAGGGCGGGGCGGGACTTCTTCCGAACAATCAGAAGATCAATCTGATTCCGAACTTCACCCTTCCCCGGGTTTTGTTTATAGTTATGACATTCACAGCCGGTACGGCCTTTGTTATGTGGCTTGGCGAAATGGTGACCCAGCGAGGAATTGGCCAAGGCATGTCAATTCTGATCTTTACTAACGTCGTGGCTGGGCTGCCGACCGGTGGACACATTATTTTTGTCGAGGCAGGGAAGCTGAAGTTTTCGGTTATTGTCCTCCTGTCGCTAGGCCTGATCATTTCGATCATTATCGTCGAGTTAGGCCAACGGCGGATTCCGGTGATATTCCCGAGGAGGGTAATAGGCCGCCAGATGTACGGTGGGGACCAGACCTATATTCCGCTCAAGGTCAACCAGGCAGGAGTAATTCCGATTATTTTTGCCTCATCGATTCTTTACTTCCCAGTTCTGCTTTCGAATGTTATCCCGTGGACCTTTTTCCGGAACTTTGTAAATAACGATTTGGTTTCACCGACGAGCTTCACCTACATAGGTATCTATGGATTCCTGATCATCGTCTTTACCTTTTTCTACGTGACAGTCGCTTTTGACCCGCACCAGCAGGCAGAGGTTATCAGGAAGCAGGGCGGGTACATTCAGGGGATTCGTCCCGGACCCGCAACTGAGCGTCATTTGACGAAGAT
Source organism: Actinomycetes bacterium (assembly GCA_021846265.1). GTDB lineage: Bacteria > Actinomycetota > Acidimicrobiia > Acidimicrobiales > Acidimicrobiaceae > JABEUN01. Next base: position 25,648 of record JAJZCF010000002.1, on the reverse strand, counting down.
TCTGAATCGCATCACCCTTCCTGGTGCATTATTTCTTGCTGCTGTCGCATTGATACCGTCAATTGCCCTTGCCTTATGGCACGTAACCGGGTATCCATTCGCCGGCATAACGCTGTTGATAGCCACAGGGGTTGCATTGGAGACTCTCAAGCAGATCGATTCTCAGTTGACCATGCGTAACTACGAGGGCTTTTTAAAGTAGCTCGCTCCTAGCGGAAGGGTCATTTTGATGGTACGCGCTACGCGGCTAGTGATACTAGGTAAGCAGGGTGCCGGCAAGGGGACGCAGTGCGTCAGGTTATCGCAGCACTATGCGGTACCCCATATCTCCACTGGTGACATGCTTCGGGCAGCGGTAAGGGCTGGCACGGAGTTTGGAAGTTTAGCGAAAAGCTATATGGACAAAGGCGACCTCGTTCCCGATAAGGTGATAACTGGTGTTGTCGCCGAGAGATTGGCCGAGGCAGATGCGCGTCAGATGGGATTCATTCTCGATGGCTATCCGAGGACGGTCGGACAAGCGGTGGATCTCGAGAAGATTTTGCTTCCTATTGAGATCGACCTGGTTTTGGACCTGGTCGTCTCGACAGATCTAGTTCTCAGACGAATAGCGTCACGAAGAGTGTGCAAAGTCTGTGGCGCCAACTATTCGGTGCAAGCCCCTCCCAAGCTCGACTGGAGCTGTGACAACTGTGGCGGAGAGGTCGTTCAAAGGGACGACGACACTGAAATAGCGGTCAGGAGACGTCTAGACCTATACGAGAGCCAAACTGCACCTCTGGTAGAGTGGTATCAGGACCGCGAGAAGCTCGTGTCTGTTCTGGGCGAAGGTGATCCCGACGAGGTTATGGCGAGACTTATTTCGGCGGTGGAGAGGGCTAAGGGCCAACCTAAGTGGTAATGGTGCTTTGGCTTTGGAGGATGTGAATGAGACGCACGAAAGACGAGATAGCCAAAATGCGACGGGCCGGCAAGGTCGTAGCGGAGATTCACGAGAAAACTAGGGCGGTAATTGCGCCTGGTATCACCACCCTGGTAATCGATAAGGTGGCGCGTGAAGTGATTGAAGCCCGCGGAGCGAGGTCTAACTTCTTGGGGTATAACGGTTTTCCTGCGGTTATTTGCACCTCGCCCAACAGCATGATCGTCCACGGTATCCCCGGGGAATACGTGCTTAAAGAAGGCGACATAATCTCCATTGACGCCGGAGCAATAATTGAGGGTTACCACGGTGACGCAGCCTATACCGCAGCGGTCGGTGAGATTTCTGACGAAGCGGCGCTACTGCTCAAAGTGACCGAAGAGAGCCTATGGAAGGCGATTGACGTTATAAGAGACGGGAATCGCCTAAATGAGATTGGCCGGGCGGTCGAAAAGCACGTTAAGCCCTTTGGATTCGGTATCGTAAAAGAGTATGTAGGTCACGGAATAGGGACCGCAATGCATGAGTCGCCTCAGATTCCGAACTATTGGCCCGGAGCGCCGGGTCCCAAGATGAAGGTCGGAAATGTCTTCGCGGTCGAACCGATGATAAATATCGGTTTGGAGGAGACCGTGACATTGGAGGATGGATGGTCGGTGGTTACCAAAGATGGTTCACTTTCGGCACATTTTGAGCACACAATTCTCGTAGGCGAGGATGGACCAGAGGTTTTGACCATCTCTGAGTAATAATTAACGACCACGGGAGTCATAATTGATATCGAGTGGATTGGCGTTTGGCGCTGTTTTGCCAATCAATTGGTGACTCGATAAATATTGTGAACAGGTAAGGGACAAAAGCGACTATATTGTTCCTCTGGGTCTCACTCGCCCCTCCCTTGAGCCATGCCTTCGAACAGTTGGTCTTGTCTTCGGGGACCCGCGGCTGCGGGGTGGGTCTGGGTCCGTTTTGTTGTGCTAGTTCAATAGGAGGAAGTTCTGACGACACCAAAGGAAGATGCGATTGTGCTTGAGGGGACGGTTGTTGAGCCCCTTCCGAATGCGATGTTCCGCGTCGAGCTGGAGAATGGTCATAAGGTTTTAGCCCACAGCTCGGGCAAAATGAGGATGCACAGGATCAGAATTCTTCCTGGAGATCGTGTTCAGATCGAATTAACTCCATATGACCTGACTAGAGGACGGATAACTTACCGTTATAAGTGAGCGAGCCAGGCAGGTCATTTAGGGATGTCTGGAGTGAGGAAAGCCGATGAAAGTACGGCCAAGTGTTAAGACTATTTGCGAAAAGTGCAAGGTGATTCGCAGGGAACGCCAGGTTTTGGTGATCTGTGAAAATCCTCGACACAAGCAGCGGCAAGGTTAAGAAGTAGGACAATGGCGAGGATCGCAGGGGTAGACATCCCCAGAGATAAAAGGCTCGAGATCTCCTTGACATATATCTTCGGGATTGGTTTGACAAGCTCGAGGAAGATATGTGAGGCTACCGAGGTTAATCCTGACACCAGGGTGAAGGATCTGACCGACGAAGAAGTCGCGCGGCTTAGAAACTATATCGACCAGAATCTAAAGGTCGAAGGCGACTTGAGACGTGAAGTCGATCAAGACATCAAGAGAAAGATGCAGATCGGCTCTTATCAAGGCTTGAGGCATAGGAGAGGGCTTCCGGTTAGAGGACAGCGCACTCACACCAATGCAAGGACGCGTAAGGGTCCTAAGAAGACAGTTGCGGGCAAGAAGAAGGTCCGGAAGTAGTTCGGTAGCCGGGCATTGTTGTTCCGGTTGATGATAGATATAGGGGTTTGCTAGATGGCCAAGCCAAAGCCAGGCGGAAGGCGTCCGCGGCGTCGTGAGCGTAAGAACATCGCCTATGGCGTTGCTCATATCCACTCGTCGTTTAACAACACGATAGTGACCATTACCGATGCATCAGGGAATGTTATTGCCTGGGCGTCGGCTGGGAATGTCGGGTTCAAGGGATCGAGGAAGTCGACGCCGTTCGCCGCTCAAGTCGCAGCTGAGACATGCGCAAAGCGTGCCCAGGAACACGGAATTCGCCAAGTCGAAGTCCTGCTCAAGGGACCAGGTTCCGGAAGAGACACAGCGCATCGTGCGATTGCTAACACCGGAATTGAAATAGTTTCTATAAAAGATGTCACCCCAATCCCGCACAACGGCTGTAGGCCGAAGAAGCGCCGTCGGGTCTAGGTCGAGGAGTATTAGAAGTTGGCCAGATATACAGGACCAGTTTGTCGGCAATGTCGCCGGGAAAAGGTGAAGCTTTACCTAAAGGGTGAGAAATGCGATAAGGCTTGCCCAATGGATGGTAAGAAGCCCTATCCTCCAGGCGAGCATGGTAAAGATCGGCAGAGGCAGGGGTCAGAGTATTCCACGCAGCTGCGCGAGAAGCAGAAGGCTCGTCGGATCTACGGAATTCTCGAGAAGCAGTTTGCCAATACATACAACGAGGCGAACCACGCCGCCGGAATCACGGGCGATAATCTTCTTAGGATGCTCGAGCTCAGGCTGGATAACGTCACCTATAGAGCGGGTTGGGCTTCTTCGAGATCTCAGGCCCGTCAGCTTGTGAGCCATGGCCATATAACGGTCAATGGCAGGCGTGTGGATATTCCGAGCTATCGGCTTAAAAAGGGTGATACCGTAGCCCTAGTAGCGAAGACTCGTGAGAACATTCAGGTCCGCACGACCAGGGATACCCTAGCCCGTCGCCTTCCAGCTTGGCTGGAATCCGAGGGAACAGGTTTCGAGGTGAAGGTACTTAATCCGCCACTTAGGGAACAGATCGATACCCAGATAAGAGAGCAGCTCATAGTCGAGCTCTACTCCAAGTAACCAATTCGTAGGAGTAAAGTGCTTTTTATTCAGAGACCAAAGGTTGAAGCCGTCGGCGAGGCGATAGGGAACCGTCAGAAGTTCACTATCGGCCCGCTAGAGCCAGGATTTGGCCACACTATTGGAAATTCGTTGAGGCGTGTGCTTTTGTCGTCTATTCCGGGCGCAGCTGTTACTCAGCTGCGTTTTGATGACGCTCTGCACGAGTTCACTACGCTTACCGGAGTCAAGGAGGATATCACCGACATCGTCTTGAATCTAAAAGACGTCGTGGTGAGGTCCTTTTCCGAGGAGCCTGTGACCATTCGGATCGACGTTCGTGGACCCAAGGTCGTTAGGGCTGAGGATTTTGCTCTTTCCGCCGATATCGAGATAGTCAACCCCGATCTGCACATAGCCAGTCTCAGTGCAAAAGGTCGGCTAGCTTTTGACGCTGTCGTGGAAAGAGGGAAGGGCTATCGAAGCGCCGACAAGAACAAGAAGTCGGCGACCATTAGCATAATCCCAGTTGATTCGATCTTTTCGCCCGTTCGGAGGGTCGCTTTTACGGTGACTCCTACCAGGGTAGAACAGGTGACCGACTACGACCTCTTGACGTTGGACATAGAGACCGATGGTTCGATAACGCCCGCCGACGCGCTTGCGTCCGCAGGCGAGACTCTTAAGAATCTTATGGTTCTTATTGCGGAGACCAGCGAGAGTCCTCAGGGCCTCGAACTGACAGAGGCGGAAGTCGACGAGGTGCGTTCCTACGACCTGGACCTCCCGATAGAGGAGCTGGGTCTGACCGAGCGCCCGAGGAACTGCCTCAAGCGCGCCCAGATCAATTCGATTGGTGAGCTGATAAATCGCACACCTGAAGATCTACTTGCAATTACTAACTTTGGCCAGAAGTCTTTAGACGAGGTCACTTCGAGACTTGAAGGCCGCGGACTTCAATTGAGGAGCAGGGACTAATGACACCGGGACGCCCTAAGAAGGGTAAGAGGCTCGGCCACAGCGCTGCGCACCAGCGAGCCATCTTGGCGAATCTGGCGGCGTCGCTGTTTGCTGCTGAGTCGATTATGACTACCGAGGCGAAGGCGAAGCTGCTGAGGCCGGTAGTTGAGAAGATGATAACCAAAGCCAAGGCTGGTGGAGTCCACAATCAGCGGCTTGTTGTTTCATTTTTGAGAGACAAAGACATGGCTCATAAGCTTTTTGAAGATATCGGACCACGCTATGAGGGACGCTCTGGTGGGTACACGAGGATTCTGAAAAGGGGACCTCGTCATGGGGATAACGCCCCAATGGTTGTCATAGAACTGGTGTGACAAGGTCTCACCATGACAGCGAAGCCGAACAAGGCGGACTCTTCGACGAGGAGAATGCTTCAGCTTCTGCGGCCCTAGAGGTTGAGATACAGCATTTTGAAGCGGCCCCTGGTGGGGCCGCTTTGCATTACGCTGCGTCGATCAGCTATGTCGGTACTGGGTATCACGGAATTGCTTATCAGGCCGGACAAAGGACCGTTATTGGCGTGCTCGGCGTAGCGATTGAGCGAGCCCTTCGCGAGCCCGTTGACATTGTCGTAGCTGGCCGAACCGACGCTGGTGTGCACGCCTTAGGTCAGGTTATAAGTTTTACGGGGCCCAGCCACAAGGGGGGCATTGACGGCCTATACCAGTCGCTTGCTAGGCAATTGCCAGACGACGTTTCGGTAAACTGGGTCGGACTGACGGACCAGTCCTTTTCGGCTCGACATTCGGCTAGATACCGCCGCTACCTTTATCGGATTCTTCCGGGAGCCGAAAGGGACGCATTGACCGCCGATCGCAGTTGGCATGTCCCTTTTGAGCTCGATCTTCCTGCGATGAGATCGGCATCTTATGCATTGATCGGCGAACATGATTTTACAGGATTCTGCAAAAAGGGGCCCGAGGGTACATCGACGATCAGACGGATTTTTGAGGTGAGATTGACTAAGCGAGGGCGCTTTGTCGACTTCGAAATTTGGGCTAATGCATTTTGTCACCAGATGGTGCGGGGCATTGTAGGTTCGTTAGTCGAGGTAGGGAAGGGCAAATGCTCGGTAAGCTCCTTTGCTAAAAGCGTGCTGTACCCTTCTGGAACAAAGCGTTATCCAGCACCTCCGGGTGGTCTCTATTTGGTGGAAGTGGGTTACGGCGAGTTATCTATAGCTGGGGATCTGGATCCGCTATTGTTTCCGGTTGGTGAAGTGCCCAATTCCGTCTATGCTATTTCCTCGTGTCTTGGGCGCAAAAGCCGCCCAGAGCAAGTTCTAAACCGGTGAGGATTATGAAGACATTCGTGACCAAGCAGTCTGACGCTGTTGCAGACCGCAAGTGGTATGTAGTAGATGCCGAAGGGATGGTGCTGGGGCGACTCGCCACCGAGGTGGCACACATTATTAGGGGCAAGCATAAGGCAATTTTTGCACCCTATCTAGACGCTGGCGACCACGTGATTGTAATTAACGCAGATAAGATCGTGTTGACATCCAATAAAGCCGATCGCAAGTTTGCGTATCACCACACGGGTTATCCCGGCCACCTTAGGGCTGCGCTCTATCGCGACCTCCTCAAGGAAAAGCCGGAGTTCGTTATTGAAAAAGCGGTCAAGGGAATGTTGCCGCATGGCCCGCTAGGACGCCAGATGGCCAAGAAACTCAAGGTCTATCCCGGTCCAGATCATCCCCACCAGGCACAGCAACCGGTTCTACGCACCCTCGGCACGGCGCCGAAGGGTTCCTGAGTCTTTTGATTCGAGAGGTTTTTAGGAAATGACTAAGACATCCATTCAGTCCACCGGAAGGCGTAAGCAGGCCATTGCAAGGGTGAGGCTCTTCGCCGGCGAAGGCAATATCACGGTCAACAACAAGCCCTTTGCAAGTTATATAACGTCCCTTGCTCAGCAGACAATGGCTACTGAGCCGTTGCGAGTAGCCCAGGTTGCATCGGAATACGACCTATCTATCACGGTTGACGGCGGTGGCATAGCCGGACAGGCCGGCGCAATTCGACTGGGAATAGCCAGGGCATTGATTGAAGCAGACCCCGAGCTTAGGGGGATCCTCAAGAAGGCTGGCTTTTTGACCAGGGACGCACGAGAGAAAGAGTCCAAGAAGTACGGACTCAAGAAGGCCCGGAAGGCGCCTCAGTTCTCTAAGCGTTAGTTTCTTGCTTCGTTTTGGAACAGATGGAATTCGTGGCAGGGCCAACGAGACTTTAACGGTCTCGTTGGCCCTTGCTTTGGGTATCGGCGTGGGCGATGTGTTGGGCGCGAGCCGGGTGATTGTCGGCAGGGACACGCGTGAATCTGGCCCGATGCTCGTGGCTGGTGTGGCCGCCGGACTTATGAGCGTGGGGGTCGATGTGGTCGACGTCGGGGTAGCCCCAACCGGCGCTATAGCATTTGCTTCCTCCTTATATCGACTTCCAGCGGTGGTTGTATCGGCTTCGCATAACCCCTATTTTGATAACGGGTTAAAGGTATTTTCAGCTGGCGGGAGAAAGCTGTCCGATCAGGATCAACAGGCCGTTGAGGGCTCCATTGAGGCTTTTCTGCACTCGAATCAGCCGAGGACTGTCAGAGCCGTCGGCACATTGGTCACTGAGGACGTCTCTGTTGAGTATTGTCAGCATATTTTAAGCTCAGTCGGGTCGGGGAGAGATCGCGGAAGCCTGCGGGTAGTGCTAGATCTGGCTAACGGTGCCGCCGCTTCAGTGGCTAAGGAGCTATTTGCCGAACTCGGAGTAGAGGTGGTGCGTGTTCTATCCGACAATCCTTCGGGCAGAAATATCAATGAGGACTGTGGTTCGACGAGCATTGGTTCGCTGCAGAGGGCGGTGTTAGAGCTAGGGGCAGATGTTGGCCTTGCCTTTGACGGCGATGCTGACCGAGTGATTGCGGTGACTGAATCCGGTGAAGTGGTGGATGGAGACCAGCTGATGGCTATGTTTGCTCCAGACCTCTTTGAAAGTGGAAAGTTAAAGGGCGCCGGGATAGCGGCCACGGTGATGAGTAACCTTGGCTTACACAAAGCGATGGAGCGATTAGGAATCTCGCTGTTTGTCACTCCTGTTGGTGATCGATTTGTCCTGGATGCGATGGAGGCAAATGGACTGTCATTGGGCGGAGAGCAGTCGGGTCACATCATCTTTTCTGACTATGCGACTACGGGAGACGGCCTGTTGACCGGAGCGATGCTTATTGACCTATTGGATAGGTCAAACGCAAAGCTCTCGGATATGTCCGAGGCTGCAATGACCAAATACCCCCAGGTGCTGATCTCTGTTGCGGTATCGGATTCCAAGCGGGCGGCGTCGTCGGATCGGGTGCGAGGGGCAGTTGAAAAAGCGGAAAGCCTGTTAGGTGGTAGCGGGAGGATACTGCTTCGCCCTTCTGGCACTGAACCCGTGGTAAGGGTTATGGTGGAAGCTGAAACCCACGCACGGGCTCAGGGCATAGCAGAGGAGATCGTCGCATCAATCGACCGCTAAGTCTTACCGGCCGGCTGCAATTGGTATGGTCGATATTCGCATAGGCTCTAGAGAATGTGCGGAATTATTGGGGTTAGTGGGGTTCATGACGCTCCAGAAGTGATTGTTGAAGCGCTCAGGCGCCTTGAATACCGGGGTTATGACTCGGCCGGGATGACCATCTATCAAGATGGAAGGCTCGTGAGGGTCAGAGAGGCTACTGGTACACATTCTGTAGAGCTGTTGTCAAAACACATCAAGGATTTCCAGGGCTCGGACTCGATTTCTGGCTTGGGCCACAATCGCTGGGCCACCCACGGGAAGCCGTCGCAGGAGAATGCACATCCGCAGTTCGACTGCTCGGGACGGGTTGCGGTTGTCCACAACGGGATCGTGGAGAACTTCCTTGAGCTCAAGGAAGAGCTCTTGAACCATGGTCACGTGTTTTCTTCAGAGACCGATACCGAAGTTATTGCCCACCTTTTGGAGGTGGCTTTGATCGAGACCGACAGGATCGATTTTGCGCTCGCCGAAGTCTTTTCTAAATTGCGGGGAGCTATGGCAATTGTTGCAATGGAGACTTCCCGGCCGACTCTTTTGGCCTGTGTCAGAAGGACGAGTCCGCTAATAATTGCAACTAACGATGGCGAGGGATTCATAGCCTCCGATATTCCGGCAATTTTGGGGAGGGCAAAACATTACTACCAGATAGACGACGGCGTCGTGGCGGGTGTAGAGCTCGGGGAGATTAACGCCTTCAAGCTAGATCATGAGCCCGCCGAGCCGAGGGAGTTCGTCGTAACCTGGGATTTGAGTAGGTCGGCCCGAGATGGCTATGACGATTTCATGTCTAAAGAGATCATGGAGCAGCCTCAGGCCATAAGGGATACTCTCGCAGGAAGGCTTCAGCTCTGGGATAGCTCAGGCATCAAGCTAGATGAATTAAGACTTGACCTCGAACAACTTCTTGGGGTGAACAAGATATTTATGATCGGCTGCGGTACCAGTTACCATGCATGCATGGCTGCACGCTACGCCATCGAGAGTCTTTGTAAAATTCCCGTAGAGCTCGATGTCGCAAGTGAGTTTCGATATCGCGAGCCCAAGTTGGATCCACAGACCCTAGTCATTGCGGTAAGCCAATCAGGTGAAACATTGGACACTATCGCCGCCCTCGCCGAAGCGTCTGATTCTGGCGCAATTAGCCTGGTGGTTTCGAATGTCGTCGATTCTTCGATGGCACGAATGGCCGATGCGGTTATTTATACTCACGCCGGCCCAGAGGTGTGTGTAGCGTCGACTAAGACCTACTTAGCTCAGATAGTCGCTTTGGAGCTTTTTGCGATCTATTTCGCAAAGCTGAAAGGTACTTCGACGGCCAAAGAGATTCAAGCGTTAGCCACTGCACTGACGGACCTCCCAGACAAGGTGGAACAACTCACTAACAGATTTGCAGAGATGATTCAGGTTGCCTCCAAAGTGGAGGCTTTTGAGAGGTTCTACTTTATCGGTCGAAATGTTGGCTTTCCCGTTGCTTTGGAAGGTGCCCTAAAGCTCAAGGAGCTGAGCTATTTGCCCGCAGAGGGATTTCCTGCAGGAGAGCTAAAGCACGGCCCTATAGCGATGCTAGACCCCTCTTCCGTTGTCGTGGCCATAGCCACCAGAGGTAGGTTGTGGGAGAAAGTCATGGCAAATCTCCAAGAGGTCAAGGCGAGGGGAGCCAAAGTGTTGCTAGTAGCGAACGAGGGTGACCAGCAGACAATTGCCGAGGGTGACGCGGCTTTTCTGGTACCGCAGACTCATCCCCTTCTTAGTCCCGTGCTCGATACGATTCCGTTGCAGGTTCTCGCCTACCACCTCGCTAGATTTAGGGGCTTTGACGTAGACAGGCCGAGAAACCTCGCCAAGACTGTCACGGTCGAATGACTCTAGGCGGAAGCCAATTTACTACTTGAAAAGGCTAGCTGCAGCTGAAGCTAGTTCCCAAGTTAGACCATTGTAAGGGTCGGGCAGAGTCGGCCTGCTTGAAAAAAGATGGAGGATTAATGTCGAGGTTTGACGCCTTTGAAGCCCTTAGCTTTGACTGCTACGGCACCCTTATCGACTGGGAGACGGGAATCGTGAAGGCCATTAAGGGGTGGCCCCAACTTTCGAGCATTGACCGAGGCGGGGAGGAAATTCTCGCTGCTTTTGCGGCACATGAATCAAAGATTCAGGCAACCAAGCCCCGAGTGAACTACACCGAAATCCTAAGCGAGTGTGCATTTTTGGTAGCTGATGACTTAGGGATTACTATAGGCGAGGAACAGGCGGCAGAGCTAGCTAATTCGGTGGGTGACTGGCCACCATTTTCAGACTCGAAGGATTCCCTTCGCCTTTTGGGTGAGAAGTTCAAGCTCATTATTCTGTCGAACGTAGATCGAGTTTCATTTAGCCGGAGCAACAAGCTATTAAAAGCCAAGTTTGACCTTGTGATCACGGCTGATGATGCCGGAAGCTACAAACCCGATTCAGCTAATTTTCAGCTACTAATTGATCGGGCATCATCTTTAGGGATACAGAAAGATCGCATACTTCACGTAGCGCAGAGCCTTTTCCATGATCACTATCCAGCGAAAAGTTTCGGTCTGAGTACCGTTTGGATAGACCGAAGAGCACATATTGGCGGGTGGGGGGCCACTCCGCCTCCTCAAGGTAGTGTAGAGCCCGATTGGAGATTTCAATCAATGGAGGACTTTGCGGCGGCTTGTCTATCATAAAAGCGAAAAGAATGATAGCAGAATGACAAAAAAAAGGCCTTGATAATTGACTCGCTAACTTATCCGAATTGCAGCGAGGTATTTATACAGGTGACTTACTTTTTGTTTTTTGGAGCTATTGCTAGCTTTGTAATGTATTTTGATTAAGTGATATATACCCAAGATACCGCTAGGCGAGTGGACGCAAATTACCTCATAACCCTCGCTGTGGTAGCTGAGACGAAGAGCATTTCTGAAGCCGCTAATCAACTCGGTTTGTCACAGCCGGCCGTTTCTCAGCAACTTAAGCAGCTTTCAGAAGCCTTAGGCGAAAGACTCCATGTGCGCAGAGGGCATGGAGTTCAATTGACTACCGCAGGCATGGCGCTTGCAGAACGATCGGTTTTTTTACTTCGATCGTATCGATCAGTTTTGGACTACCTAGCGAGTCTTTCAAAGGGTCTTGGTGGCATTCTTTCGACTGCCGCATCGAACACCGTAGCGGCATTTGTTATGCCAGCTCTGATGGTTCGATACCGCGCTGAGAATCCAGGCGTCAAGCTCGAATTAAGGTCAGGCAATTCTGAGCAGGTTGTGGAGGATGTAGCGTCGTGGCATGCCGAGCTTGGGATTTTTGAATCTCCAAGGTTGGCTTTGCCAGACGGACTAGCTGAGGTCGCAATTGACGGAGATGAACTCCTGCTGGTAGCGTCCGAGGACTTTGTCTCGGTACATGGGAATTCTTTTGCCAAAGCAGATCTGGCTGACCTTCCGATGGTTTGGAGAGAAAAGGGATCCGGGGTGAGGAACGTCGCCGAGACCGCACTAGTAAAGGCCCAGATACCTTTTGAAGTTGGTTTTGAAATTGCCGGTGGGGAGGGTGTGAAAGAGGCGATATTGAGTTCGCTAGGTGCTGGATTCCTTTCTTCAAGGGCGGTGAGGCGAGATATCGACGAAGGCAGATTGACACTCTTGGAAGTGGAAGGGCTTCCCCCGATTACCAGAGGGTACCGAGTTGCCTTTCATCCAGGAACTCTTTCGATACCGGCCCGTAACTTCTTGGCTCTTCTCGGACACGACGACGTCGAATAGCCCGAGGGTTGCCGAGACGCCCTAGCAACTCCTAGGCGATGGTTGTCGGTCAGATCCTCTATCCTCTTCAAGGTGGTTAGCATCCGGACTGGCATAGATATCTTGGAGGTGCACAGGATGAAGGAGTCGATCCTGCGGACCCCGAGACTGAGGGAGCGACTGTTTTTTGAATCCGAGATCTCCTTCGCCTATGCCCGAAAAAATCCCTATGGAGCGCTAGCCGCACGCTTTTGCGCCAAAGAGGCGGCCATGAAGGCCCTTGGCAAAGGTATGCGTGGCGCCCGTTTTAGGGAAATAGAGGTAATTAGGCTCCCATCGGGTGAGCCTACACTTCGCTTTTTCGGAGGCGCAATGGAGACCTTTTTGGAACTTGGAGTAGTTTCCCTTTCCGTCTCGATGTCCCATAGTGAGACTATTGCTAGCGCTTTTTGTGCATTCGTCATCGACGAGGAAGTTAAGTCAAGATCATGATCCCTCGATCCCAACCTATGGCTAAAGGCGGGACGGCCGGATTGAAAATAGCTGGAGGCAGAAGTTGATTCCGATAGTGAACTCAAATCAGGTTGCGATCTTCGACAATGAGTTGGCAAAGACCCATGGAGTAGACGCAATCATCAATCGTGTCGGATTTTCGGTTGCGAGGAGAATCGAGAAAAGATTCGGTGGCTCGCTTTATGGCAGAAGAATTGTAGTTCTTGCCGGTCCGGGAAACAATGGTAAAGATGGGTTAGCAGCCGCAAAGCACCTGATAGGACTTGGTGCGAAGGTAAGGATTTTTGACTTTGCTGAGTTGATCGAGAGGAATCTTGACCTTAGCGATCTCCGCGAAGTGGATCTGGTTGTAGACGCGATATTCGGATCTGGTCTTTCCCGGGATTTTAATCCTCCCCGGCTGCCGAAGGGACTTCCGATATTGGCGATAGACATCCTTTCTGGGTTGGACTCGGACTCCGGCTTGAGGAGGGGTGGATCACTAGTTGCCCTCGAGACGGTTGTGATTGGGGCCCTTAAGCCAGGCCATATCCAGAACGACGGGATGCGAATTTCGGGTCAAATTTCTCTGGTGCTCAGGGACATTTACGGTGGTTCGAATGAGATCTTTAAGAGTCAGAATGAGCCAGAATGTCACCTCTTTGAGGAGACCGACCTCAAGGATCTTATCCCAGTCGGCAGCCACGAGGGGCACAAGTGGAGGAGGGCGGTGATGGTCGTAGCCGGTTCGGATTCGATGGCCGGATCGGCAACCATGGTGGCTTCTGGGGCATTTGCAGCCGGCAGTGGAATGGTGGTTCTGCATACCGAGGCGAAGAGCCTGCAGCAGCTTCCCTCACAGTATGTTGTTCGGTCGATCGAGAGAATGTGGGCGCCACCGCTGCTCGACCAGCTCCCTCGTTTTGGGGCTGCTGTCATCGGACCAGGCATCGGAGAGTCGCTGCAGATTTCCAACATGGTGAGAAGGTTTGTCGCTGGAGCGGATCGTCCGGTTGTGATCGACGCAGATGGGATTAAAGCCTTCACCTCGGCGAGCCAGCTAAAAGCCTCGGTCGTGGCGAATAGGAGACCAGTCGTCATTACTCCTCATATAGGAGAGTTCAATTACCTCGGCAAACCCGATGGCATCAAGGTCGCCGAAGATAGCGATCTTGTAGCTGCGGTTAGGACTATGGCGAAAGCGACGTCGGCAATTGTGATGCTTAAAGGTTCGCCGACAGTTGTCGCCGACCCTGGCGGACGGGTAGTCGTCGTTGCGGAGGGAAATTCGCTGCTAGCTTTTGCTGGATCCGGGGACGTTCTATCGGGGATCGTTGGTAGCTTCTTGTCGGCGGGGATGGATCCGGTGGATGCAGCGGCCGCAGCGGCATTTGTACATGCGAGGGCGGCACGCCTTTCCGGCGGCTTTTCAACCTCGCCCGAAGGGTTGATTCGGGAGGTTCCAAGGGCGATCGAGGGGCTAAACCAGAAGTGGCATCTCGACCAGTCGGCTTATCGAATCATATGAAGCTCTTTTTTTGTGTAACGGTCTAATCTGTCGCTAGCCTGTTGGTTTGAAGGCGCTGATGTAAACCAGTTATAGATGGAGGCGACGTGGAGGCTCTGAGCCGGTCGGCGTGGGCCGAGGTGGACTTGGATGCGCTCTATCACAACGCTAGGGCGGTAGTCCGGATCGTGGCCCCGAGCGAACTCTGTGCTGTTGTGAAGGCTAACTCATACGGTCACGAGGCTACAGAAGTTGCTAAGACCGCGATTTTGGCCGGAGCGAGTTGGTTGGCGGTTGCGACAATCGAAGAGGGCATCTCCCTGAGGGACGGTGGGATTAAAGTTCCGATACTCCTGCTCGTAGAGCCGCAGCGACAGTATGTTGAAGCCGCACTTAGATCGGGCCTAACGATTTCAGTGGACCACCCAGCACTAGCGTGGGAAATAGCGGAAGCCAGGGAGCGCATCTGGGGAGACGAATCCACGGAAATATCGATCCACATTCACCTCGATACCGGGATGGCGAGAGCGGGGTCCTCCCTCGAAGAAGCGGTGGAGATTGCGAAGATAGCGCGCTTTTCCAAGTTGACCGTGGGGGGGCTGTGGAGCCACCTGGCAGTAGCGGATGATGCGAGGGGTAGAAGTTTTACTCTTGAGCAACTAAAACGTTTTGAGGCGGCGAGACTTGCACTCGCCGCAGTGGGGTGTTACCCCGCGCTTTCCCACATTGCTAATTCAGCCGGTGCGATCTCGTACCCATCTTCAAGGTATGACATGGTTCGAGTTGGCATAGAGCTTTACGGCTACCCCCCGTCTGCGCAGGTTCCAATGCCGGGTCTGCGTCCCGTCATGTCCCTCAAAGCCCGCGTTGCTCACCTTAGGCGGATACCTATCGGTGAAGCGGTTTCTTACGGACTAAAGAGACACGTAATCGTAGACTCGACTATTGCTACCGTTCCGATAGGTTATGCCGATGGGGTCCCCAGGGCACTTTTTGATGCGCAAGGTGAAGTGCTAATTAGGGGTAGGCGTTATCCGCTGGCGGGGGTCATCACAATGGACCAACTTATGGTTGATCTCGGAGAGGAATCTGACGTGGCCCTCGGCGATGAGGTAGTTCTGCTGGGCCGACAAGGCCGGGAATTTATTGGCGCCGATGAGTGGGCGGAAAAGCTCGCAACTATCCCCTATGAGGTGATCGCAAGGATCGGCAACAGGGTGCCTCGAGTATTGGTTGGGAATCCACAAGTCCTCAGCGAGAATGAGGTAGCGCGCTGATGTCTGACCTTGACTCTTTGGCGACTGAGGCTGCGGCATGCAGGGCTTGTGAGCTTTGCCTTACCCGCAATAACGTTGTCTTCGGAGCGGGAAAGCAAGATGCGACGATGATGTTCGTGGGCGAAGGACCGGGACGAGACGAGGACCTAGCGGGGCTTCCCTTCGTTGGGCGAAGCGGAAAACTGCTAGAAAAGCTGATTGAGCAGGAAACGGGCAGGGATAGGGGACAAGTTTATATAACCAATACGGTCAAGTGCCGACCCCCGAACAACCGTAACCCCCTTCCAGCAGAGATAGCAAGCTGCGAAAGATTTTTGACTTCTCAAGTAGCTACTGTCAATCCGACCGTGATCGTAACCTTGGGCGCAGTGGCGACGCAGGCACTTCTGGGCGTGAATGAGGGCATCGGTTCGCTCCGAACCCGGGTATTTGATTTTCACGGCTGCGTTATGGTTCCGACCTATCATCCGGCGGCGGCTCTGCGAGGTGGCACTGGAGTATTGGCGGCAATGAGGTCGGATCTTGCGAAGGCCCGGCTTTTGGCGGACCAGTAGACATGAAAAAGTTTGAGCTTCGTTCTGGGTCAGTTCAACAGACCCAGGAAATAGGGGAGAAGTTGGCTTTAGCGGTTATCCCGGGTGATGTGATCGATCTTCGTGGTCCGCTGGGAGCGGGAAAGACCGCCTTTACGCAGGGTTTTGCCCGCGGATTGGGCATCAAGGGACCCGTCACCAGCCCGACTTTTCTGATGGTCAAAAGCTATTCGGGACGCCTTGATCTACTTCACTGCGACCTTTATCGAACCAGCAGTTCAGTAGAGGTTGAAATGCTCGGCATAGACGAGGAACTAGATGCAGGGGCGGTCGCGGTTGTCGAGTGGGGAGAGAGGGCCGAAGGCGAACTCGATGCGGTAGTCGTCGTCGATTTCAAGGTGCCTGGGCAGGATCAAGGATCAAGAATCTTGGAATTTACCCTCAGAAATGACTCGCTGGGTAGATTTGAATCGCTATTAAGTCACTTGGAGGTCCAATGACCGAGGAGAACGGTCGGGACACCATTATGAGGGAGATGAGAGCTCCGGGATGTCATCTCCTCGTTGATACCTCGGGTGAACAGTTGCTTCTTGGTTTGGTTGCGGAGGGAAAGTTGATCGTCTCCGATCGGCGGGATAGCTTGCGCCAAATTGAGGCCATTAGCCTGGAGGTGGAGAGCTTAGTAAGCCGAATGAACCTTGAAGTCTCCTCGATATCTTCAATTGGAGTAGTGGTCGGGCCTGGCTCAATGGCCGGCCTGAGGGTCGGGGTGACCTTTTCAAAGACTCTTTCATACGCTTTAGGCTGTGGGATTGTTCCACTTGCTTCTCATGAGGTGATCGCTAACATCTACGCTGAAACATTAGATCCGGTTGTCGTCCTCAGAAGGGTCCGGAAGCAGGAGGCCTTTGGAGCGATCTGCGCAAGGGGTCTTTCGGGCTTGACTACGCTGTCGGGGCCGGTTGTCCTTGGCCCGAACCAACTGTCCACTTGGCTTGGTAACGCAAATCAGACGGGAACGACTTTTCTGGTCGTTTCGGATCGAGCTCCGAGCCAAGTTCTTGCTGGAGATTATGACGGAGACGTTGTCAATTTTCATCTTCCTGATATGCGTCGGGAAACCTGCGAGTCGATGTGGCAGCTAATGAATGCTGCGCCCGATAGGACGAAGTTGAAAAGCCACAATGACGTGGCCATCTCTTATGTGCGGGGTGCCGATACCAAGGTGAGCTACCAAAGGTTGAATTCCACTGGTGATTTGGAATGGGTGAAGGATTGAGAGGAATTAGCTCCAATCCGGTGAGTGATTTGAAGGTTATCAGGATGCGGCGACGACACTTGCCTGGAGTGTTACGTATCGAAAATCGGTCATATCCTCGCCCTTGGTCGTTGGGGATATTTCTTTCCGAGATTTCCCTCGGTGAATCTCGCCAGTACTTTGTAGCCGTTCTGGGCTCAAAGGTCATTGGGTACTGCGGGATGATGGTCATACTCGATGAGTGCCATATCACCAATATTGCCGTCGATGGCTCCTATGGGTCAAAAGGGGTCGCAAAGCGTCTGCTTCTCAACGCTTTTGAGGTGGCTCAAGGACTATCAATTAAGGACATGACGTTAGAGGTCAGGGCGAGTAACCAGGTCGCCCAGCGGCTCTACTTCAAATTTGGATTCGAACCCGTGGGCATCCGAAAGAATTACTACGCGGAGTCCAATGAGGACGCCGTGATTATGTGGTGCTACGACATTGCGTCAGAGGAGAACAATCGGAGAAGAGAAAAGGTTAGAACTGAATTGAGAGAGTTCGGGCGGGACGCCACGGAGGAGGAGGCTTTAGAAGGATCGGTAGACTTCGATGTCGAGGAGCCGATGGAGGCGCAAAGTGGCGAGTCAGATGAGTGAGAAAAGGCTGTTCTGGGCCAATGATTACAGCATCTTGGGGATAGAAACCTCCTGTGACGAAAGTGCGGCCTCGGTGGTGAGAGCAAATACGGTGCTCTCTTCGGTGATTTCGACTCAAGGCCAGATCCACTCAGGTTTTGGGGGGGTGGTCCCGGAACTCGCCTCCCGGGAGCATGAAAGGGTCATAATCTCGGTAATTGACGAGGCCTTGAAAAGGGCAAGGATTTCGAACCCATCTCGAGAGATCGATGCAATTGCCGTCACTAAGGGTCCCGGGCTGATGGGTTCCCTCCTCGTAGGCGTGGCGGCGGCCAAGTCCCTCTCTCTTGCCTGGGGGGTACCCCTTGTCGGCGTGGATCATATGGAAGGCCACATCTTCGCTTCGTCGCTTGAAACATATCCAGCGGAGCTTCCGGCTATGGTTCTTCTGGTCTCCGGGGGGCACACTCAGTTGATCTATGTAAGCGGTCCCGGTAGCTATCAACTTGTCGGAACTTCAATCGATGACGCTGCGGGTGAGGCCTTTGACAAGGTTGCGAGGCTTCTTGGACTTGGCTTTCCTGGTGGCCCAGCGATAGACCTCGCTTCGAGGCAAGTCGAAGGTGACTTTATTCGCTTTCCAAGGGCGATGCTCAATAAGGGCTATGACTTTTCTTTCTCCGGCCTCAAGACCGCAGTACTGAACTATCTGGAGACGAATAAGGTGGCGTCACCAGAGCTAGTCGCAGCGAGCTTCCAAGAAGCCGTGATCGATGTGTTGGTGAAAAAGACCTTTGCGGCTGCAAAAGCCTACGGGGTCAAATCGGTCGTGCTTGGAGGTGGAGTCGCCGCTAACTCTAGGCTGCGCCACGAAGTTTCATTGGCGGCGCAGGAGATGGGAATACGGTCGGCCATTCCTGCTCCCATCGCTTGTACTGACAACGGGTCGATGATTGCTGCCGCAGGTGCTTACCGCCTCGCAGTAGAGGGACCTAGCGATCCTGCCTTTGGTGTTGAGCCATCGGCGATGCTCAAATATTACGAGTGAGCGCAGAGAATACTTTTGGCACCTCGTCCCGGGAAAGTTGGCAGATTTTGGCTCGAAGTGAAGAATAACTACCGCAATTAGCACTCAGACTGCTAGAGTGCTAATTGGCCAATATCCGGTCCAAACCTTACAAGGAGGCTTGTTAGATGAAGCTCCAACCGCTGGAGGATCGCATTGTAGTGCGGCCGGCAGAGTCCGAAGAGAGGACCGCCTCAGGGCTGGTCATTCCGGACACTGCTAAAGAGAAGCCGCAGCAGGGAGAGGTTCTTGCCGTCGGTTCAGGTCGCAGGGCTGAGTCGACTGGGCAGATCATTCCGCTAGATATTCAGGTGGGTGACACGGTCGTCTACTCGAAGTACGGCGGTACCGAAGTGTCCCTTGAGGGCGTAGATTACCTCGTCCTTTCTTCTCGTGACATTCTGGCAAAGGTGAATAAGTAGATGTCGAAGATTCTTCATTTTGACGAAGCTGCGAGGCGTGGCCTCGAAGCTGGGGTTAATAAGCTCGCCGACACCGTCAAGGTTACGTTAGGCCCTAAAGGCCGCAACGTGGTTTTAGCGAAGAAGTTCGGCGCTCCGACGATAACCAATGACGGCGTCTCGATCGCAAGAGAGATTGAACTAGAGGACCCATTTGAAAATATGGGAGCCCAGCTAGTCAAGGAAGTAGCGACTAAGACCAATGATGTTGCTGGCGACGGAACCACTACTGCTACCGTTCTTGCACAGGCGATGATTCGTGAAGGATTGAAGAACGTAGCCGCTGGCGCCAATCCAATGTCATTGAAGAAGGGCATCGAAAAGGCTGTCAAAGTTGCAATCGAGGGAATCGCCGAGCAGGCGAAGCCGGTCGAAGGAAGAAATGATTTCGCCCAGGTGGCGGCTATCTCCGCCGCTGATCCTGCAATTGGCGAGGTTCTTGCCGAGGCTATCGATAAGGTCGGCAAGGACGGAACTGTCACTGTTGAGGAATCGAACACTTTCGGACTCGAGCTTGAATTTACCGAAGGAATGCAGTTTGACAAGGGATATCTCTCCCCTTACTTTGTCACTAATCCTGACAGGCAAGAGGCGATCCTAGACAACGCCTACATTCTGCTCGTGTCTTCAAAGATTTCGTCCGTCCACGAGATGCTCCCAGTACTTGAGAAGGTAATGCAGAGTGGAAGGTCGTTGCTGATTGTTGCAGAAGACGTCGAAGGCGAAGCCTTGGCGACACTGGTCGTCAACAAGATAAGAGGGACTTTCAATTCGGTTGCTGTGAAGGCGCCTGGATTTGGAGAGCGTAGAAAGTCGATGCTCCAGGACATGGCCGTCCTTACCGGCGGACAGGTTATCTCTGAGGAAGTTGGACTCAAACTAGACGCTGTCAGCTTGGACCTTCTAGGTCAGGCCAGGCGTATCGAAGTTACCAAGGATGACACCAAGATAATCGATGGTGCGGGCACCAAAGAGGATGTTGCAGGTCGTGTAGCTCAGATTAGACGTGAGATCGACGACACTGATTCAGACTGGGATCGTGAGAAGCTTCAGGAAAGACTCGCAAAGTTGGCCGGTGGCGTGGCGATAGTCAAGGTTGGCGCTGCGACTGAAGTAGAACTGAAAGAGAAGAAGCATCGTATCGAGGACGCCTTGTCAGCTACAAGAGCAGCTATCGAAGAGGGAATAGTCGCTGGTGGAGGAACCGCACTTCTGAGGGTTAGAGGTAGAGTGCTAGCACTCGCCGAGACCCTAGATGGCGATGAGGCCACTGGGGCTCGAATCGTGGCAAAGTCCCTTGAAGAGCCTCTGAAATGGATCGCATACAACGCTGGACTTGAAGGGCCAGTCGTGGTTGAAGCAGTCTCGAGAGAGACGGGAGCCATGGGGCTTAATGCCAGAACTGGTGTGTACGAAGATCTAGTCAAGGCTGGGGTCATCGACCCAGCGAAGGTGACTCGTTCGGCGCTTCAGAATGCAGCTTCAATTTCAGCGCTTCTGCTCACCACCGAGGCAACCGTTGCCGACAGGCCCGAAGCCTCAGACGCAGGAGCTGCGGCCATGGGCGGAATGGGCGGTATGGGCGGCATGGGCGGCATGATGTAGCTTGTCATGGCCGAATGGCCAAGGCAAGAAATGACCCTAAGCAGTCCAGGGGACAGAGCGATGCTCTGTCCCCTTTTCGGTTAATTCTGCTGAGTCGGCTTGAGTATCGGAACTCAAATTGGTACTTCGGGGCAAGTAACATCGGAGAGAGGGGGTAAGAGTTGGTAAATACGTCGGCAGATTATCGAAACAGGTATCCACAAATTATTCCCGTACCCGCCTTCGTCGGAGTGGCGGAGAGGTCACTATGGCAGACGCAGATTTCAGAGTTAGCCCAGGTCGACTTGGAAAAGGCGGTTCTAATCCTACGGAGTCGTCTGAGTTCGGATCATTTTGATAGTCGTCCCAAGCCCAACGGATCCTCGCGCCAAGCCGCAGTTCTCATTCCAATATTTGACTTTTATGGGAGCATGGGGATAGTCCTCACAAAGAGATCGACAAAGCTTTCCAGGCATGCTGGTGAGATATCCTTTCCAGGAGGCGGAGTGGAGCCAGGAGAGACCTTCTTCCAGGCGGCGATTAGGGAAGCTCAAGAGGAAGTGGGTCTAAAACCGTCCGACGTGGAAGGAATTGGCCTGCTCGGTTCATTGCAGACGATCAGGCATTCGGAGAGTTTTCTTGCCTATGTGGGCAAGATACCGAACAGTTCTCAACTTTCCGAGTCTGAAGAGGTGGAAAGGGTTATCAAAGTGAGCCTGAGGGACTTGATCGATCCTGAAAGGCATCATTCTGAGGTATGGTCGTCACCTGAGTTTGGCAGCAGGACAATGCATTTTTTTGAACTGGAGACGGACCTTGTTTGGGGAGCAACTGCGAGTCTATTGTCGGACTTGTTGGATGTGTTGGCAGGTGGAGAGGTTAAAGGAGGAATAGATGGCAACTCTGAGTTTTGAGGGTGAGACCCAGCAGGAACTTGAAGAGAAGGTTCGAAGCTGGCTTTCATCGGTTGAGCAGGACCGTTCCAAAGCAGATCCTCAAGCATTGTTTGACTCCATCGGCAGGGTAATTGGAACCATTGCCAAAGCGGCCTCTGTTGCCGGAGAGAGCCTGTCTGGCGGCGGGGGAGACCTAAACACTGCGGTTGAACTGGTAAAAATCGGGTTTGAATTTGGCGATAGTGCTCAAAAGGTTATTAACGAGGGGATTGACCTGATAGGACCGGTCGTGGATTCAGAAGCGTTAAGAAAAAAGGTTGAACTGGCAAGAGACGGCCTAATCCAAGAGCTTGTTACCACGATCGTCAATAGCGGAGAGCACAAAGCGAGTCCTTCGGAGCAGTAGTCGCTAGAGGTGAACGCCCAATAGATATCCAAGGGCGACCATTGCCAGCCCTGCGAGAAAGCTACCAGCCATGTTTATGATCGCTGATATGACCTGACCCTCTCTGAGCAGCCCGAAACTTTCGAAACTGAGGGTGGAAAATGTTGTATAGGTTCCTACTAGTCCCGTGCCAAGTATTAAGTAGCCAGCGTGGGAGAGCAGATGGCTGGTCAGAAGGCCAAAGAGAAATCCCAGGATAAGTGCTCCCGACATATTGACGGCAAATGTTCCTAATGGAAAGTCGCCATTAGTTCTTGACATGACCCACCTGTCAAATAGATACCTGGCTATGGCACCAACCGCACCGATTAGTGCAGCAAAGACGTTATCCAAGCTATTGCACCTTACGATTCAGTACTTCGACTGATTCTTTAGTGACGAAAAATGATTCGATGTGGGACTCTATTGAGTCGAGAAAAGAGTCGATCTTTTCATTGGTATCGATGAGGACAATTACAATGGGAAGGTCGTCCGAGAGGCTCAGTATTCGCTCTCGGTGCAAATGGTGGTGTGAACCGATTCCTTCTATGCCCCTGAAAACTGTCATCCCCAGAGTGGCCTCTTTGGCTTTTGAAGCGAGGAAATCCAGTGCGGATCTTTTGTGAATACGTTGCGATTCGTCTAGATAGATATAGAGCTTGCAGGCGGCGTGCCACTCTTGCATTTTCTAGTCCTCCCTTTGTCCGTCGCTATAGTGCCTCTCATCCCTGAACCTTCGGTTGACGAGGCTGACGAATCTGGATAACACTATGCCAAAATATACCGCCAGTACGCCCCCAATTACTGTCAAAATTAGATACTCAATGCCCAAACCGAATTGGGAGTGGTGAAAAAGGTTGAAAGTTTCGAGGGTTGCTGTAGAAAAGGTAGTGAATCCACCACACATGCCCGTACCGAATAGTGCCCGAAACTTTGCGGCATTTTGCACGATTGAACTCTGTGCCATTGTGACTACCACGCCAAGAACAAAAGCCCCAGTGAGGTTTATAGCCAGCGTCGCAGTTGGAAAGCCTTTACTGGCCATTGCCATTTCGAGATAGACCCTGCCACCAGCTCCGACAGCGCCCCCCACGGCGACGAGCGCCAAAAGAGTAGAGCTATTTTTACGAGGCACAGTCCGTAGCCTTGAGATCATCGTAAGGCTCCAATTTTAAAAGGGCGTCGATTACTTGCCCTCATGTATAGTTCAGAAATGATTCCGTTTGACAGCCGCAATTTCAAATTGCGCTCTCAGCTAATAAAGTCAGGCGAAATAGCAAAGAACAGGATAAGGCGAAGCCACCACTCCAAGGCCTAGAAGCGCTCGACCAGCGGGTCGCTTCGAATTTTTGGTTACGAGTGGGCCGCTTCAGCACTAATCAATTCCTCCGACGGACGGTTAGGGTATTTGTCTTGCTCGATTCTAACCTGCCACCTGATATGGTTAGGGGCCCTTGTATTCCTGCTTTGCCGCCCGCTATCTTTGAAGCGAAACGCCAAATGCCCATTATTCGCCCGACTCCAATTGCAATTGAGGTGCATTTTGCCCTGACCTGTTGGCTGTGGGGAAAGTGAGAAAATGCTATGAAATTGTTAAGGATTGCTGAGAACACGCGCTTTGGATCTGCGCTCGACTAGCCTTAATTAGTCGATTCACCTGATCGCCGCGCCTTAGGGCACGGTGAATGTGAGCCTTCATCCACTGTTTAGGTGGATGAAATTGTAGAAAAGTTTAAGGTGTTTGGCGTGCCCAGGTCGAGGAGATCTCAGAGGGGCACGAATGAAACTGGACAACGTTGTCCCAAAATATAGGAGGTCCGGTGAAGCGGGTCATCGTGCTAGGAGCAGACGGCTATATAGGTTGGCCGATGGCAATGCATCTAAGTCGGCTCGGCTATGAAGTCATGGCGATCGATAACCAGGTTCGACGGGCTTGGGATGACGAGGGCGGAACGGCCAGCCTCGTGCAGATTGCTTCCCCTGAGGTTAGGCTCGCCACCTGGAAGAAGCTCACGGGGAAAGAGATTCTGTGGAGAGACATTGATCTTTGTGATTTCGAACCGCTGAGAGCGGCGATTAGGGAATTTCAGCCAGATGCTATCGTTCACTTCGCCGAGCAGCGAAGTGCTCCATTCTCGATGGTCGACAGGGAGCACGCCGTTAGGACTCAGGTTAACAACATTGTTGGAAACCTCAATCTACTTTTCGCCATGAAAGACGAGGTTCCCGATTGCCACCTTGTCAAACTCGGAACTATGGGCGAGTATGGGGCCCCCAACATAGATATCGAAGAGGGATATATAACGATTAACCATAACGGCAGGTCGGATACGCTTCCGTATCCCAAGGTCCCGCACTCTTTCTATCATCTGTCTAAGGTCGCCGACTCACAAAACATTCATTTTGCAACTCGCATTTGGGGGATTAGGGCGACAGACCTGAACCAAGGCGTCGTCTATGGAACTCATACTCAAGACACTGCTCTGCATCCAGACTTGGCGACTCGGCTTGACTACGATTCAATTTGGGGAACGGCCTTAAACCGCTTCTGCATCCAAGCAGCTTCAGATTTGCCGATCACCGTCTATGGCAAGGGTGGTCAGACGAGGGGTTATTTAGACATTCGAGACACTATGGACTGCATCACATTGGCTATCGAGAATCCAGCCGAGCCAGGCGAATGCCGAGTCTTCAATCAGTTCACAGAGCAGTTCAATCTCAACGAGTTAGCCGCAATTATCAGCAAGGTAGCAATCAAGGCTGGTCATTCCCCTGAAATTCTGCATCTTACCAATCCGAGAGTAGAGCTTGAGGAACACTATTACAACGCCAAGCACACCAAGCTCCTAGATCTTGGGCTGATCCCTCACCTTTTAGAAGACACCTTGATTGAGAGCCTTTTCTCTGTGATCAGCTCGAACATCGGAGCCATCGACCCGGTGCTCCTGGAACAGCCGAGTGTAACCTGGTCAAATGGGGGAAATGAAGTTTGGCAGAAATACGCAAAGACTTCAGTCTCATCGAAGATGGAAGATGAGATCAAGGAAATAGTGAATAGGGAGCGTCGGTAGGCGCAAAAGCTCTGAACTAAATGAACCAATGGTGATAATAGGCCTAGCAAACAGGTCAGTTTGAGCATTCAGTCGACTTGCGCCGATGCTCAACTTGGACGAGCTTGCTTTTGCCTGTTGGCCAGCACTCCTTTCTGTTTAAATTTCTATGGCTGATCTGGCGGCTGTGATTTTAAAGGGAGACTCATCAGGTGCGTTTAGCAAAAAGCGAATGGGGCGTCAACCGTTGACGAATCAAGCTACCATTACGAGTTCCCTCAAAACCTGCCTGAGTGGGTGCAATCTCGAGGTATCGATCCTCAAGCGGCATATAAGTGGTTTCTTGCTGGGGAGATGTGCGTGTTTGCACCTAAAGTTGACAAGCTCATTCTGGTTGG